>JAGQWM010000013.1 GCA_020437365.1 Chitinophagaceae bacterium | reverse complement strand
CTGCTACGCTGGCTGACGGACTAATCATCAGCATTTGAATTACTATTGAGCTTTTGTTCGGGCGAGACTTTCATCGCCCATCTTTTGTACCTATCTTCGACTTTGGGTTCGCTACTGGGCTGACGTTCCGGCGAAAGGGACATTGAATACCAGCGCAGCAGCAAGCCCTACCGTTGTGTGCCATTATAACGAACACCCTACTAACTTAAAGTGACAATGAAACGACTTCTCTTTATTTTTCTCATTTTCTCTTTAAAGTCATTTGGACAGAAAGACACAGAAGTCGTTTTCAATTCAATCAAAGAAGCGTTAGTTAATCCGACAATTGTAAAATCTCTTGACCTTTCAGACCAACAACTCAAACTACTGCCTACTGACATTATAAAGTTGACGGCTCTTGAAAAGATTGACATAGGTTCAAATCCAAGCTTGGATTTAGTGCAAACATTTGAGGTTTTAAGGCAAATTCCAAGTTTAAAAATACTCTGGCTGACAGATGGAAAAATAAAAACTATACCCGACAATATTTCTCAACTCAAAAGCCTCGAAGAACTTTGGCTAGACAATAACGAATTGCCATCATTTCCAGAGCCCGTTAAACAATTGGACAATCTAAAATATCTAAGATTATTTAGCAACCAAATCAAAAAACTAAATTTCGAAAAGGGACAACTTGCTAACCTTATCTACATTGACCTTTGTTACAATGAATTTGAAAAGTTTCCCGTTGAATTATCTGTGCTTCCAAATCTTAAACGCATAATCATTTGGTACAATTCAATCAGTACAATCCCAAGAAGCATAAAACGGTTTAAAAAAATTGAAGAAATAAACCTCGCAAACAATAACCTGACTTCGCTTCCCAAACAATTTGGACGACTTAAAACAATTCAAAAACTATGTTTAAGAGACAATAAACTTTCAGACACAAGTATAAAAGTCGTTTATAACTTTTACAATTTGAAAGACCTTGACTTGCAGGGAAATAGCATTAAAGTTCTATCAGGAAAAGTTAGAAATCTTAAACAGTTAGAGCGACTGTCAGTTTGTGATAATCCATTAAAAGAATTGCCAATTGAACTTGCTGAAGTCAAGACAATTCAACAATTAGGTTTGGGGGACTTGCATAAACTTAATTGGACAAAGGCGTTTTCAATTATGGAAAAATTGCCTAACTTAAAAAGAGTTGGAATGTACACGATGCAACTTCCAATTATGCCTTTGGGTTTTGACAAGCTTCAACAAGTTGACACATTCTGGCTAACATTTAATTCGTTTGACAACGCTGAAAAGAAACGAATTCAAGCTATGGTTCCAAAAGCTAAAATTGACTTTGAGTGACAAATAACGGCACACAACAAAAGGTTTGCCGCTAGGCTGGCAGAGGGAATAACAATCGCCAGTTGTACTACTATCAACTAATATCGGGCTGACCGAATTCTACCTGCCTGCCGGCAGGCAGGTTTGGCTTTTAGTTGTTAACTTCAGCATCAATAATTCTAATCGGCTTCAGTTGCCGGGCAGACAGTTATAAAATACCAGCCCATCGCCAAGCCTCAAACGTTGGTGGCAACTTTAAGCAGACAGTACCAACCATGAGTAAACTACATTATTTTCAACGATACGACAGTAAAGAAAACTGGGTGACGAATGCAACGCTTCTTTTGCTTTCAAGACTGTATCACTACAACCGACTGAAATTTGAAACTGCAATAAACTCAATACTTGCCGACAGCAACCTTTCTCTAAACATTGGAGTAAATTTCACACAACAACAATGGGGACAGGGCAGCGTTGTTGACGGTGTAATCTCACAAGACAGTTTTAAAGTTGCTATTGAAACAAAACTTTACGACAATTTCTCAACCGACCAACTGGTAAGACACCTTGACGCTTTTGGCGACAATTACGCCCAAAGAATTTTATTAGCACTTTCCAAAAGTAAAGTTGATAGTAATATCAGGACAGAAATTATTAAAACTTTACAGCAGGACAAATACAAGGACATTAAGTTTGCAAGCACGACATACGAGGATATTTACCAAATTATTGCAAGCAACCTTTCCGAATATGATTTAGAAATGAGGGAAATTCTTGACGATTATATTTCGCTTTGCAACGAGCACGGACTTACTAACATTGAAAATAGGACAATGCTTACTTTCACCGCAAGTGAGTCGCTCCAAGAAAATATTAAGTATCGTATTTACTACGATCCTGTGACACGAAGCCATAACTCACCGTTTAAATATATCGGCTTATATCTGAACAAGACTATTGTTGCCATTGGCAAATTAGAGAAAACTGTTTACTGCGATTATGATGACGGAAAACTTATTGCAACAAATAATGAGGATCTTTCACGACTGACACAAGACGAGTATAACAGAATTAAAGAGACAATTGAAAATACTGATTACTACGACTTGGAAGAAGGTAATAAGTTTTTCCTCGTTGATAATTTTTACAAGACAAACTATATCAAGACATCATTTTCGTCCATAAGAGCAAAAAAATATTTTTGGCTTGACGAAATTGATGGGTTCAAAGAGGGTATGACCGCTGAACAAATTGCAAAACTTTTGGACGGTAAGACATGGGAATAGCGAAAGACAGAAAAGCGGCAGCTAACACGAGTTTTGCATTAGTGGGCGGACAGTGCTAATAGAAACATTTGAGCAATTAATAAACGTTGGTGCTGGCAGACAGTTTTCGGTTTCAAAAGCACACTAACGCAAAGCCGGAAAACGTTATGTGCAATATTAAAACCCAAAACCAAAATGACGGTGTCTCTAAAAGAGGTTACTCAAATCATCTTTTCTTTTTCAGTACTAATCGATGTTATAGCGAGTTGCGACTCCGGTTCACAAAAAGCCAACATCAGCAAAAGCATTGATGCAGTAAAAAAATATCATCAAGTTTGGTCAAATGGAAATATAGAAGAGTTTGATAAATTTATTGCTCCCAATTTTACAAGTCACTATATAGGTGGGTTAAGCATATTTACGAAGCAAACATTGTACAGATACACAAACACAAATGAAAATAACAAAATTATTTAAAGAATTTTTTGACAGTGAAAAAGCTGGTGGGCTAATTTTATTTGGTTGCACAATACTTTCTCTAATAATTGCCAACTCAAATTTGGGTGCAAGTTACCACGACTTTTTTCAGACAAAGTTTGCAGGCATGACGGCCGAGCATTGGATAAATGACGGGCTGATGGCAATTTTCTTCTTGTTAATTGGCTTAGAACTCGAAAGAGAAATTTACATAGGTGAACTTTCGAAATTGAAAGATGCTTTTTTGCCGATTTTCGGAGCAATAGGTGGTTTGATGATACCGGCAGGTATTTATTTTGTTTTTAACTACGGAACTCCACACCAATCGGGTATGGGCATTCCAATGGCAACAGACATTGCCTTTGCGTTAGGTATTTTATCTTTATTAGGCAACAAAGTGCCCACTTCATTAAAAGTATTTTTAACAGCATTGGCTGTCATAGATGACTTATGTGCTATTATCGTTATAGCCGTATTTTATACCAAAACGCTATCATTGACAAACCTCTTTATAGCATTAGGAATATTTACCTTGCTTTTAGTTTTCAACAGAATGAAAGTTAGAAATCTAATTCCTTATTTAATTGGTGGAGTTGTAATGTGGTATTTTATGTTGCAATCAGGCGTTCACGCCACCATAACAGGTGTTTTGTTGGCATTTGCAATTCCATTTGGAAACGGTGATAAAAAATCAACATCATATATTCTGCAACATTTTTTACACAAGCCAGTTGCGTTCGTCATTTTACCCATTTTTGCATTAGCCAACACAGCTTTAATTTTTAGTGGAGACATCTCACAAACATTGACAGAAAATTATAGTTTAGGCATTGCACTTGGACTCATCATTGGTAAGCCAATAGGTATTTTTCTCTTGACATATTTAGCAGTTTCATTAGGACTTTGCAAGCTGCCAACAGAACTCAATTGGAAAAATATTTTTGGTGTTGGATTATTAGGTGGCATAGGTTTTACCATGTCAATTTTTATAACGCTTCTTGCTTTTGACAATGAAACAATTATTAACAATGCAAAATTAGTAATCTTAATCTCCTCTTTGACAGCAGGCCTATTAGGCTTTACGACATTGAAACTAACACTAAAACCAACGAAAAATTAACTGACAAGAAGAAGGGCTGCAGGTAACATTAGTTGTAGTTTTCTATCAGCAATAGTTCCAGGTTAAAGAATATAAATCAACTTTTTGTTGTTAACTTCAACTTTAGTTTTTTAAATCGGCTGACGTTCGGGCGGTACATTAAAAAATACCAGCACAGCGGCAAGCCTCGAACGTTAGCTGCAACCAAGAAAAAATACAACGACACAATTGATAAAAAATATATTTCTATTGATTTTAACTTCGACTGTTGTTTCTTGTAATGGCCAAAATAAAAAACAACAAGAGAAGGTCATTTCAAATCAATTGCCAGAAAATGTTCTTCTTGGAAAAATTCCACTTCCAAAGTATGGGTTTTATTGTGGATTAAAGGACAAAGAAGGAAACTTATGGTTTGGAAGTCGGGTAAATGGAGTTTTTAAGTATAACGGAAAGGTATTTACAAATTATACAACAGAAAATGGACTTTGTGACAATGATATCTCTTGCATAACGGAGGATAAAGAAGGTAATTTATGGTTCGGAACACCACAAGGAGCTTGCAAATATAATGGACATACATTTTCACACTTCGACATTCCCAAAGCAATCGTTTCAAGTAATTGGCTTGATAAAATGTACCCTGTAATAAATCCAAATCAAGTCATGTCAATTTTAGAAGATTCAAAAGGTAATTTATGGTTCGGAACAAATGGTCAGGGAGTTTATAAATACGATGGGAAATCATTTACACAACACCTTTCAGAAATTGGTAAAGTGTACGAAGATAGCTTGCAACATAATATCGTTTTAAGTATTGTTGAAGATTTAAAAGGGAACATTTGGTTCACGTCATTAAGTCATGGTGGAGTTAGTGTTTATGATGGAGAAAATTTCACTCATTTCGTAAATGAATTGAGTGATGATTTCATAAGAGTTGCATATTGCGACAAAGTGGGAAACATTTGGATTGGCACACACGGAAATAGAAAAGGTGGCCTTGACCTGTTTGACGGCAAGAAGTTTACTGCCTATTTTAAAACAAATGATGGATTTTCAAATAATAATGTCCGCTGGATTTATGAAGATAAATCAGGCAAATTATGGTTGGGAAGTGGAATAACTGACTTATCGACTTTTGACAGAAATCATTTTAAAACTTTTAAAGACTCTCGAGGAAAAACTTATGGCCGAATACTCTTTGTAGTTGGCGACAATCTAAACAATATTTGGTTTGGAAGTAAGAACGGACTTTGGAAATTTGACGGAAAAGAAGTATTTGAACTAACAGCATTATAAAAAGGCGGCAGCTAACGTTGGATTTTATGCAAGATGGGTTTGAAATAATAACATCAACCAATTGCAAATCCAAGCTTCAGTTCCGGCAGACGAACAACTATCAGCTTTTGTTCATAACTTCAACAATGAATTTTCAACCATCAGTAGTTATCGGTAAACGGAATGCTCATTTCCAATCTACAGAAAACCCTGGTCGTTGGCTGCCTTTTTTAAATAACTCTGCCTACATAAATTTTAGTAAAGCTTAAAATATTGGATGATATGACAACACTAAAAATTGAACATAAAATCTCAAATTATGACGGTTGGAAAAAAGCGTTTGACAGCGACCCGATCGGCAGAAAAAAATCAGGGGTAATACGGTATCGCATATACCAGCCTGATGACAAACCCGATATTGTTATTATTGAACTTGATTTTGACAACATAGAGCAAGCCCAAGCGACACAGGCAGCCCTGCAACAAATCTTTCCAAATATTGAAGGCAAGCTCATTTTTGACATTAAGTTGAGCATTTTAAATATTATGGAAGAAGTAACTCTATAAAAAGCAGGCTATGACAATTCCATTTTTATGATTTCTAAACACCATCCTTGCAGCCTTGCTTGCCGGAATAAGTTTCAGCATTAGTTCTTAACTTCAACAACCTATTTTTAAATGCGTATTTGTTTCAGGCTGACGCTTCACTTTAGTCAGACCTTCGCAAATGCTTTAACGTTAGCCTTTATTATAGAGAGACAGCTACAAAAATTGATCAGACAAAAATTATCACAAAATAATATGAGCAAAATAATATTCGATAGCGGAATTTCACTTGATGGTTTTTTCGCTGGTGACAACAGAAGCCCTCAAAATCTTATGGGTGGAGTTTCAGGACACATTCATTCTTGGATGTTTAACCAAAAAGCATTTTGGGATTATTTAGGTATTGATAGTGGTAAAGAAGACGGACCTGATGGTAAATACATTAGAGAAACGATTGACAGGACAGGTGCATTCATAATGGGAAAAAGAATGTTTGAAGAAGGTGAAGTCAGTTGGCCTAATGATTTATATAAAGCCGATGTATTTGTGTTAACACATGAAAAAAGGGAACCCTGGGCTCAAGAAGGCACGACAATTTTTTACTTTATAAATGACGGAATTAAAAGTGCTTTGGAGAAAGCAAAGCAATCGGCAAAAGGAAAGGATATAAGAATACAAGGCGGTGCTAATACAATCCAACAATTTTTGAATGCAGGATTAGTAGACGAGTTTTTCATTCACATAGCTCCGGTTTTCTTAGGGAGCGGTATTCGGCTGTTTGAAGGGATTGACAGAGACAAATATGAGTTACAAATTATAGATGTTATACCATCAGATCTGACAACGCATTTGAAATATAAACTGACAAAGAAATAAAAACTACGAACGGCTATTATCGTAATGTCAATAGTGGGGCAGACGTTTTTCAAAACTCTATTATCACCAATACATAACCGTTTTATCACTTACTTCAAATGAAATGTCGACAAACAATAGCATTGACAAAAAGTTGGAATCTAAATTTCTAAAACCTCATCTAAATTTGCAAAACAATGAATTGAATAATTTATATTTCAATAAAATTTTTTAAATCGTTGATAATAGTAGGGTTCAGGTCATACTTGTTTTTTGCTGCTTCATAAAAATACTGAACGGCTGTTCCTTTTTTTCCGGATGCTTCCAACAACTTACCCATCCAATAGAGTTCCAATGCTTCTAATGGCTTGCCCGATACACTTTGTTCAAACACATTCATGGCCTCTTGTTTTTGCCCGTTTTTGAATAAAGCATAAGCATACCAAGCCTGTGTTTGTGCAGTGTTGCGATTTTGTAATTCTGACTTTGCAATACTTACAGCTTTCTGTGGATTGTTTAAAATGCCGGTATAAACCCAAATGAGATATTTGTTGTACATTTTGCCATAACGAATATCGCTTACGGTATTCACAAATTTTGTAGCAAAATCCACTTCCTCTTTTTTATTGTTACGTTCTTGTGCCACAGCTATTATTTTAAATAATGGTTCAGGCGATTGTGTTTTGGAAGCAACAAATTTCAATATGCGTTCTGCCAATGTATCATTTTTATCATGCATTAATGCAATCCATGCAAGCCCTGTATAACTGTGCATATCAGATTTGAAAGTTGTAATGGATTGCATATAACAATCCTTTGCTTTTTGTATTTCGCCGGTATGTATATACAGGTCACCTAAATTGGACAGTGCTGACTGGCGGAGCCTTATATGTGTGTCTCCAAGTGCAAAGGCAGCTTTCATGGCATTGATGGATGAATCTACAGCCGCTTTATAATGCATCAGTTTACTACATCGAAACTGGTATCCATAATCATTCGATTGCTGAATTTGCCCGAGGTTCATTGCCGCATAATCAATATTGCCTAACTCAAAATTTACATCAAACCTTGCAACAGCTGCATCATATTTTTTCAAACCGATTTGTAGTGCAATTTTCAATAAAGAATCTGCTTTTACAAATTCATGTTGCAAAATGGCATGATTACTCAATGATAAATACGGAGCGGCTTCATTTTTTTTAAAAATATGGATGAGCGATAGTAAAACACTATCACTCTTTTTAACATCTGCAATATTTCCGGTGAGTCGAAAATGCTGAACCAATGCGCCGGCATAACGCATACTATTTGAATAATCTGCTACGCCCGGCCGGATCCTGTTTTTCCAGAATAATATTTCAGCTTCGCTTTTTTGAATACTACTGTCATTATAATTTTTTAAAACATTTTCAATATTCCTGGCATCTACCACCGGTCCATCTTTCTCAACAGATATGCGGTTGATTAAAAAATAAGAAGCAATAATACCAATGATGACAGACAAAGGGATTACTATATACCTTCTGTAATACATTTTATTGGCAAACCATTTTATCAACAATAACCAGGCGACCAAAATAACTGTTACCTGGCCAAGTTCTACGCCAAGATTAAATAAGAGCAAGGAAGAAAAAAAGCGATTCTGTGGAAGCCCCAATTGCCCCAACGCACTGGCAAAACCCATACCGTGTACCAATCCAAATAGAAATACTATGGCAAGTCTTGTCGTTTTTATTTTACGTGAAAAAATATTTTGTAAAGCCACAAATAAAATAGATGCCGCAATGAGCGGTTCTATTATTGCTGAAGGTGGTGTAATTATTCTATACATGGATAAACCCAAAGAAACGGTATGTGCCAATGTAAAAATGGATGCTTGTAATAACACCGGTTTTAATTTTGGTTTCAGGAGATAAAGACTAATCATAAATAAAATATGATCAAAGCCAAGCGGTAAAATATGCGTAAAGCCAAGTTTCAGGTATAGAAAAGCTGAATCTACGCCATTCATTTTCTCCATGTCAATTACCGTTGTATGTGCAAAAACGGAAATGCTGCTGAGCAACAATAGTAGCGTTATAATTTTTTTCTTATTTATCGAGTTGAAAGAATACATCATAAATAACTACGGATTTATATCAAATAAAGATTTACCATGAAACTTGAATTTTTGCTTGTTTTAAAAAATTGTAACCGGTTTTGTAAAAACGCATTTTAAAGGGTATCTATTGATGCGGTAATAGGCTTCCAGTAGCAACTATTACTTTATTCCATTTTGGATTGTTTAAAAATGGCGGTTATCTTACCGCCATTTCTATATTGTATGGATTGGAAATTACCAAGGTGAAGCCAAGTAGGGAAAACTTGTTAAAAACACCTTATCATTTGCGTTAACATGATCACTGGTTAATCCGGGATTACTTGCCCCGGTAGATCCGCCAAAAATCAATGTCAGTTCATTATCAATAACATCATCTGCCAAACCCCTTCCCGTCAGGTAGTCAGTTGTTGAAGTAAAAAATTTTGTGGGGCCGGTTGTTGACACATTCAATACATCTGTTGCTAAAACACTTGTGAAGGTTGTGTTGTCCAAACCTAAAACATTTACTGTATAGCCGGGATTCAACGCTGACAATCTTGCCTGGAATTTACTTTGAAAAGCTGCTCCCATTAATGAAGGTGTGGTTACATTAAATGTTTCTTTATCGGCGACATCTGCAACAAATACTGTGTTGATTCCGGGGCGCCCCATTTGATCCTGCTGTTCATAATAAACAGTTGGAGACATGGTGTCATTTTTTTTGCAGGAACTTATCAGCACACCGCTTGTAAAAATGATTGCTATTAATTTAATTGTTGATTTCATAAAAATATTTTTTAATAGTTTGATTGAATTATATTTTCTTTTTTGCTTCAAGCCATACATTAATATTGCCACTAGCGCCGATTAATGATTTTGGTACTTCCACTACCAGGCTTAATACATTGGTGCCGGCAAATGTATCTGTACCGGGATTTGCAAAACCCGTAGCCATTCCGGCTAATATTTCTTTGTACTTATTAAAATCAAAGAAAAAAGGATCATCTCTCGGGCCTGCAAAAACTTTGATACCCGTACTGCCGGTACCGATAATGGCACTACCGCCATACGGTGTTACACCTACTTCTGCAGACATATTGCCTTCTAACTTGCTTCTGGTACCTACCATAGAAGGAACAACCGGGCCATAAACCTGAATTTTATTGCTGGCTGCATCATATTTACATTGAATCACCAGATCTTCAACATTGTCGCCGTCTTTATCAATGTTAAATTCAAACAATGTGTTTGCGTCAAATTTTAAAGATGCGGTATTGCCCGGCGAAGCAAGCCCTTGTGAATTAGCAACGAAAACCAGGTTGTTGGGGTCCTGTGCCCGGAAAACATAAAGGTCTGTAATGTCTGTACTTTGATTGGTTACTGTGGGAGCATCTATGTGATCCGCCGCATATAGAATACCTGCCACAATTAAAAAAGCTGCAACGATGGCAGCAATGTGCATTTTTTTCTTTTTCATTTTGCTTTTTTTTAATGAATAATTAAATAAAATTGTCCACGTATAAAACATATACGAAAAAAGAAAGTGTTTGGATTTAATAAAAGTTTAGCAGAAAAAATTATTCTTTCAGATTCGGCAACACAATAAATAGATAGAAAAAAAATAGAGGGTATTAAATTTTTGAAACAGCACCCATACTTACCACTTTTGTTGGTGTAGGGTTGCCACCCTCATTTTCCAGCGAAATAGCAAAGGCATCGGCGCTTCCAAAACTCTTCATTTTTTGCATCCGGATTTTCATGCCTTTATTATTGGTAATAAGGAGGCCGCCACTTACAGGTTTGCCATCTACGATAGCCCAAAACTGGTATTGTTTGCCGGCAGGCGCATCCGGTAGGTTACTGGCATCTACCATCACTTCGCCGGTATTGGTAATCCAATAGATTTTAGCAGTAGCTCCCGGCATAGTTGGTTGCGCTGAAAGCGAAACAGCCATTGTGTATTTATTTTGAATGACGGCAATGTCTTCTTTGAGAACTTTCGTTTGGGCAACGACCGATTCAAGTTTTTGTTTTGTGGACTTTAAGTCAGCTTCTGCTTTTTTGGAGTGATTATAAAATTTAAGATTCAGAAGTAAACTTCCCAAAAATAAAATTACCGATGCGGCGAAACCCCATTTCCAGAAAACTGTTGAAGTTTTTTTTCTCTTGTTTTCATTTATATCAAAAACCGGAGTGGTTGTGTCAACAGGTTGAAAATTTATTTTTTCAATTAGCTTTTCTTTTACAGATGCGGCGGGTGCTACTGCATGGGCAAAAGCATATTTCTCCAAAGCAATTTCTATAGCCTGTAACTCTATTTCCACTTCAGGGTATTGCTTTCGCCAAGTGTTCACTTGCTGTTTTTCAGCTTCAGATGCCAATCCAGCAACATAAAGTTCCAACAATCCGGATGATATAATGTCCTCTACATTCACTTAAGTTAAAAGTTTTCTCAGTTGCAAAATAGCTGCTCGCATTCTTGTTTTTACAGTACCCAAAGGTAAACCTGTTTGTTTGGATATTTCTTCCTGGGTATATCCGCCGAAGTAAGCCATATCAATTATGAGGCGTTGCTCCGGCTTTAAAACGGCCAGGTTTTTCGAAATACCAATGCTATCAAATTTTTCATTTGACGTACCGTCATTATAATTACTTACGAAATTTTCATCCGTTACGATTTTTTGCTGTTTTTTATAACCCTTGCTCCGAAAAGTATCTATAGTGAGATTCCGGGCTATTTTCATCATCCAGGTGAACAATCTACCCTTAGTTGCGTCATAGCTGGAAATATTGTTCCAAATCTTTAAAAACACTTCCTGTAAAATATCTTCAGCGAGGACATTGTTATCGGTGAGGCGAACTATGATTCCGTGTAATGCGCCGGAATAGTTATTGTATAAATAGGAAAAGGCTTCTCGGTTACGGCTTTGCAAAAGCCGAACCAATTCATCTTCCGTATATTTTTGTATTGACGACAAGCCGTTTTTATTATGCTATTAAAGAACGTTTATTTACTTCAATAAACTGTAACATTTCTCTTATACTTTATTTATTCTATTGAAAAATAACAAGTTTTTTTTATTAAAACTGATTTACTGCCAATTAAAATATCAAATAAACGAAAAAGGAGGATTCCGGGTAATTTATAATTATTAATCAATCACTTTACGAATAGTAAAGTGTACTAAATAATAACTGATGCTTAAGATAAGATTTTTAATCTTAAATTGTATTTATTAAGGGGAAAAAAGCAGAAGAAAATTCTATCTGGAGTTAATGAATTTTGAATTTGAAACCCGGAAGCCGCTGAGGCAATGCTGAAAAGCTTCAAATTGTATGGGGAAAAGTTGAAAGCAATGTTTTAAATGGACAAGCGGAATAAATCTTTGAAGGGATTGATGTTGCTATAGTTTTTAAGTAAGATATTTTAAAGTTGAATACAACTTGATGCAAACATTAGAATTTACTCTTAGGCATGACAACTAAAAACTATTTAAAAAATTTAAGAATACCTACAAATGACAATCCTCTTAGGATTCTTGTAAGTGCTTGTCTCCTTGGAGTTAAATGTGGTGTTGATGGTGATAATTATGGAGACTATCCAAGTGTGCTGAAGTTACTTCAGTATGATAATGTAAAGTTTATTCAGTTTTGTCCGGAAGAATTTCAGTTCGGAACACCAAGAAAAATGTGTGATATTCACGGAGGCAATGGACTTGATGTATTAGAGGGAAGAGCCAAAGTGTTAACAACTTCAGGTATAGATTGGACAGAAGGCATGATCCGGGCTTCGGAAAAAATGCTCGAAACGGCTCAGAATAACAATGTGGAATTGGCAATTATGATGGACATTAGTGCAGCTTGTGGGAACCGTGTTATTTATGACGGGAATAGATATGCTGAGAATAAGAAATACCAAATTGGAATGGGAGTTTGTGCCGCACAGTTACATAAAGCAGGGTTTACAATAATTAGTTGGCGGGAATATGAGTCATTAGAAGTTCTTTATTCTAAAATTGACCCGGAACATCAGGTTGACAAAACAGCTAAGGATTTTGATCAACATGAATGGTATATTGAATATTTTAAAACAGATTCTTTCAAAAAAAAGCAATAAGGAAATGAATACAACATGCAAGAAAAAACTACATTTGAGAAATTAAATTAAAACTATGGCATCTATTAATCCTTATATTCATTTTAATGGCAATGCAGAAGAAGCATTTATATTTTACAAATCAGTCTTTGGCAATGAATTTGCCAGGGTCGTACGATTTAAAGACATGAATTTTGAAGGGGCTCCCAACCTGGAAAAAGAAGCAGAAAAAATTATGCATATCGCCTTGCCCATCGGTAAACATAATGTACTTATGGGAAGCGACACGCCGGAACAAATGGGAAAACATAACGAAAGGGAAAATCGTAGCAAGATTTCTATCAGTGCCGAAAGCAAGGAAGAAGCCGATAAATTATTTAACGGGCTTTCTAAAGACGGTCAAATAGAAATGCCAATCACTGACAGTCCCTGGGGTTCCTATTTTGGAATGTTCAGAGATAAATTTGGCATAGAATGGATGGTGGACTATGACCCTAATTACAAAGGACAGCCCTAAACGACTGTTATATCTTTTAGCATTTTCCAAATCGTTATGATGTGTAACTTTGCACAAAAATGTTAAATGAACTGGTCCACACTACATACAGAAGAGCAATTACAAAACCTTATAAAAGCTTCCTACACCCGGCCGCAAGTTATTTTCAAACATTCCACCCGTTGTTATATCAGTGCAAGAGTTTTGAAAGATTTTGAAGAAGAACCGGTTGCCGAAGGTGTCGATTTTCATTTTCTCGATTTACTGGCCAATAGGGCCTTGTCCAATAAAATCGCCAATGATTGGCAGGTGCGGCATCAATCACCACAAGTATTGCTGATCAAAAACGGCGAATGTATTTATCATACCAGCCATGCCGATATCAGTATGGAAGATATAAAAGCACTCCAAAGAGCTTAGAGTCCCATAATCGGCCGCAACTTATCCCATAGTTCATTATCAAAACTCGATACCGCCAACGGCCCATTGCCCGAATCATCTCCCATCCGGATAACGACTATACCTTTGGAAGGGATGATATAAATCCGTTGGTCATTTTTGCCCATGGCTGCATACATTTCCGTAGGAGCAGATATCGCAATCGGCCCGTTGAATATAAACTGTGTATTCGGTAGCATGTGGCTTTCTTTCCCATTGAGCCATGTCAGGTAACCATAAGATTTATTAAGGTCCTGCGAGGTATTAATCTGCGCATTATAATAAGCCGAATCATGCAGTATATAATTTGATTTCCATTTCCCTTTATTGAGCATCAGCAAACCAAACCGTGCCATACTTCTTGGCGTACTGAAATATACATGCTTGGATGATAACGGAATCCATGCACCATTCATACCAATCGGGTCTCGCAGATTTGTATTGAAATAAGTGGCAAAATTCTGATTGGTAGCATTTTGAATCACATCGTACAACAACGAATAGGGAGCATTATGATAGGCCCATCTGGTACCGGCGTCAGCTTTGTATTGCAGGCAGGAAGGCAAGGTACAATCGCTATTGGGTTGCACATCATCATCTAAGCCGGTTGTCATGGTCAGTTGATTTTTGATAGTAATCAAATCTTCTTTCGCCGGTGGCAATGAAGTCCATCCTACTCCGAGGTAAGTCGATGTCCGGTGGTTGATATGTAAAAAATTATCTTCTTCAGCAATGCCGACCAACATTGCCATCATGGTTTTGCCGGCAGACGCCCAATACCAATTACTATCGACCGTAAAAGTGCCAAAATATTTTTCAATAACCATTCTGCCGTCTTTTAAAATCAAAAAAGCCTTTGTGTTTTTGGTTTGTAAATAATTATACAAATCAGGCAATAAAGATTCGTTCCATCCGAGAGAAGCCGCCGATTTTGCATGCCATTCCGAACTTCCATTGGGTGGGTAATACATCGTGGTATCTGTAGGTGTGGGCGGCGGTGGTGGCGGATTTGGGTTATTGGTTTTTTTACAAGCTGTCAGTACAACCGCTAAACAAAGTCCGATCGAAATTATTTTTTTTGACATAGGTATCATTTATGATGCATTTAAGATAAAACGAAATATTGAAAGTTTAATTGTAAAATTAGTTTTTCATCTTTTATTGATGTAAAGCACTGTAAATTTCATCTACAAGGCCATTTTCTGGCTGGTCTAAACTTAGCTCCCAAAACATAATGCCACCGAGTTTTTTTGATTGCACAAAATGCACCTTCGCCCGGATTGAACGTCTGTTGTCGAATGTAGCAAACAATTTTTTACGGGCACTGTACTGATACGGCGCCCGGGCTTGCTTGTCCCAATGGTATTGAAATCCGGCGCTATCACTAAAATAGGTTTTAAAATTTTTAAATGGCACACCGGTTTTAAATTTTCCCGCTTGGTAAAGTCCGTTATGCATGGGAAGGACATCCTCCCAAACCCTGGCATAAAATGCAGCACCGATAATCAATTTTGCCGAAGGCACACCCCGTGCCAATAACCAGTTCACACATTTGCGGGTAGATTCCTGTTGGGGTTTATAATCATACAATGGAGTGTGATGGCCGGTTACTTTGCTATATCCATTCACCAGGTCGTAGGTCATAAGGTTTACAAAATCTACCTCCGGCATAACGGCAGCCCAGTCAATAGCATTTTCCAGATACTGCATAAATCCACCTGCGGCAAAACTCAGGATATATTTTTTCCCCATAGCTTTTCGTAAACTTTTTAATAGAGCCGTAAAATTTTCTTTGTCGGCAGCGGCATAAGCATGTCCAGGATACCCTTCGATGGCGGGGTATTCCCAGTCGAGATCCAGCCCGTCAATACCATATTTTTCAAAGAGTGCTACCGTGGTTTTGGCAAAATTATTTCGCTGTTTTTCAGAGGAGAAAACGGCAGAACAGGAAGCACAACCACCCCATCCTCCGAGGGAAACCATGACTTTCAGGTGGGGAAAATCCTTTTTTAATGCAACCAGTTCCCGAAGGGTTTCCTGCTGGTTTTCATTCTTACAGCGGAGGCTATCGTGGCTTAAATGGAGGAAACTATAAATGACATGGGTGAGCTTTTTCAGAGGGAATTGACGGATATTTTCACCATTGCCGGTGTAGTAAGCTATGACTTTTTCCTGTGCCGCTACCGGGCTATTCACAATATGGGAGGTAAATAGCAGGAAAAATGGGAATATCTTTTTTAGGGAAATCAGTATTTCTCGAATAGAAAACATATATATTTGATTTTGAAAAAATGAAACCTCATTAAAATTCTAAATTAAAACAAACATGGCAACAAAGAAAAAAGCAACAAAGAAAAAAGCAGCGCCTAAAAAGAAAGCTGCGAAGAAAAAAGCGGCACCTAAAAAGAAAGCCGCCAAGAAAAAAGCAGCGCCTAAAAAGAAAGCTGCTAAAAAAAAAGCAGCCCCCCAAAAAAAGGTAGCTAAAAAAGCTGCTAAGAAAAAAGCGGCACCTAAAAAGAAAGCTGCGAAGAAAAAAACAAAACGCAAAGCTAACCCGGCATTTATGAAAGCCCTGACACCAAGTGCAGCATTGAGTGCTGTTATTGGTTCGAAAGCAGTACCTCGTACTGAAGTCGTAAAGAAAATTTGGGTGTACATTAAAGCCAACAAATTACAAGATTCTAAAAACAAGCGTATGATTAATGCTGATGCTAAACTGAAAGCGATTTTCGCTGGTAAAGCACAGGTATCTATGTTTGATATGAATAAGTATTTGGGTAAGCACCTTAGCTAAGTAAGGGGAACAAATTGCAAAGGGCATCCACAATGGATGCCCTTTTTTTATGTTTGTAATGAACAATTATTTTCGCTTACTCACGGTAATGTTGTTTTAATTTTTTACTTTGATAGGAAAGGGTGGCCGTTTTGGTGTTACGGGTGGATTGTTTTTTAATTGTTGCAAAACAACTTCAATGGCTTTTTCCAATTGCGGGTCCCTGCCATTGATAATAGCGGCCGGTGTTTGTTCTACTTCTATATCCGGTGCTACGCCATAATTTTCTACTATGAATCCGTCTTTGGTCCAAATGCCAAGATTCGGTGCAGTTACACCACCGCCATCTAAAAATTCTGGAAAACCAAGAATGCCTACCAATCCGCCCCAGGTTCTTTTGCCAATGATAGTGCCTATCTTGAACTTACGGAACATCCACGGAAACATATCGCCGCCAGAACCGGCAGTTTCATCTATGAGCAAAACTTTAGGCCCTTGGATGGAAGCACTCGGCGTTTTAAAATCTTTACCATAACGAGTGTGCCAATAGGCTTGCAATGGCTGTTGTAATAAGTCAATATAGTAATCGGCAATTTGTCCGCCACCATTAAATCTTTCATCTACAATAATGGCTTTGCGGTCGGCTTGCGGATAAAAATACCGTTTGAAATAATCGAGTCCCAGCCGGGCCGTATTGGGCACATACACATACGCTACCTGTCCGTCTGTGGCGGCATCTACTTTTTTGAGATTGCCTTCTACCCAATCCCTGTTGCGCAAGCTGCTTTCATTGGCAATTGGTACTACTTTTACAACCCGTGCATCTTTTTCATCGCCGGAGCTGCTGAGTGTAAGCTCCACAATTTTGCCGGCTGTATTTTCAAAAAAGGAATACAGGTTATCAGCTGCAGTCACATTTTTATGATTAACAGCAAGTATATAATCGCCCACATTGGCATTGACACCGGGTTCGGTTAATGGTGACCGTAAGTCAGGATTCCAATTCAGCCCGCCATAAATTTTTTCAATTTGATAGCGATTATTTTTTACAATATAATCGGCACCCAGCAAGCCACCGTTGATTTGTTCAGGATGGTAAAGAAAATCGCCTCCATTGGTCAGCCGGTGATGGCCCACACTTAATTCGCTGCACATCCATTCTATCAACCGGTTCAAATCATTTCGGCAAGATAAATCGGGTAGGAATACTTCATATTTCTTTTTCATGGCATCCCAATCTACGCCGTGCATACCCGGATCATAAAAATAGCTTTTGTTGATTCGCCAGGCTTCATCAAAAATTTCAGGCCATTCTTTTTGTGGATCCAGTTTTACTTCAATGTCATTAATATTTAATTGTCCCTTGCCGGAAGGGTTTTTCTGACCGGCAGCATTGACATAAAAATTACCTCCTAAAAAATACAACATCATTTTGCCATCGGCAGAAATTTGGTATCCATTGACCGGCATCACTACGTCATCTTTTCTTTTGTCGAGTTGATAGGTGTGTAACTGGCCCATTCCATCGTCTGAATTTTCAACATATAAAATTTCGCCTTCACTACCGGCAGCCAGTTGCGTATAATTGCCGGCTGGTACAGGGATATTGACAATCCTGTCTTGGATACCTGCCCAATCAATATGAAAATCATTGGACTTGTCTTCGGATTTATCTGTTTTGGGTTTCTCTTTTTCATCTGTGGCTATTTTTTCCTCATCACTTTCTTTGGCAAATGGCGAAATAGTTTCTTTTTGCAATGTAACCAGGTAAATCGATTCGGTAAGTTGTAAATCGCCATTCGATTGATCGAACCAATTGACAAGAGGCCCTGCATCGGTTGAAGCAAAGAAATATAAATATTTTCCGGAGCGGTCAAAAGTTGGTTCTGTGGCATTGCTCAAACCATCAGATACCGGGTAAGATTTGTTTTCGTCAATGGAATAGAGAAAGACTTGTTCAAACTGTGAGGCAAGGACTTTTGTATAAGCAAACCATTTAGAATCCGGCGACCAATCATGGCCCAACAAACGGAAAGTGCCGGGCAGATAAATTTCATCATTGGCTATTTTTTTAATTTTTCCGGAAGCTACATCCATGATATACAATGTGCGGCTATTATCTACAAAGCAGATTTTTTTATTATCCGGCGACCATTTGATATCGGCATAGAAGCCCGTACCGGTTAAAGGAAATACAGTGGCTTCGGATTTACCATCCTGTGCTTTTATATACAATTGGTACTCACCGGAAGCATCTGAAAAGAAAGCAATATTTTTTCCATCGGGTGACCAGGCCGGAAATTTTTCATGTGCACCGGTCGTTTGGGTAATATTGCGAGCATCGCCTTTATCGGCCGGCAGGGTAACGATGTCGCCTCTGAAATCAAAAGCTACTCTTTTGCCGGTAGGAGAAATAGAAGCACTGCGAATATATTGCCTGCCTTGTGCATAGCGGGAACGCAATTCAAGCAGGTCGGTAGCAATGCCTATTTTTAATCGTTGGGTTTTGTTTTCTCCGGGGGTAAAGA
Organism: Chitinophagaceae bacterium; assembly: GCA_020437365.1. GTDB lineage: Bacteria > Bacteroidota > Bacteroidia > Chitinophagales > Chitinophagaceae > JJ008. The sequence goes on along the minus strand of JAGQWM010000013.1, from coordinate 35,288 downwards.
TGTGCAGATAACCGGCTTGTTCAAAAATAATTTGTTGCTGATCGGCGGTGGCATTCAGTATGGGAAAATCTTTGAAATGCGTAAGTTGTGTTATGTTTTTGGTTTGTGTATCATAACCAAACAGATTGAATTCGCCATTGCGGTCGCTTCTGAAATAAATTGTTGAGCCGATCCACATGGGGCTTACATCATTGCAACCACCTTCGGGCTGTGGAATTTTTGTTGTAGCATGTGTGGTAAAATTGAAAATCTGCAGCACAGAATGCATGCCGCCACGATAATGTTTCCACTCTCTGAATGCATCGAAGAGTGGCGTATATACCATTTCTTTACCATCGGGTGAATAATTGGCCCAAAAGGCATTCGGAATGACTAATTGTTCCGGCATGCCACCTTTCACTGGTACCGTAAAAAGTTGGAGATAACGATTGGTAAAACTATTGCGCTGCGAAATAAATAAAACAGAAGAACCATCCGGCGTAAAACAACGCACCATATCTGTTTGCGGATGCCAGGTAAGTCTTTTGGGAATACCACCTTCGGTGGGAACAATATACACATCAACATTGCCATCATAATTGCCACTGAATGCAACATATTTTCCATCGGGAGAAAAGACGGGATTAAATTCTGAGCCTTCTTTTACGGTTAAACGTCTGGGTTCGGAGCCATCAATATTGGCAATCCAAATATCTTCGGCATATACAAATGCAATATGCGTAGCACTGATGGCCGGTTGCGATAACATACGTGTATCCGTAGGATCAATGGCTTTGGATTGTACTGCTAAGCATAAAAGCAGAATGGCTGAGCAGCCAAATCGAAGTAATTTTCTTTTCATGATTTTACTATTATGTTGAATGTGTTTTTACAAAGAAGGAAAAGTAATGTATTCATTTCTGCCGGGGTAAAAAAGTTTTATTTGTCAGGAATTGAATTTGTGGGCTTCGGTTTTTATTTAACTTTAATATATACCAGTTTCACATTTTTGCGACCGGAATCCCTTTCATCAATTTCAAATTTTTTCAAACTTTTTATCAAAGGCAATAATTTGGCATACCCATAATTCCTGGGGTCAAAATCAGGCCGTTTTTTTAATAATAGGCTGCCCAGTTCACCAAGGAAAGCCCAACCGTCTTCATCTGTAATATCATTGATGCTGGAGGTTATGAGCGAAACAAGTTTTTTATCGGCTTTACTAATGGATTGATCCGTTTTTTTACTGGGGGTTAATTTTTTTTCTTTTGTAGTTGAAGACTGGCTGTCAAGAATTTCAATATAAATAAATTTATCGCAGGCAGTTCTGAAAGCAGAAGGTGTCTTTTGTTCGCCCATGCCATATACAATCATGCCGGCTTCGCGAAGGCGAGTGGCCAGCCGGGTAAAATCGCTGTCGCTACTTACAACACAAAAACCATCTACACGGCCGGTGTATAAAATATCCATGGCATCAATAATCAAAGCAGAGTCCGATGAGTTTTTGCCGATGGTATAACTGTATTGCTGAACCGGTGTTATAGCATGATCGAGTAAAACGGATTTCCATCCGGCAACATGGGGCTTCGTCCAGTCGGCATATATTCGTTTGAAAGTAGGTACGCCATATTTGGCAATTTCTTCCATGATGCCATTGATTAAGCGATGCGGAATATTATCTGCATCAATCAATACGGCCAGCCTGGGGTCTTTTGATGAGTCCATAAAAATGAAAAATTTTTTTGAAGATGGGTTGAAAAGTCAACAGAAAAAAGATTACTTACTGTAAATGTACAAATGTTATGTTGTAGAAGTGCCTGAACTCAGGCGAATCACTTGATGATTATGCAAATAAATAAGTAAACCGCCATTTAAAGAGCCAACTACAACAAGTTTGGCTGAACTGGCAGCAGGATCAATTTCATTTTGATAGGCTTGCATTACTTCTTCGTAAGTACTGCCAATGCCGATTTGTTTTTTCGTTTTTATAGTGGCCGGTGAAGAAATGGTAATGGAAAAAATTTGAAAATTTGTGTCTGCATTTTCTTGTATCATATTGAATCGAATGCCTTGTTCAGGATACTCCCAATCCTGATGTGTCCAGTTGTCGGCCGGCCAAACAGCAGTTTTTGATTGGGAAGAAGGTTTACCAAGTTTTTGCAAAACATCTGTGGCTTGCATGCCAATAAAATATTCACCGATTTGACCTAAGTCAGAATTTTTTAACGCATTAAAATTTTCATGTGATGTTTTTTGCATGGCAGCCAATGCAGTTTCATCATTAGTAGTTTTTTCAGATTGGCAGGCTAAAAAAGTAAATGATATACAAAGAATGGTAAAGAATTTCAACTTCATTTTTTTTGAATTATATCATTCGTAAAAATACGAAATCCATTACTTTGTAACAGTATTTCGCTTTGTATCCTTATTCAATTCGCAATTTGGCTACGTATTCTTACTTTTTTTTTGGAGTAGATTTAAGATTGCAAAACATGGCAAGATTTATTTTCTTTGCATTAATTAATCCACCTTTACTATGAAGCTTTTTACGAAAATGCAATTGATGATGTATCTCGGCAATGATTTTATTGAATCAGTTGATTTGGATGCATCTAAAATTTCAAAACCCGGATACCTCGGCAAGTTTAAACGCAATATGAAAATAAAATATAAAGATTTGATTGCCGAAAGTAAACAAAGACCCGATTTTTTAGTAGTGCCAACGACAACAAAAAACAAAGCAAACCTGGTTGGCAACCAATAATTTTTCTTCGAAATAGAAAAATTCTAAACAGGCTAACATTCTCAAAATCATTTGTTTTTGCCATCAAAACAAAACCCGTTTTAGTATTCCAATTAATTCATAATAAAACGACATGTTGTCTGGGAAAATTTGGTTATTTTCATTGTGAAACAAAACCTTTACACAATGAAATTTTTACAACACTTATTATTACTGTCAGCTACTTTATTTTTTATCGGCACAGCCAATGCACAGAAAGGTTACATTAAACTTGGCGAAATTAAAGGAGAAGCTACCCAAAAAGGCCATGAAAATTGGATTAATATTTTAAGCTGCTCACAATCCATGTCAAAAGCAGGTGCAAGTGCAACCGGCTCCACAAGAATGAGGGCTGCCACATCTTTGGGCGATATCGTTTTTAGAAAAAAAGTTGATGCAGCTACGCCAAAAATTACAGAAGCTCTTGTAAGAGGAAATATAATTCCATCCGTAGATATTGATTTTGTGAATGCGGCAGGACAAACATATTACAAAATAGAAATGAAAAATGTTTTGATTACCAGTTACAATCTTGACAATAAATGTGATCCCAATTGCGAAATGAGTGAAGAAGTAGCATTTTACTATGAAAAAATTATCTGGACATATACTGATAGAAACGGCAGTGTGATTGCATCAACTTATGACAGGGAAAAAAATAAATAATTTATATGTTGAGAATGCCACCGGTATTTTTAATGTCGGTGGCTTTATCTTTTGGCGGGAACTACCGAAGGCCTTACTTCTATTTTGCTCGGTAAGGTTCTTGGATTGATTTTCAATAAATCGACTACCATTTGCCCCAAATCTTCCGGTTGAATTTTCCATGTATCGTTGGTACCGGCAACATGACTATTGAAAGAAGAAGAAACAGAGCCGGGCATTATCGTTGTTACTTTGATATTGTATTTTCTCAGGTCGAGCATGACAGCTTGTGTAAAACCTACTAATCCAAATTTGCTGGCATTATATGCAGCCCCGTTTTCAAAAAAATTGGTGCCGGCCAAACTGGCAATGGTGATTAAATATCCCTGTGATTTTTTCAACACTTCCACCGATGCTTTTACGGTATTAAAAACGCCTGTCAGGTTGGTATCAATCGTTTCTTTCCATGCTGCTTCCGTCAAGTTGTCAATTGGGCCGAAATGCCCTACACCTGCATTGGCAATAACAACATCTAACCGGCCAAATGCTGACTCGGTTTTCTGAATGGCATTTATTTCCGAGCTTAAAGATTGTACGTTGGATTCCAAAGCTAAAATGTTTTTATTTCCCAACTTTTCAGCTGCCGATGTTGCAGCAGTTGCTGAGCGGCTTGTGATGGCGACTTTCATACCTTCATGTAATAATGATTGGGCTATTCCAAAACCAATGCCTTTGCTGCCGCCGGTGATATAGGCAACTTTTCCTTTCAAATTTGTCATTTTTTTTAAATTTTGTCATTGAAGGTACTGTTATTTCTTTTTTTTTATTTTGAAAAAAAGAAAAAAATGTCAATCTGGCAAGATTCACTTGGCTGGAACAACAGTTGCTTTATTTTTGCCGCTCGTTATTTTAAATTTCAAATACATACAATATGATACAAGAACAAGGAACCATTTCAATCAATACGGAGAATATTTTTCCTATCATTAAAAAGTTTTTATACTCCGACCATGAAATATTTCTGCGGGAACTTGTGAGTAATGCAGTAGATGCTACGCAAAAAATGAACAGGTTGACAGCTCTCGGGCATTACAAAGGCGAATTGGGCGATACGACCATTGATGTGTCCGTAGATAAAGATGCCAAAACCATCAGCATCAGCGATGCAGGTGTAGGCATGACAGCCGAAGAGCTTAAAAAATACATCAACCAGGTTGCATTTTCAGGTGCTACCGAATTCATGGAAAAATTTAAAGAAGCCAAAGATGCCAATGAAATTATCGGCCGTTTTGGTTTGGGTTTTTATTCAGCTTTTATGGTGGCCGAAAAAGTGGAAATAGAAACGTACAGTTATCTCGAAAATGCAGAACCCGCCAAATGGACCTGCGACGGCAGTACGGCATTTGAAATTTCTGAAGGCAGCAGAACCCAAAGAGGCACAACGGTTACTTTATTTCTCAATGAAGATTCTACAGAGTTTTTAGAAAAACATCGCCTGCAAACCATCTTAGACAAGTATGCAAAATTTTTGCCGGTGCCTATAAAATTCGGTACCAAAACCGAATCGGTACCTGATGGAGAAGATAAAGACGGCAAGCCGAAATATAAATCCATCGAGGTTGATAATATCATTAACAACACGACGCCTATCTGGACCAAAACACCATCCTCATTGAAAGATGAAGATTATCTTTCTTTTTATCGGGAGTTGTATCCTTTCCAGGAAGAACCTTTGTTTTGGATTCACCTGAATGTAGATTATCCGTTTAATCTGACCGGCGTTTTATATTTTCCGAAACTGAAAAATGATTTTGAGGTAACAAAAAATAAAATCAAACTTTTCAGCCGCCAGGTATTTATTACAGATGAAGTCAAAGATATTGTACCGGAGTTTTTATTGTTATTACATGGCGTTATCGATTCACCGGATATTCCTTTAAATGTCAGCCGTTCTTTTTTACAAGCCGATAGTAATGTCAAAAAAATAAACAGCTACATCAGCCGCAAGGTGGCCGAAAAATTGCAAGAATTATTTGTAAAAGACCGGAAAGCTTTTCAAGACAAATGGGACGATATTGGCATTTTTGTAAAATACGGAGCACTCAGCGATGAAAAGTTTTATGAAAAAGCCAAAGATTTTTTACTGCTAATCAATACCAACAAAGAATATTATACGCTGGCAGAATATGAAGCCAAGGTAAAAGATTTTCAAACAGATAAAAACGGCAACCTTATTTATCTCTATACTGCCGATAGCGAATTACAACACAGCTATATACAAGCGGCACAAAAAAAAGACTATGATGTTTTGTTGATGAACAGTCCTATCGACAATCATTTCATACAGTTTATTGAATCGAAATTGGAAAAAACACAATGGAAAAGAGTGGATGCAGATGTGTTGGATAAATTGATTGAGAAAGAAGAAATTGCCAAACATAACCTGTCAGAAGACGACACAAAAAAACTGGCGGCTATTTTTGAAAAAGCCATCGACAATAAAGCGATGAAAGTGGAAGTCGAAAGCCTGCCGGCCGATGCGCTGCCGGTTACATTAACCGAAGAAGAATGGATGCGCCGCATGAAAGATATGAGCAAGATGGGCGGCGGCGGCATGAATTTTTACGGTGCCATGCCCGATAATTTTAAAGTGGCGGTGAATGCCAATCATCCTTTAATTACAAAAATTTTAAGTGCCGAAGAATCAGCACAAACAACCTTGGCTAAACAGGCATTTGACTTGGCACTGCTGGCCAAAGGAATGTTGAAAGGAAAGGCATTGACAGATTTCGTAGAAAGAAGTGTGGGTGTATTGTAAATTGCGCCATAAAATTTCAAAGGAAAGCCGATGTTTTTACATCGGTTTTTTTTGGAACCTTCTATAAAACAAAAATTCTACCTTAGCCATTAATTTTTCAATATGAGTAACGGAATTGACCAAAACAGGTTGCGGCAGATTTTTTTTATTGCCCTCATTATATTGTTGGGCATTTTGTTATTCATTGAACTCGAATCATACTTGCCGGCACTACTCGGCGCCATTACCATTTTTATTTTATTGCACAAATGGATGAATTATTTGACAGAAGTAAGAAAATGGCGAAAAGGCATTACCTCTTTATTATTAATGCTCTTTGCTTTTATTGTTATTCTTTTGCCGGTTGGGTTATTGATCAATATGCTTTCGATGAAAGTTACGTATGCCATTCAGCATTCTTCAGAATTGATGGTGGCATTAAAAAAAGTGGTAGCCGATATGGAGCAAAAATACAATGTCGTACTCGCCAGCAACGAAAATATTAATAAACTCGGCGGCATGATTTCGCAAAGCCTGCCAAGAATTGTAGGCGCCACATTCAATACTTTGACAACCATTTTCTTCATGTTCTTTATCCTCTATTTTATGTTTATGAACAGCCGGAAAATGGGAACGGCTTTTTATGAATATTTACCGCTCAAAGATGAGAATGTTGCCAAACTGCATAAAGAAATTCATTCAATGGTTTTATCCAATGCCATTGGTATTCCTTTGATTGCATTGGCGCAAGGAATTGTCGGGTTGATTGGCTACCTGATTATCGGTGTGGATGAACCGTTTTTCTGGTTTGGTGTCACCTGTATTGCAGGTATGCTGCCCATTGTTGGTGCTGCTTTGGCTTATGTTCCCATGGCTATTATTGCTTTCGCTAACGACCAAACCGGGCAAGGTGTTTTCCTGTTGATTTATGGCTTTGGCGTTATTGGCACTATTGATAACGTATTGCGATTTACACTTTTAAAAAAACTGGCGAATGTACATCCTTTGATTACCGTTTTTGGCGTCATCATCGGGTTGAATATGTTTGGATTTATCGGATTAATTTTTGGGCCTTTATTGATTTCACTTTTTATGCTGCTATTGAAAATTTATTCCAAAGAATTTATTACGAAGCAAAGAGATATACATGAAATCATGGAAAATTAAAATGCCTATTCTTCCCTGTAGTTGTTTAAAACGCTTTCCCAATCATAAGGATTGAAATGTATAGTGTAACCGGAAAAATCTTGATGAAATATATGGCCGAGGATTTTGCGCATTCCTTTTTTGCCGCCAAAATCAGCACGAAACCAATCTAAAATTTTCGACGTTCGGATGCTTTTATTTTCTTCATCGATGGTGGTTTCGTTTTTTAAAAAATTGCGTCCGGCTACATCTAACTGGCTGTCCAGTTTTTCATATTGATAAAATGCAATGAGCGGACAGCTTTTGGCACCACAGTTCAATGCAAAATGAATCCGGTAATCGATTTTTTGCACTGCCAGGGTTTTAAGCAATCTTCCCGGAAAGAATCTTGGCAAATATCCCATACTATATTTCCATCGGTATCTTCTCAATATGTCGTGTTCAATATTATCCAAACTAAAATGATGACCTGCAATTAATATTTTTTTGCCGGTAAAAATTTTTGGCCGCGACATTTTTTCTCTACCAGCCAATATTTGAAACCATCCGTTGTATAAATTAATCCAAAAGGTTTTAATGGCTTTATCATTGGTCAATCCTTTTTTTAAAGATGGCATCGAAAGGTCGGCCAGTTGTTGTTCATAATAGGCGATTGAATCATTTGTTTTTACGGCATATAAAAATTTTTCTGACAAGGTCAATAAATCGAAATCGGGTGGGTTATTCATATTCTTTTTTTTAACCGGCAGGGTAGATAAAAAACCAAGAGACAAATACAATACGAGCAGGAGCAAAATGCCTTTTACAATTATCTTCCATCGTTTTTTACGTTTCGTTTTCATTTATTATATATTCCGATGATTACAGTAAAGGTCATTGAAACCGTAGAATTTATTTGTCATGTACAGTACATTTTATTTTCTTCTTGTAGTTGTCTATATAGCCATCGCTACAATACGTAATATTTCGAGTAAGTTTCATATATAGGGTTTCGTAAAAACTCGTAAATCGCTATAAAACAATTAATTATTTCTTGCAAAGTTAAAATTTGAATAATATTTTGCAGTCGCATCCGTTTTTAAAACTAATCCGTGCAGAAGACCAACGTGAAGTAGTGAATCCTTAGAAAACCGTACCTGATTTGAAAAACCATCTTGCTACAATTATTGTAGGCATAATGTGTACATCCTTTACACTTATACCTAACAAAGAAAAAACACCGGCCGGCCTGGAAGCCGTTTTACCGCATATACTTGCAGAGGCCACGCCGGGTCTTGAAGAAAATGTAATGGCCATTTATCAAGCTCTCGATTTGGCTCATCACCAATTATCGTTTGATGCTTTCCGTTATGCTTTTTCGGGTTACGAAAATCTACATGAAAAGCAACAGCTTGGTCCAAAAGAAATTCTGTCGATTTGCGATTTTAGCCAACCTTCCAATCAAAAAAGATTATATATAATAGATATAGAGAACAGAAAATTGCTCCGGCAGACCTATGTAGCGCATGGCAAAAACTCGGGTAAAGTCTATGCCACTCATTTTTCAAACCAACCCGAATCATTAGAAAGCAGCCTGGGATTTTATGTTACCGCCAATACTTATATAGGCAAACATGGATTATCGCTTCGCATCAAAGGCGTTGACAAAGGGTTTAACGATCATGCTTATGACAGAACTATTGTTATTCATGGAGCTGCGTATGTAGATGCAGCCCGGGCCAAAGCCGGAATTTTTATGGGCAGAAGCTGGGGTTGTCCAGCCGTACCTAAAAATGAATCTACGGCCATTATCAATACCATTAAAAATGGTACTTGCTTCTTTATTTATGCACCACAACAAAATTATTTAACGAATTCTACGATACTGAACGACTGATTGGACGCACAACAAGGATGGATGAAAACAAAAAGCCCAACTTTTGGATTAGTTGGGCTCTTGTTTTTTTTAAGGCATAGCATGAATATCCTAAAACGTAAAAAGAGCTAAGCGCCGAATCTGTAACTTTACGGCAATGGCCAGATTGCATCGCCACGATACCATCAATTTACTATCGAAGCTTACTTTTCGCCGTGCCTGGAACGGGATGAAAGTGTTGAGCAGTTATTATATTTCCAAATGGATGCGGCGGCCGGTGCAATGGGGTTACCCGATTTCTATTTCCTTCGAACCCACAACTTCTTGCAATCTTCGATGCCCGGAATGTCCCAGTGGCTTACGGGCCTTTACAAGGCCAACGGGTATGTTGCAAAAAGATTTTTTTACGGAAACGATTGACCAGTTGTCGAAAGAATTATTGTACCTCGTTTTTTATTTCCAGGGCGAACCCTACCTGAATCCATCATTTCTCGATATGGTGGCGTATGCTTCTAAAAAGAAAATTTATTCGGCCACTTCTACCAATGCACATTACCTGACAGATGAAAATGCTAAAAAAACAATTGAAAGTGGCCTCGATCGACTTATTATTTCTATAGATGGCACTACACAGGAAGTTTATCAACAATACAGAGTAGGTGGACATTTGGATAAAGTATTGGCAGGTGCCCGCAATATCGTAAAGTGGAAAAAGAAACTCAAGAGTAAAAAACCCTTTGTGGTCTTTCAGTTCCTTGTTGTAAAACCCAACGAACACCAGATTGATGATGCCAAAAAACTGGCCAAAGAAATTGGGGTGGATGATATTTGGTATAAAACCGCACAGGTGTATGACTTTAAAAATGACCCCAATGATTTGATTCCCACCATCGGAAAATACAGCCGGTACAAAAAAACAAAAGAAGGTTATACATTTAAAGGAAAATTGAAGAATCATTGCTGGCGGCTGTGGCATGATCCCGTCATTACCTGGGATGGATTGGTGGCACCATGTTGTTTCGATAAAGATGCACAACACCGCCTCGGCGACCTGAAAGAAAAATCGTTTAAAGAAATTTGGAATAACGGTGCATATAGTTCATTTAGAAAAAAAATTATCAAAGGCAGAAAAAATATTGACATTTGTGCCAATTGCTCAGAAGGCACAAAAGTCTGGACACATGAATAAAACCTTATAACCTATCTATTGTATGGAAATTTCATCACACCTCGCTATCCGTTTGCAGTATCAACACAAAGCATTGGTTGATATGATTGATGATTTGTCAATCGAAAAAATAAAAATAAAACCCATTGCCGGCAAATGGTCTATCAATGAAAATATAGTGCACTTGCAATGTTATCAACAGTATTTTATCAAGAGAATTGACGAAATAATGGAAACGGATAATCCTACGTTCGAAAGATATCATGCAGCCGACGACCCTTTATTTGCTCAAAATTGTACAAGAGTAGTACATGAAGTCATGCATGATTTTTTTTCAGTACGGAAAAACCTGGCAGCCAGGCTGATGTCTTTTTCGAGAGAGCAATTGCAAAGAAAAGGAACACATCCTTATTTTGGTACGCTCAATATTTCCGAATGGATTAATTTTTTTCTCCTTCATGAATCGCATCATTTATACACCATCTTCAGGTTGAAAGCCGAAATTGTTCATCAGCCCAAAAAAGAAAAATAGTTGGTGGTATCAAATGATGAATTTCTTTTTACCAGCTTTTTATTTCTTTATAAAAAACGGTATAAAAAGAAATAAAGCCTTCAAAGAAATTTTGAATCGAAGCTTTTAGTAGTTTCATGGTTCTTATTTTTTGTTATTACGAAGAAGATGTGCCAAACCGGAGAAAAGCAGCCTGCCTATTGTTAAGAATTTGGCAAGAAACGATGGTGAGCGATAAAATATTTGTTGCTTCAATGGTGCAACTTTAATTTTGTATTCGAATTAAAAATCATTTTGTCAAAATCAAATATATTTGGTCAATACATTAGTAGTGTCATTCAAGATGGGAATAGAGGAAGATATACAACAGCGGACATTTCGCAATGCGCATCAAAAAGCGGCCATCAATTTACTCTATACAAATTCATGGATGCGGGAACGTACCAAAATTATTTTTGATACGGAAGACATTACACCTCAACAATTCAATATTCTGCGCATATTGAGAGGTAGTTTTCCCAAACCACTTTCTACCTTGCAAATCAGGGAAAGAATGATTGAAAAAATGAGTGATACCAGTCGGATTGTAGATCGGTTAATCACCAAAGGATTGGTAAAAAAACTGGTTTGCAAAAACGATAGGCGGCTCGTTGATATTATCATAACCGATAAAGGAAAAAAACTACTGGAGCGATTAGATACACGACAAGATGAAATAGATAGTGTCTTACGCAACCTTTCCGAAAAAGAAGCCACTTTACTAAGTGATTTATTAGAAAAAATCAGAAGTAGCGAACAGTAACCTGTTTTACTTCAAAAAAAATACCACGATACAATATGAAGAAAAAAGTTTTTTGGATAGTACCCTTGTTATTTTTTGTGCAAATAATTTTTGCCCAGCCCAAGTATGAATTCAGAGGTGTGTGGATTGCTACGGTTAGCAATATTGACTGGCCCAAACATGGCGATTGGAACAGCGACCATCAAAAAGCAGATTTTATTCGCATTCTTGATGAACATAAAAAGAATGGAATGAATGCCGTGATTGTACAAATCAGGCCTGCCGCCGATGCATTTTACCCTTCTTCATTAGAGCCTTGGAGCCAATGGCTTACCGGCCAACAAGGGAAAGCTCCCGAACCTTATTACGACCCATTGAAATTTATGATTGAAGAAACACATAAAAGAGGAATGGAATTTCATGCCTGGTTGAATCCTTACCGTGCTGTTTTTAATATCAGGTCTTCCTCTATTGCTCCTAATCATATTACCCGCCAACATCCGGAATGGTTTCTGACTTATGGCGATAAAAAATATTTTGATCCGGGCAATAAAGAAGCACAAAAATTTGTCGTGAAAGTGGTTCGGGATATTGTAAAACGCTATGATGTGGATGCCATTCACATGGACGATTATTTTTATCCTTATAGAATTCCAGGAAAAGAATTTCCTGATGACGCCACCTATAGAAATGCAGGCACATCGCTCAATAAAGACGACTGGCGAAGAAGCAATACGGATTCTATCATTCGTGACATCAGTATTGCCATCAAAGAAGAAAATAAATATTGCAAATTCGGTATTTCACCATTTAGTGTCTGGCGCAATAAAGACAAAGACCCCGTGAGAGGAAGTGACAGCCGGGCCGGTCAAACCAATTATGATGATCTTTATGCCGATATTTTATTGTGGTTACAAAAAGGATGGATTGATTATGTAACACCGCAACTCTACCTGGCCATTGGTAATCCTTATATCGACTATGCCAAACTGTTAGATTGGTGGAGCCGCAATAGTTATGGAAGACATATTTACATTGGCCACGGCATTTACCGGGTAGGAAGTAAAGAAAAAGCCTGGGACGACCCCAATGAATTGCCCAACCAGATAAAACTTTTACGTCGCTACCCGAATGTTCAGGGAAGTGTTTTTTACAGCAGCAGTATTTTCGATAAAAATCCCAACGGGTGGAATGATAGCTTACGCAATAACTATTATAAATATCCGGCACTGATTCCGCCTATGCCCTGGATTGACAGGGAGAAACCCTGGCCGCCCATTGTAGAACGTAAACTAACCAATGATTCAATCATTCAACTGACCGTAAAACCGGACCCTCGCAATCTTGTACCTATTAAATACTATGTAGTGTATCAATATGCGGCCAATTCGCAGGCAGCTACTTTTGGCAATATTCCCAAATACATTTCACGGATTGTAGTACAGCCCGACGGTTTTGTGTTGAAAGAAGCTTTATCTTCCAAAAACTTTTCCTACCGCTACCTGATTACTGCCGTAGGAAAAAATAATAATGAAAGTGATTTAAGTGAAATTGCCATTGTGGTACAACCGAATGGTAAATGGGATTTCTATAAACCCTGATTCAATCATTTTAAAAAAAAATTAAATCAAACAATTATGCCAGGCTTTGAACGATGGAGTGATACGGAAAGAAAAGAAGTCAACGATGTTTTACAAACAGGCATCCTTATGCGCTATGGTTTTGATGGCTTGCGCAATGGCATTTGGAAAAGCAAAGAACTCGAAGCGGCTATTTGCCAGCGGTTCGGTTGCGATTATGCTCAATTGACTTCGAGTGGAACCGCTGCATTAACAACAGCGATGGCGGCATTGGGTATCGGCTATGGCGATGAAATCATTACACCGGTATTTACATTCGTGGCAAGTTTCGAAGCGATTATAAGTGTTGGTGCCGTTCCGGTTTTGGTAGATATTGATGAAACTTTAACGCTCAATCCGGCAGCAGTGCGTAAAGCCATTACACCAAAAACAAAAGCCATTATGCCGGTGCACATGTGCGGCAGTATGGCCGATATGGATGCACTTATTGCAATTTGTGAAGAACACAAATTATTATTGCTCGAAGATGCTTGTCAGAGTATTGGCGCCAGCTACAAAGGAAAATCTTTAGGTACTATCGGCGATGCCGGTACATTCTCTTTCGATTTTGTAAAAACAATGACCTGCGGCGAAGGCGGCGTTGTGATGACGAACCAAAAAGATGTGTACATAAAATGTGACGGCTATACTGATCATGGCCACGACCATAAAGGGAATGACCGCGGTGCAGAAACGCATCCTTTCATTGGGTACAATTTCAGAATATCTGAATTGCATGCTGCCGTAGGTTTGGCACAAATAAAAAGAGTGGATGAATTTTTGAAACTACAACAGAAAAATCACAGCCAATTGAAAACAATACTGGCAAGTGTGGCAGGCGTTTCTTTTCGTCATATTCCCGATCCGGTTGGGGATAGTTGTAGTTTTTTAAGTTGGTTTTTGCCGACGGAAGAAATAACAATAGCTGTTATCAATGAAATGAAAGAACAGGGAATTTTGGCCGGCAATTTTTACTGGTATCAAAACAACTGGCATTATATCAAAAAATGGGAACACCTCAAAACCGCTGCTACCTTACAGAGCTTACATCCTGAATTGAAAGCAAGAATAATGGAGCAGGCCAATAAAAATTTTCAGGAAAGCGATGCCATTATGAGCCGCTGTATTTCTACGGCCATTAGTTTGCAATGGACAGAGGATCAAATACAAGAAAAAGGAGATAAGATAAAAGCGGCTATTCAAAAAGTTACTGCAATCAAATTCTAATATTTATTTAAAAACTTAGTCTATGAAGTCAAATAATTTAGGCGGAAGGTTCAAATTTGTAAATATATTAGTTTGTTTGTTTCTGCTCCTTACCACCTTCAACTCTTTTTCTCAAAAGAATGTAGATACTAGAGTTATAGTAACTGTGCCTGACACTTTAGGACTTTCTGAAAAAGTAAAAATGGCATTTGTTAATGAAGGAATAATGGTTGTTGACAATAAACGAACAGACACAATATCAACTTATCCTTTCAATATAAAATCTACATCTTATATCTTAGTTTATGCTGCTATTAAAAACAATACAGTGACTATATGGGGTTATTATGCCTATGCTAACAAAAATCTTCTGGGAATAACAGTAAATCCAAGTAATATTGATTATAAAAAGATATTTTACTTCAAACGTGACAAATATTGGCAAAAATTAAAAATGATTGCATCAAGATTATCTGGTACAATATCTTATGGTAAAGAAAATTAACTACAAGTTCTTTTTTATATCATAATTGTTGGCAGTAATGTAATAGTTGAAAGAACAAACCTTTTTTACTAAAACAATGCTGCTACATCGTCAAGCCATAAGTTATCAGTTTTCTTTTTTCGCATTCGGTTTTCCTTCCATCCAATCGGTATAAGGTAAAGAGCCCAAACGAAAATGCAATGGCAGGTTTGTGAATTTTTGAAATTTAAATTCCTGGTTGCAGAAGAAACCGAAATGCTGCACATAAAAGTTTGAAGGTATTGGTTGAATAGAAATAAAAAGAAAGGGGCTGAGGCTTTGTAGAAAATTTTTGTTTACCTGTTTTTTATTGGAAAAAGAGAATGTATGTTCATTCAAATGCAAAGCAGTTGTCTTTGCATACTGAGGCATAAACCGGGCATTCCATTTAGCAATTTCATACTGTTGCCTGGCAACTACTTGTTGCATCGATTTGTTTTGTGCCCATCCACAGAATGGAAAACAAAACAATAAAAGCACAACAATAATTTTATGAAAACGTTGCGCCACTTTTTTATCTTTTGTATTTAAATTTACGGCATTATTTTTGATAAAGGAAAAAATTTTTTTTAACCGCATATTTATAGATAGCGTATAATGGCACTTCGACAAACGATACAGCAGAAAATGCTGCAAAAATTATCGCCTCAGCAAATTCAGTTGATGAAATTGCTGCAAGTGCCTACCGCCAATCTGGATACCCGCATCAAAGAAGAAATGGAAGAAAATCCTGCATTGGAATTTGACGAAGTCAAAACTGAAGACAACAATGAAGAATTCAAAGATGAATTTGAAACCAATGAAGATGAATGGGATGAACCCGATGGCAGCGAAGATGAATATGAAAATATAGACCTCAGCGATTATGTACAGGAAGGCGATGACGAAATTGCCGATTATAAATTGAAAGACAATAACTATCCCGAAGCCGACGATGGCAAACAAATTCCATTTAAAAAAGAAATTAGTTTTTACGAAACTTTATTGACACAATTGGGCTTGTTGAAATTGAATGAAAAAGAGAAAAAAATTGCCGGGCAAATTGTCGGTAGTATTGATGAAGACGGATATTTAAGAAGGGAAACTGCGGCCATTGTGGACGACCTTGCTTTTCGACAAAATATCAATACCACTGCGGAGAAAGTAGAAAAACTAATTCAGAAAATTCAACAATTTGAACCGGCAGGTATTGGTGCCAGGGATTTGCAGGAATGTTTGCTCATCCAGCTCAAAAGAAAAAAAGAAGACCTCACTGTAAAAAATAAAGAAACGGCAACACTTCAATTGGCCATCAAAGCCCTCACAAATTATTTCGATGAGTTTACAAAAAAACATTACGAAAAAATTCAGAAAGGATTAAATATTAATGATGAAGAACTACGGGAAGTGATTCAGCAAATTGTACGGCTCAATCCCAAACCCGGCGGCGATGTAGGTGATACCAATAAAAAGGACACTTATGTTGTTCCCGATTTTTTTATCATGAACAATTCCGGTAAACTCGAAGTAAGCCTTAACAACCGCAATGCACCCGAACTACGCATTAGCGATGGATACAGGGATATGCTCAAAGCGTATGACCGTGGCGCCAAAAAAGATAAACGGCAAAAAGAAGCGGTGATGTTCATCAAACAAAAAATAGATTCGGCCAAATGGTTTATCGATGCCATCAAGCAGCGGCAACATACACTACTTTCTACCATGAATGCCATTCTGCAACACCAGTACAATTTTTTTCTTACCGGCGATGAAACAGAACTGAAGCCTATGATTTTGAAAGATATTGCCGAAAAAACCGACCTTGATATTTCCACCGTCAGCCGGGTAGCCAATAGCAAATTTGTACAAACAGAATTTGGCACCTATCGGTTGAAGTTCTTTTTCTCCGAGTCCTTAAGCACCGACAGTGGCGAAGAAGTTTCGACCCGTGAAGTGAAAAAAATTCTTAGCGACCTGATTGAAGAAGAAGACAAGAAAAAACCTTATAGCGACGAAGCACTAACGGAGCTCCTCCGTGGTAAAGGGTATAATATTGCCCGGCGTACGGTAGCCAAATACCGCGAACAACTTTCCATTTCAGTGGCCCGATTAAGAAAAGAATTATAAAACGCCCGGTTAAAAAGGCAGGTCGTCATTAACAGCCGAGGTGTCACCTGTATTTTTTTCGTCCATATATATACTATCGTCCGGTGCCTTATCAATGGCCGGCTTGTCAGCCGATTCTATTTTCCAGGCTTTTACATCAGTGTACCAGCGTCCGTTATATTCCCGGCTTTCCAGGTCGAAGGAGATGTTCAAATTGTTGCCGGGCTGAAGTTGGTCGGTGTTGATTTTATCGCCCCAAATAGAAATACAGATTTTTTTCGGGTATTGCCCTTCGGTTTCTACAATTATGTCTTGTTTTTTCCAAGGCCCGTTTTTCCCGGTACCGGTTTGGAGTGGAAGCAGGGTCGTCAGTTTAGCCGTCAATTGCATAGTCGTATTTTTTTACTTGTTTTAACAACCTTTGAAGGTCGAAGATTCGTCAGAACGAAGATAGAGGAAATGGAAACAAAAGGTTAAATAACTTGAGTTTAAAAAAAAATCCTGATTTTCATTTTGTATCAATCACTATTATAGTATTTTACAGAATTAAATAGCCCATCCGATTATGGTTTTCGCAAGTCTGATTTTTCTATTTCTTTTTTTACCGCTCAACCTGTTGTTGTATTATAGTTCAAAAAATACAACCTGGCGCAATTGGGTTTTAATTGTTTTTTCATTGGCATTTTACGGTTGGGGCGAACCAATTTGGATTACACTAATGATTTTTTCTGCTGTCATTGATTATTTCAATGCACTTTGGATAGAAAAACATCGGGGCACCAAATGGGCAAAGCTGGGTATTTATTCTACTTTATTTTTTAACCTCGGGCTGCTGATTACTTTTAAATACGATGTTTTTATCGTTGATAATGTCAATGCCATCTTCGGAACTTCATTCACTTCTCCCGGTTATGGCTTACCGATAGGTATTTCATTTTATACATTCCAGACTATTTCTTATGTGGTAGATGTGTACCGTGGCGATGTAAAAGCGCAACGGCATTTTCCCAGGTTCTTAATGTTTGTATCGCTGTTTCACCAATTGGTGGCCGGCCCCATTGTCCGGTACGAACACATAGCCAACGAAATTGATACCCGGAAAGAAAAACTAAATGATTTTAGTAAAGGTGTTACCCGTTTTTGTATTGGCTTGTTTAAAAAAGTAGTCATTGCCAATATTGCTGCTGAAATGGTAGCTAAATATATGGATGCCGATATTGGTGGATTGAGTACCGGCGGTGCCTGGTTTGGATTGTTGATGTTTGCTATTCAAATCTATTTCGACTTTTCAGGCTACTCCGATATGGCTATTGGCCTCGGCTGGATGTTTGGTTTTCACTATCATGAAAACTTTAGGTATCCCTACACAGCTACCTCTATTTCCGACTTCTGGCGACGATGGCATATTTCACTCGGGACTTTTTTCAAAGATTATTTATATATACCGTTAGGGGGTAACCGAAAACGGGTGTATCTCAATCTCTTTATCGTCTGGTTCCTGACCGGAATGTGGCATGGTGCCAGTTGGAATTTTATTTTCTGGGGTTTGTATTTCTTTGTCTTCATCGCCTTGGAAAAAGCTTTCCTGCTAAAGTTATTGTCCCGCTTACCCAAATTTGTATCGCATGTCTATGCATTAATCATTATTATACCGGGTTGGGTTATTTTTTATTTTACTGACACCAATAAATTGGGTGCGTATGTTGAAAGATTGTTCTCTTTTGGTGCTGCCAACGCCTGGGATGTATCCCTGACCAACGATATTACTAATAATCTATACTGGTTGATATTGGCCATTGCGCTTTGTATGCCGGTGTACTTGAAAGTGCATAATACCATTGAAAACCGCTTGAGAAAACCGGTACATTTTCAAGTGATGTCGATGGGCATGAACCTGGTATTTTTATTTTTATGTGTGGCACAATTAGTCGGCAAAAGTTATAATCCGTTTATCTATTTCCGTTTTTGATTTTGAAATGAGTATTGAGTATGAATGAACAAGTAAATAAAAATAAAACACTGCAACGCATCAATGTGCTGATGTTCGTTGGCTTATTGACAGTCGGCGGTATTGCTTCATTGATACCACAGAAGCAGACTATATCTAAAATGGAAAACAGGAGGTTGACGCCTATGCCGGTGTATTCTGATTCAGCTTTTTGGAGTGGTGGTTATTTCCGTGGGTTAGAACTTTATTATGCCGATAATTTTCCACTACGTAATAAATGGATCAATACTTCTGAAAATTTTCGGCATTCACTCGGTTTTCAATCGACGGATATAAAAATTTATGAGCCGGAAAATGATGCCGAAGCCAACGAAATTGCAGACCATAATGACCAAGATACTACCAAAAAGAAAGTAATTCAATCGGGTCCATTGCCGGATGATGGTGAAGTGGGCGTTATTAAAAAGAGAGTGTTTGTATTTAAAGACCGTGCTTTTGAAATGTTTGGCGGCGGCCCTGCCATGGGAAAATCCTACGCCAAAGTGATTAATGAATATAATCGCTTATTGAGTCCCGGTATTCAAATTTATAACCTGATTATTCCGGTCGCCCTGGAATTTGAGATTACAGAAAAATATGCCAGTTATCAAAAACCTAACAGGCCCGCTATTGCCAATATTTACAATGCTGAAGATAGCAATATCAAAAAAGTTTGGGCGATAGATGAAATCAGGAAACATCGTACAGAATATATTTATTTCAATACCGACCATCACTGGACCAGCCTCGGCGCTTATTACGCCTATCGGGCTTTTTGCAAAACAGCGGGATTGACACCGGTATCATTGGATCACATTCCTTACAAAACAAAACCTTCATTTCTCGGTTCGTTGTATCGGTTGACAAGAGATGAGGGCTTGAAAAACAATCCCGATTCGGTACGGTATTATTTGTTTCCCGATTCAGTTAATTTTTATATCGGCAGCAACGACGCACTGGGTTATTGGAACAAATCATCAATGTACGCCGAAGGTGCCAGCGGCTCTAATAGTTACTCCGTCTTTATTCATGGCGATTTACCCATTGTAAAAATGGAAACACAACATAAAAATGGTAGAAGAATTGCCATTGTAAAAGATTCTTACGGCAATGCTTTTGCTCCTTTCCTGATTAATAATTATGAAAAAGTTGTTGTGGTGGACCAACGCTATTACACCGGCAATTTTATCGCTATGCTACGTGCCGAAGGTATCAATGAACTACTTTTTATCAGCAATATTTTTGCTGCGCATACACCTTTCCATATCAAAAAAATAGAAGGGTTAAAAGACAATAAATAAAATGAAATTAATAATCGCATGCTGCTGCATTTTGCTAAGCCTTTCTGCTTGCAAAAACTCTTCCGATGAAAATAACAAAAAAGGAAAAACGGATTCTACCGAAATAGCAAAACCCCAAGAAGCGCCTTTGCCACCACGATTTTTACCCGATGATAGTTTGGTAGGTGTAAAAAGAGGCGGTGTTTTTGTGTATAGAAACAGGGGCTTTGAAATGTTTAGCGGCGGACAGGCGATGGGTCAAAAATATGCAGACGTTATGAATATGTATTACCGCTTACATATTCCGGGTTTAAAAATTTATAACCTCATCATTCCAATTGGTTTTGAATTTGAAATGAGAGAGAAGTATAAAAATCTGAATAAACCCAATAAAGAAGTTATCAACCAGATTTTTTCGGAAGAAGATTCAGGCATCATTAAAATAAATCCGGTAGATGAAATCAGGAGGCACCGTACAGAATATATTTATTTTAATACCGACCACCACTGGACCAGCCTCGGTGCCTATTATGCATATCGAAGTTTTTGCAAAGCAGCCGGATTAACGCCGGTTTCTCTCGATACCATTCCTTCGAAAGTGAAACCCAACTTCTTGGGTTTGTTTTACCGGTTTACTAAAGCACAGGCTTTAAAAAATAATCCCGATTCGGTTCGCTATTATTTATTTCCCGATTCGGTCAATTTTTATATTGGCAGTAGTCAATCGATTTCTTACTGGGCAAAATCTACTATGTATGCCGAAAATGTAAGTGGCGGAAGTAGTTATTCTGTATTTCTGCACGGCGATTTACCGATATGTAAAATGGAAACCCAACATAAAAACGGCCGGCGTATTTGTTTGGTCAAAGAATCGTATGGCAATGCCTTTGCTCCTTTCCTGGTCAATAATTATGAAAAAGTAGTGGTGGTGGACCAACGGGAATATAAAGGTGATTTTCTGGCGATGTTAAAAGCCGAAGGCATCAACGAATTGTTGTTTATCAATAATATTTTTGCGGCACATACGCAATTTCATATTGATGACATCAGGGGATTGGCCGGACGAAGGGCCAACTAAAGTTTCAGGTTTTTCCGCACCCAACTGACTTTGGGTTTTATTTCACGTGTATATTTATCGCCGGTAGCGTAGTGTACGTATTTCAGAAAATGATAGTAATTCGCTTTGGGAAATTTCTTTCGCCATTTCGGGTAGCGTTGATCCTGCCATCTTTTGTAGTAAGCAATACAATCTTCTTTGGAAGCAAATTTTTTGCATTTATTGCC
This sequence comes from Chitinophagaceae bacterium, assembly GCA_020437365.1. Taxonomy (GTDB): domain Bacteria; phylum Bacteroidota; class Bacteroidia; order Chitinophagales; family Chitinophagaceae; genus JJ008. The sequence goes on along the minus strand of JAGQWM010000013.1, from coordinate 13,643 downwards.
TTTGATATAAAAGCCGAAGAGATTATTATAACGCAAACAACATCTTTTACAATTCAGCCAGCCGGTTTCTTGTATGCACTGTGCCATTACTATATCCGGATGTCGGATGCCGGCCGCTTTGATAGCATCATACATGGATTGCATTTTGGCTTTATTGGACGACTGCGCAAAACCTTGCTGGACTAAGGTTAATAGAATAAAAAGGAAAAAGAATTTTTTCATGTACAGGTTTTATGGTTTTTTCCCGAAGGGGTAAAATTTGGATTTCATATTAAAGATACTAAATTGAAATCCTACGGCGGATTCCGTTACTTTGCCGTACATTTTGTAGATTAAATTGTAAATACATGATGACAGATGATATGGATAAGTTGCGGGCAGCGAATGTAGTACCGATAAATGGGCAGCCGTTTTCATTGCGCATAATAGCGAGAATTTTCTCTTATATTTTTCATCCTGTTTTTGTGCCGGTGTATGTTGTTTATTTTATGGTGTATTGGCATCCCAATTTATTTACCGGTTTTTCCTCTATGTTAAAAGCCCGTACTTTAATAATGGGTTTTGTGATGTACTGTTTTTTTCCGGTGGTAACCGTGTTGTTGTTAAAAGCCTTGAATTTTATTACAAGTATAAAACTGCATTCACAAAAAGACAGGATTATTCCGTTAGTGGCTTGTGGTGTTTGGTATTTTTGGATTTGGTATGTCTGGCGCAATTTACCTGATTATCCTGCCGAGGCCATTCGGTTTACTTTGGCTATTTGGATTTCGGTAAGTCTGGCATTGATGGCCAATATCGTCATGAAAATTAGTTTACATACGATTTCGATGGGTGTGGCTTTAGCTTTTATGTTGTTGCTGGCATTTTCGCAGCCATTAAATTTCGGTTTGTATTTATCGGTTACATTTTTGGCTACCGGCATTGTTTGCACGTCTCGCCTTCTCGATTCTAATCATACGAACAAAGAAATATACAGTGGCCTGGCATTAGGCATTTGCTCTATGTTGCTGGCCTGGGTGGCGGGGTGATGGGATATATGATTTGAGAAAGATTCTACCTTAATTGCTTTAAATTACTTTTAAAATTATAAATATTGAAGCTGAAAAATGATAAATCATGAAACTCATTATTAAAAACATGGTCTGCGACAGGTGTGTCTTGGTAGTAAAACAAGTATTGGAAAAAATGAATTTGGAAGCGCATCATGTAATTATTGGCGAAATAAATTTTAGTAAACAGCCAACCGAAATACAAATACACAATTTAAATTCTCAATTGTTTGAATTAGGGTTTGAAATACTGAATGATAAGAATTGTAAACAAATTGAAAAAATAAAACTACTTATAATTAAAAGAGTGCAATTGATAGATTTAAATGAACAAATTAGTTTATCTAAATATTTGAGTAATGCACTACATAAAGATTATAGTTATATTTCTCGTTTATTTTCATCTATTGAAGGAATTTCTATTGAACAATATTTTATCAAACAAAAAATAGAAAAAGTAAAAGAGCTATTAATTTATGGAAATCAGAATTTAAGTGAAATATCATATCGATTAAAATATAGTAGTGTTTCCCATCTTTCGGCACAATTTAAAAGAGTCACAGGTTTTACACCTAGTCAATTCAAAGAATTGGGGAATAGTCAAAGAAAAGCGATTGATTTGATTTAGACTTTTTGTGGAAGGAAGGTTTCTTCAGATTAATATAAGAAGATTTTAACTGATGTTTTTGCTAAGCTTTAGGTGAGATTTATTTTGTTACGTTCTCATTGTTAATATTTTATGTATATAATATTTAATTTTTGAAAGATTTAAATTACATCTTAGATTGAAAGTCAAAAAAGTATAAAACAATATCAAAATTTCATAAATTAATTTTGTAAAATAATTATATTTTTGTTTTAGCAACTTACATGAAAAAAATAATTACAGTTTTACTATCTGTTTTGTATTTAGTTTCTTCTTCAGGAGCTACAATACACATACATTATTGTATGGGGAAAATGGCGGATTGGAGTTTGAGTAACAATCAAACTAAAACCTGCAGTAAATGCGGGATGGAAAAAAAAGATAAAAATGACAATGGCTGTTGCAAGCATGAACACAAATTTTTAAAGAATAACTCCGATCAAAAAATTGTAGAATCTTCTTTTCAGTTAATAATGCTACAAGGGATTGCCCTTGTGCCCGACTATACTGAAATGCCTTTTTCACAGATATCATCTGAAACAGAAGAAAATCCGAATAGCAATTCCCCTCCCCGAACGCAGGCTATACCTGTTTATATCCGCAACTGCGTATTTCGTATTTAGATTATTTTCTCTTTTGTGAGCCAGGCAAATAATTTGTCAGGCTATCGGCATTTCTGTATGCCGAAGATTCTTCAATTAATACATTCTTAATTTATAGCAAAATGAAAGCAATGAAAATGTTGATGATGGCAGCCTTAACCATCGTTTCTGTTTCCCTGTTTGGACAGGATAACACCAAACAAAAATCAAAAAAACAGAAAAAAAAAGTGGAGATATTGAAATACAGCTGTCCCATGAAATGCGAAGGAGATAAAACATACGATAAGCCCGGTAAATGCCCGAAATGTGGCATGGCTTTAAAAGAACAAAAGGACGACCATTCCAATCATAAACATTAATCAATTAAAACAGTAAAAAATGAAAAAGACAATTCTTTTCACAACAGCAGTTACGGCAATGTTTTTTATTGCCTGCAATAGTAATAGTTCCACAAAAGACAATAACACGGGTATGAATCAAGATAGTATAACAATGCAGCAGAATACTCAACCGGATAAGGATATAAAAATGGTAGCTGCCACTTTCACTTCCGTTGATCCGGCAGTGGCAGCATACATAAAAACACTAGTGACGGATTACCTTTCCATAAAAAATGCTTTGGTCAACAGTAATGGAACAGCAGCTGCCGCAGCTTCCGGTAAAATGTATGAAGCAATGAAATCATTCGATAAATCATTGCTGAGTGCTGATCAGAAAAAAGTGTATGATGATATTGAATCAGACCTGAAAGAACATGCGGAACATATTTCCAAAAGCAAGATTGACCACCAGCGGGAGCACTTTGCTACCATGAGTAAAGACATGTATGATATGGTAAAGGCATTTGGCGCAGGTATGACGCTTTATCATGATCATTGTCCCATGTACAGCGATGGCTCCATGTGGCTGAGCGAAACCAAAGACATCAAAAACCCTTTTTATGGAGATAAGATGATGACCTGTGGCAGCGTAGAAGAAATGATGAAATAATTCACAAGCCAAACTTTATGTTATGATACCTAAAATAATTTCCTGGTCATTAAAAAACCGTTACATCGTTTTGCTGCTGGCAATAGGCTTGTTTGTATGGGGTATTTTTAATGTCAGAAAAAACCCAATTGATGCTATTCCAGACCTTAGCGAAAACCAGGTGATCGTCTTTACTGAATGGACGGGCCGGGGACCGCAAATCATGGAAGACCAGGTTACCTACCCGCTGGTAAGCAACCTGCAAGGCATACCCAAAGTGAAAAACATCAGGGGCACTTCCATGTTCGGGATGAGTTTTGTGTATGTGATTTTTGAAGATGATGTGGATGTGTACTGGGCAAGAACAAGGGTATTGGAACGCCTGAATTATGCCCAACAATTATTACCCAACGGTGTTACACCTACCCTTGGTCCCGACGGAACCGGCGTTGGCCATGTGTTCTGGTACACTTTAGATACAAAAAATCTTGATCTTGGGGAACAAAGAGCTTTGCAAGACTGGTACATAAAACTAGCCTTGCAAACTGTACCTGGTGTAGCGGAAGTAGCATCCTTTGGTGGATTTGAAAAGCAATATCAATTGGTTATTGATCCTGTAAAGCTACAGTTCTACAACATCAGCCTGATGGATGTGATGAACAAGGTTAAAGCGAATAACAATGACGTGGGTGGACGGAAATTTGAAATGAGCGACATGGCTTACATCATCCGGGGTTTGGGCTATATAAAAAATAAAGACGATCTGGAAGCTGTTGCTGTTGGTAATTTTAACGGCATCCCCGTAAGGGTAAAAGATATAGGCACCGTGCAAATGGGTGGAGATTTGCGACTGGGCATATTTGATGAAAATGGAGAAGGTGAAGTAGTAGGCGGCATTGTAGTAATGCGTTACGGTGAAAATGCCGATAAAGTTATCAATGCAGTAAAAGAAAAAATGAAAGATGTGCAGAAAGGGATGCCGGAAGGAGTGTCTTTTAAAATAGCCTATGACCGCAGCGAACTGATTGAAGCTGCAATTGGAAACATCAAAATAAAATTGATTGAGGAAATGGCTGTAGTAGCACTTATTGTAATCATCTTTTTGTTTCACTGGCGCAGCGCTTTAAGTATCATCATTCAGATTCCCATCACCATTGCTATCAGCTTTATCCTGCTCAACATGTTTGGCATTTCCTCCAACATCATGTCGCTTACAGGAATTGCATTAGCCATTGGAGTAATTGTAGATAACGGGATTATCATGAGTGAGAATGCTTACCGGCATTTATCGGATTATCAAAATCACCCACCCAAAAATCCGCAACAATGAAAAAGTTTTTTAATAAACTCAAACGTAAGTCCAGTTATAACCGGATTCCCGAATTAGAGAGAATGCGGCTGATCGAAAAGGCCAGCATACAGGTATCAAGGGGTGTGTTTTTTTCCACCATTATTATTATTACATCATTTCTGCCGGTGTTTTTATTAACCGGGCAGGAAGGAAAACTTTTTCATCCGCTGGCATTCACTAAAACATTTATCATGATGGTGGATGCCTTGCTGGTAATCACTTTAGCCCCCGTTTTAATATCCTTTTTTATGAAAGGGCGTTTCAGGCCCGAAACCAAAAACCCGGTGAACCGCATATTGGAAAAAATATACGAGCCGGTCATCCGCACCTGTATCAAATGGCGAAAAACAACATTGGCGGTAAACATCATCGCCCTGGCTATCAGCATACCCATGTTGCTGAGTTTGGGAAAAGAGTTTATGCCACCATTGGATGAAGGCTCTATTTTATTTATGCCGGTTACACTTCCTGATGTTTCCAACAGCGAAGCAAAACGAATCTTACAGGTACAGGATAAACTCATTAAATCTGTACCTGAAGTAAAAAATGTATTGGGCAAAGCTGGCAGGGCCAATACAGCAACGGATAATTCTCCTATCAGTATGATTGAAACAATTGTGCTGCTGAAACCTCGGTCAGAATGGCGAAAAGGTATGAGCAAAAACGATATTATCAACGAACTCAATGCCAAATTGCAGATACCGGGAGTTACTAACGGATGGACACAGCCCATTATCAACCGTATCAATATGCTGTCCACCGGTATTCGTACAGATGTGGGCGTTAAAGTTTATGGACAAAACCTTGATACCATTTATGCTTTTTCGGAAAAAATAAAGAAAGAGCTGGAAGGCATTGACGGCGTAAAAGATTTATATGTGGAACCCATTACCGGCGGAAAATATATTGACATTGTGGTGAAGCGGGATGAAATAAGCCGGTATGGATTAACCGTGGATGATGTGAACAGTGTGGTGGAAATAGCATTGGGTGGGATGAGGCTCACAACAACGGTTGAAGGCAGGCAACGCTTTTCTGTCAACGCAAGGTTTGGCCAGGATTTCAGAAACAATATTGAATCGTTAAAAAGATTGCAGGTGCAAACCAAGAAGTATGGCCCCATTCCATTGGAAGCAGTGGCAGATGTAAAAATTACCGAAGGCCCGCCGATGATCAATTCAGAAAATGCCATGCTACGGGGTACGGTATTGTTCAATGTAAGAGAAAGGGATTTAGGAAGTACAGTAGATGAAGCCAAGGAAAAGCTGGACAAAATGCTTACCAAATTACCAAAGGGTTATTTCATGGAATGGAGCGGCCAATATGAAAATCTTATTCGCAGCGAACGGACGTTGAAAATGATTTTACCTGTGGTGCTGTTAATCATTTTCCTCTCCATGTATTTTGCGTTCCGCAATGCAAGAGAGGCATTTCTCAGCCTGATCTCCATTCCGTTTGCATTGATAGGCGGAGCTGTCATGATTTATTTCTGGGGTGTGAATTTATCGGTAGCAGTAGCAGTGGGATTTATTGCCTTGTTTGGGTTGGCAGTGGAAACGGGTATTGTAATGGTGATTTACTTGAACGATGCCATGCAGCAACTGGTAGCATTGAAAGGGAACTCAAAAGACACCATCACCAGGGCTGATTTAAGAGAATATGTAATAGCTGGTGCAGCAAAAAGATTGCGACCCAAACTGATGACTGTTTCTGTATCTCTTTTTGCATTAATTCCGATTTTATGGAGTCATGGAGTGGGTAGTGATGTAATGAAACCGATTGTATTGCCAATGGTTGGCGGTGTATTAACATCAGCAACGCATATACTGCTAGTTACCCCGTTGATATTTTTAATGGCAAAAGAATACGAACTAAGAAAACACGGAAAAATTGAAGTGCTGGAAACAAAACACTAAGCATACAAAATGATTTTTTATGAAACAATTTAAGATAATGATGGGCCTGCTACTGGTAACTTCCGTTGCTATGTCACAACAGATTTTAACTATGCAGCAAGTTCAATCAGCTATAGAGACAAATCATCCCGCATTAAAAATGCTGGATGCAGAAGCCCGTTCTATGAATGAAGAAGCAAAAGGGGCTTTTAGCTGGATGCCGCCTGAACTGGTTGCAGGTTTTTTTCAAACGCCTTACAATCCCGGTAGGTGGAAAGCCATGAACGGACAACCCGGTATGGGAGCTTTTATGGTTTCTGCACAACAGATGTTTCCCAATAAAAAAAGACAGCATGCCGAGTTTGCATACATGAATGCTCAATCCTCAGTGGCAATTCAAAAAAAAGATGTGGTAGTAAATGATTTACTTTTTACCGCCAGGAAAAATTATTATGACTGGATTGTGTTGGAAAAGAAACTGAATGTGCTGGATGAAAATAACAGGCTGTTGAAATTCATGATGCAGAGTGCAGAGATAAGGTATAAGAACGGTTTGGGTAAAATTAGTGCCTACTACAAGGCTAAAGCTGCTTTAGCAAATGTGGAGAATATGCAATTATTGTTACAGAATGAAATTGTTCAAAAACGCATTTCAATCAATACTGTAATGAACCGAAGTATTGAAAAAATGTTTACAGTCGATACGAATTATATATGGTACGATTTCAATAGGTCTATGTTCGATTCTGCCTCTTTAATGAATCAGAGAAGCGATATTAAAGTAATTGACAGGATGATGGAAGTAAATAAACTGGAACGTACCGCTGAGTTGGCAATGCTGAAACCTGAATTTGGCATCCAATACAACCACATGACGGGTTGGGCAAAACAACCGTTAATGTTTTCTGTGATGGGAATGGTGAAAATTCCCCTTGCAAAATGGTCATCTAAAATGAACAAAGCGAAAGCTGAAAGTCTGGTATGGCAAAATGAAGCCTTGCAAAACCAGCAGCAGATGATTATTAACGAAGCCTCGGGTATGGCGGCAAATAGCTTTACAGAACTGGAATTAAAAAAGAAACAAATGAAACTCTATGAGGAGCAGATTATTCCTGCATTGCGCCGGAATTTTCAAACCATGCAATTAGGCTATGAACAAAATACGGAGGAACTTTTTGAACTTTTTGATGCATGGGAAGCATTAAATAAGACGCAGATGGATTACTTGGATCAATTGCAAGAGGGATTGCGGATGCAAGCGGAGTTGATGAAAATACTCGAAATAAAATAATCGGCATGAATATAATTAAGAAAATAAAATGGCTGGCAGTAATTGTAATTGCAATTGTATTTATTGCCTGTAATAGTGGTAATAAAAATGCCGGAGTAATGTACACCTGCCCGATGCCACAGGATTCTGTTTTCAGTGACAAACCGGGCAAATGCCCCAAGTGCGGGATGGACCTGGTACCGATGGAAGATCATTCGATGCATTCAGCGCAGGATATGTCTGACAACATGGATTCAGCCAAAGGATATACCTGTCCCATGCATCCTAATGTGCATAGTGACACAGCAGGAACCTGCCCTGTATGTGGTATGCAATTGGAAAAAGTAAAACCTGCTTCAGAACCTAAAGCCGTTTCATTGAATACACTGCTCAAACCTTCCAATCAGCAAGTGATCGCAAATGTGCCCATGATACACATGATGACAAGGGAAGAAGATATTGAAATGGTATCATACGGGTTTATCAATTATGATACCAGGCAAACCGGTGTTATCTCTTCCAATTTTTCCGGCCGGATAGAAAAACTATATGTGCATTATCGCTACCAGAAAATTGCAAAAGGACAACGTATCATGGACATCTATAGCCCCGAGCTTTTGACAGCACAGGAAAACCTGTTGTTTCTTTTAAAAAATGATTCGGAAAATGCTATGCTCATCAATGCGGCAAAACAAAAATTGTATTTGCTCGGAATGAGCAATCAACAATTAAACAGCGTAATAAAAACCGGTAAGCCTTCCTACAAAGTTTCTGTATTCAGTAATTACAGCGGGCATATACATGAAAGTAACAGTACTGGTATGAACAATAATCAGCCGGGTAGTATCCAATCCGTACCGGTTACTACAGAGGAGTTATCGGTTAAAGAAGGTATGTATGTGCAGAAAGGGCAAAATATTTTTTCAGTATATAATCCAAACCGTGCATGGGCATTGCTGAACATATTCACCGGGCAGGCTACCATGGTAAAAGTGGGAGATAAAGTACGCATCACTCCTGAAACTAATCCCGGTAATGATTTCAGGGCTTCCATAAATTATATTGAACCCATTTACCGGAGTGGCAGTAAAACAGTAACTGCAAGGGTTTATTTTGACAATTCATCTTACAAAATTCCAATCGGCAGCCAGGTAAAAGCGACCATTTTTGCAGGAGACCGTTCCGCTGACTGGTTGCCGGAGGAAGCTGTATTGTCATTGGGGATGGATAAAGTTGTTTTTGTAAGAACGGGCGAAGCATTTATGGCAAGAAAAATTGAAACAGGCATTACCAATAAACACCTGATTCAGGTATTGGGCGGACTTGATAAAACGGAAGCTGTAGCAGCCAATGCACAGTATTTAATGGATAGTGAAAGTTTCATTAAAACAAATTAACAGACATGAAAAAGTATATCACATTATTTATCACGGTGCTTTTAGTTTTTACAGCTTGTAAGAGTAAAAAATCAACTCTTGCAAATAAAGACGAATACTACACTTGTAGTATGCATCCACAAATTATGCAGGACAAACCTGGAACATGCCCTATCTGTCACATGGATCTCATCGTTGTAAAAAAGACGAGTACTGCGGCAGACGAAATAATGCTGAATGATGAACAAATAAGATTAGGCAATATTCAAACAGACACAATCCGAAATGGTATGATTGGAGATAAAGTGATTCTAACTGCAACATTGAATACAGATGAATCAAAGGCCAATAGCATCAATGCCCGAATCATGGGGCGTATTGACAGGCTCTATTTTAAAAATATGGGTGACTATGTTCCGAAGGGAGCACATTTGTATGACCTGTACAGTGAGGAATTGAACAATGCCAAACAGGAATATATCGCTGCATTGGAAAAGCAACAAACGCTTGACAATTCCATTATTGATTTTAACAGGCTGGTGCAAAGTGCAAAAATGAAATTATTGTTATGGGGCATGAGTGAAGCCCAGGTAAATGAATTGGGCAAAACAAAAAAGTCTTCGGCCCTGACTTCTTTTTACAGTAATGAATCGGGTTACATAACAGAATTGCCGGTTATGGAAGGGCAATACGTATCGGAAGGAAGTATCATTGTAAAGCTGGCCAATCTTTCCTCATTATGGGCAGAAGCGCAGGTCTATACTTCACAACTTTCATCCATAGACCTGAGAGGAACTGCTACGGTTCAGTTTCCGGATATACCCGGTAAAGAATGGAAAGGAAAAATAGAATTTGAAAATCCTGAAATTGTTTCTGACAGCAGGCTAAATTTGGTTAGAGTTTCAATACCTAATCCCAATGGATTGCTTAAACCGGGAATGCCGGCTTATGTAACAATTAAAAGTAAGGAACTGAATACACTTACGCTTCCATCTGATGCAGTGCTCCGTGATGGTAAGATGAATGTGGTTTGGATACAATCAGGCAAAAACAGTTACAAAATGAAAATGGTGCAAACGGGTATGGAAAGCGGCGACAGGCTGGAAATTAAATCGGGATTACAAAATGGCGATGTGGTGGTAACAAGTGGTGCTTATTTATTGAATAGTGAATTTATTATTAAAAAAGGAGCCAATGCAATGGGCGGTATGGATATGAGTGGACATCAACATTAATAGGCTATGAAATATTTACCCAAATCAAAATGGAAAAAAGCAGGATTAATAATTCTGCTGTTAATTGGATTGATCCAGCTTTATCCAAGACCCGAAAAGAATATTTCTGACAAAGCGTCGAATAACAGTATTACTCAATTATACCAGGTCCCCGATTCGGTAATGTCGATATTGAAAACTGCATGCTATGATTGTCACAGTAATAATACAAAATACCCGTGGTACAGTACAATACAGCCGGTTGCCTTGTTTCTGAACCGACATATTATTCACGGAAAAGAGGAATTGAATTTTGACGAGTTTGGTTCTTATACACGAAGGAGGCAACAAAGTAAATTTAAAGCTATTGCCAACCAATTGAAAGACGATGAAATGCCGCTATCGTCCTATAAACTTTTGCATAGTGATGCAAGGCTGAATCAAATGCAAAAAAATAGAATAATTGAATGGACAAAGATGTCAATTGAAAAATGAAGATTAAAAGATGTATAGTTTATGATAAAACAGAAAAAGTAAAAAATGAAACTTCAGCTCAAAGCAAATTCAAAAAAAACATAAACAAATAATAACCAAATGGAACATCAACATCACCATCATAAAGAAGCAAAGCAAATGCATGAACATCATCATGAAACAGCATCGGGTCACGACAAACATGCAGGCCATCATATAGCAGATTTTTGGAAGCGGTTTGTAGTTTGTACCATCATCACCATTCCTGTTCTTGCACTGTCGCAAATGATTCAGCAATGGCTGGGATTTGAACTGAAATTCCCCGGAGATAAATATCTATTGGCATTACTTTCAACATTTATTTTCATTTATGGAGGTTATCCTTTTCTCAAAGGTTTGTATGATGAAGTAAGGGATAAAGCCATTGGTATGATGACGTTAATTGGTGTTGCCATAACAGTTGCTTGGGCGTATAGTATGGCGATTACATTTGGATTAAAAGGGATGGATTTTTATTGGGAGATGGCCACTTTAATAGATATCATGCTTATTGGCCATTATTTTGAAATGAAATCAGTGATGGGTGCTTCTCGTTCGTTGGAACTGTTGGTAAAAATGATGCCGTCAACGGCACATCACATTATCGACGGTAAAATTCATGAAATACCGGTTAGTGAATTAAAACCAGGAGATATAATCATGGTAAAACCTGGCGGAAAAGTTCCGGTAGATGGTATTGTAAATGAGGGAGAAAGTTATGTGGATGAGAGTATGCTTACTGGTGAAAGTAAACCAGTTAAAAAAGAAAAAGAAAGCAAAGTAATTGGCGGAGCTATCAATGGCAACGGCTCACTAACCATAAAAACAATCAGTACCGGTAAAGACAGCTACTTGAATAAGGTGATAAAACTTGTAGAGGATGCACAAAAAATAAAATCCAAAACTCAAAACTTTGCAGACCGTGCGGCAAAAATTCTAACCTTTGTAGCACTTGGCGGTGGCCTTATTACACTTGCTGTTTGGTTAATGATGGGCTTTCCATTTGTTTTTGCATTGGAGAGGATGGTAACGGTTATGATTATTTCATGTCCTCATGCTCTTGGGCTTGCTGTTCCACTAGTGGTTGCCATTTCAACTTCCATCTCGGCTCAAAAAGGATTGCTAATACGTAATCGAACGGCTTTTGAAAATGCGAGGCTGATTACTACTATTATTTTTGACAAGACAGGAACACTTACCAAAGGCTCCCATGAATTACAGGAAATAAAAGTACTAGATCAATCTTATGACAAGAAAGAATTGCTGAGATTGGCATCAGGTATAGAACAAAATTCTGAACACTATATTTCAGTTGGGATTTTACGTAAGGCAAAGGAAATGAATATTGAAATCCCCAATTCTGAAGAATTTAATTACTTACCAGGTAAAGGCTTGGAAGGCAGAGTTGAAGGGAAAGATATTAAAGTAGTAGGACCAAATTATCTCAAAGAGCAGAACATAGAAATTAATGCTAATGTAAATGATGTTACCAATACCGTGGTTTTTATATTGATTGGAAAGGAAATTGTCGGTTATTTTATACTTGCCGACCAGGTAAGGGAAAGTTCATTTAATGCTATTGAAGTTTTGAAAGAATCAGGCATTAAGAATCTGCTGCTTACAGGCGATAATGAAAGAGTAGCTAAAAAAGTTAGTGATGAATTGAATATGGATGGGTTTTTAGCAAATGTGCTTCCTCATGAAAAACTTGAAAAAGTTAAAGAATTTCAGCATAAAGGAGAATTTGTTGCCATGACTGGTGATGGCGTAAATGATGCACCGGCATTAGCACAGGCAGATGTAGGTATAGCTGTTGGATCAGGTACCGATGTAGCTGCTGAAACTGCTGACATCATATTGGTAAATTCCGACCCTCAGGATATAGCCAATCTGATTTTATTTGGGAAAGCAACGTACAAAAAAATGATGCAAAATCTCTGGTGGGCAACAGGATATAACATCATTGCCATACCATTGGCTGCTGGTATATTATACAAATGGGGAATTGTTTTAAGTCCTGCAATTGGGGCTATATTAATGAGTTTGAGTACAATTATTGTGGCTATAAATGCACAATTATTAAAAAATAAATTGTTATCAGAATATTATTAATCAAAACAACTTTCACATAGAATTATTTTTTCAATGTTTAGAATGGAAATATTTTAAAAGAAAAGTAAAACCAACTTTTCATCTCAATTAATTTTGGGACACGAATTTTTTCTGAAAAGTCCTTATCCCGCAGAAGCCTTTCGGCTTGTATTTATCGGTTACATTTTTGGCTACCGGCATTGTTTGCACGTTCCGCCTTCTCGATTCCAACCATACGAACAAAGAAATATACAGTGGCATAGTGTTGGGGTTAGATTAGTAGCTTTAATAAACTAAGTCATGGAATAATCCTTACCGGTAATTATAATAGGAGATTAAGTTGTTTCAGAGTAAACACCCTTAGACAACTAACAAATCTGTTCTAAAAATGGGGTATACTATTTCTCCAACAGAAAATAAAGCTTTTAAAATCCAGGGACGATGCTTGCTGGTAAAAGAGTTTATTTGTTTTGAATTATGTTCTATTAACCTACGATGAGCATTATTAGAATAACCGATATAATATTTATCGGAAGCAAGTGAATATAGAATGTAGATATAAAACATAAAAAAAAGCCGGATATTACCGGCCTTCCTGCTCCCTGTGCCTGTCCCGCAAATTTTGCGGGATTGGACTTGAATCCCGAAACTTCGGGAACCCTCTGAT
>JAGQWM010000139.1 GCA_020437365.1 Chitinophagaceae bacterium | reverse complement strand
GCCGAGCCGGGCAATGTCGTAATGGTTTGTTTGCCTGCATTAATCAGGTCGGCATCTTCTTCGCCTTCAACCGGAAAAGGCCCCATACCCAGCAAGCCATTTTCACTTTGCAAAACAACCGATACCCCTTCCGGAATATAATTGGCTACCAGGGTTGGAATACCTATTCCCAGGTTGACATAATATCCGTCTTTTAATTCTTTTGCTATGCGCTGCGCTATTTGCTCTTTTGAAAGTGCCATGGGTTGAGGTTTATACTTTTTTTCTTACAGTTAATTGTTCTATTCTTTTTTCATAATTACTTCCCTGAAAAATCCGGTGCACATAAATGCCGGGTACATGAATTTCATTCGGGTCTAACTGGCCGGAAGGCAATAACTCTTCTACTTCAGCAATAGTAATCTTGCCGGCCATAGCCATCAGTGGGTTAAAATTCCGGGCTGTTGCTTTGAAAACAAGATTGCCATCTGCATCACCTTTCCAGGCTTTTACCAAAGCGAAATCGGCATCAAAAGCATATTCCAATAAATAATCTTTCCCATTGAAATTTCTTACTTCTTTTCCTTCTGCAACTTCCGTTCCTGCCCCGGCAGGTGTATAAATAGCAGGCATTCCGTACCCGGAAGCCATACAGCGAGTGGCC
>JAGQWM010000138.1 GCA_020437365.1 Chitinophagaceae bacterium | reverse complement strand
AAATAAATAAAAAGTTTTTAACACTCAATCCAAAGATAAAAAAATAAGTTCTAAAATAAAGGTTCAACTATTAGTCAGATATATGTAAAATTTGCACCTAAGAAACTAAATAGAATTTTTTAGGTGGAAGATTTAAAAATATGCTTGTTATGGCTAGGATCATTTCTCCAAAGCGCTTTATTCCTCTATTTAAAAAATAATTGAATAACATTATGAAAGAAAAAAGCGTTAGAATATTTTTCGGAGCTTGAAAAAGTACATTGGAGAATAATATATGGCTTCTAAGCCAACAATAATTACAGTAGCGAACCAAAAAGGTGGCGTAGGAAAAACAACAACAGTTGCAAATATTGCGGCTTCATTGGCTGATAGTGGTTTTCAGGTTTTGGTAATTGATTGTGATTATCAGGCAAACGCTACAAGTCTATTGTGTGGGGATGATCAATTTAAGCAAAAGAAAAATTCATTTACTTATGCGATAAAAAATGATCTTACTCTTGATAAAGTTGTTGTGAAAACTTCGTTTGCTAATATAGATATTGTTCCATCAAATCGTGAGCTCGATGATTTGAGAGAGCAATTGGTTGGGCAGCCTAATCAATTTAGGTTGGTGGATTTTTTGCTAGATTGTAAAGAAAGCAAAAAATATGA
>JAGQWM010000137.1 GCA_020437365.1 Chitinophagaceae bacterium | reverse complement strand
AAGAGTCAAAATAAAAGAAATGCAAGAAGTGTAATCTATACGGGTTAGTAAGTATATAGCGCAATGTTTGATTTTTTCTTAATCGGGCATTGCGTTTTTTTTGTAGCTACGAATACAATTAAGCCACAGACCTGCCTGTCGGCAGACAGGTTATACAAATACACTAAAGCCACAGATGGACACTGATGGACACAGATTTAATGTGAGCC
Organism: Chitinophagaceae bacterium; assembly: GCA_020437365.1. GTDB lineage: Bacteria > Bacteroidota > Bacteroidia > Chitinophagales > Chitinophagaceae > JJ008. The sequence goes on along the minus strand of JAGQWM010000137.1, from coordinate 466 downwards.
ACAAATGGCACGAATAGACACGAAAAATTATAGCCACAGGCCTGCCTGTCGGCAGACAGGTTACACAAATTAATACAGAAAATCTCTGTGTTCCTCAGTGAAAAAAAACTGTGCCCTCTGTGTTGAAAAAGCCACAGATGGACACAGATTAAATGTGAGCCACGAACCTGCCTGTCGGCAGACAGGTTAAACGAATTAACACTGAAAATCTCTGTGCTCCTCAGTGAAAAAAAACTGTGCCCTCTGTGTTGAAAAAAGCCACAGATCTGCCTATCGGCAGACAGGTTTCACTGATTTATTGCAAGTATTTCTTTTTCCTTTCCTTAACAAATTTTAAACTGCTTTTATTCCATTCAATGTTTAAACACTGTATATTTGTGGCTTACCTTTGCAACGAAAACATTGTTTAGCCCGATACATATATTATGACCACAACATTGCCCCAAAAGAACCCGGTTAAGAAATG
>JAGQWM010000136.1 GCA_020437365.1 Chitinophagaceae bacterium | reverse complement strand
AATTTAATATATAGTGATCTTCGTAATGTGTCGAACCTGAATTATAAGAAACATTGATTTCATTCGGCGATAAATAGACAAAATCTCTGTATTGTGTAGAGTAACCAACAGTTTTCGTTGTATCAGACATAATATCTCCTGACATATTATAAATATATGTGCGACGAGTTTCAAATTTCTTCAATAATGTATTTGACATATCGTAAATTTTCCGATATGTAACTTGCATTGTAACTTTAGGCCCTGTATAAAAAAATAAAATAGTATCCACGTTTTTCTCATATTGCGATGTCACGATATTTTTAATTCTCTTCCAGGAAGTTATTGACTTTAGTCGCAAATACTCATCATATTCAAATTTTTGATTTTCTATCTCAGTAGATGTTGAACCATCATAACCAATAAACTGTCGCAAAAATGTACTATCAGGGCTAGCCGGTACGCCAGGAGGGGGCGGCTGCGGATTCACCGTGTTTTCTTTTTGGCAGCTAATGAATAATGCACAAATGGCCATTAGTAAAAAAAATCGAAACTTCATATTTCAAATATACATCTTAAATTGTTTTAAATTAAACCTATTCATAAAGCTGTTTTATTATTTAATACCTCTCTTAAATTTGCTGTATGAACTTCACCCTTCGTCATATAGAAGCAAATGACAATCCCGTCATAGCAAA
>JAGQWM010000135.1 GCA_020437365.1 Chitinophagaceae bacterium | reverse complement strand
GATTGAACAAGCTGGTCTTTAAAATGGAGATCACCGATCGCGAGCAGGCGCTGGCCAGCGGAGGAAAATACTATTCCGGCGTCCGGATTGGAACCTTAGAGGTTGCGAATTCCCTGGTCGACCCCAGTCCCGATACCAAGATCAAGCAGACGCTGGTATTTGACATTTTGACCAAATAGCTGCTGTCCGCCCGCTGCAAGTTTGTCCAGGCATTTGAAGAGCATAGTGCAAGAACATGAAAAGACTTCACTTTGAAAAGAGGAAATACGGCAAGGAACTCCTGATCGATGCAGCAAACGAACAAGACCTGGAATTTGTCGATGACGTCATGAGCCTGTCTTTCTATTGCCTCGCCTTCCTGAAACGGGCGAGCGGAAGCTATCAGCTCGATCTGTATCGCTTCGAACTTGCCGACCAACTGGTGCTCTTCATCCGGCCCTCGCAGATCAACGTGGTGTCCGGGGCGCAATTTGACGAATGTACCCTCCTGTTCTTCGAAGGCGGCTTCTTGGACGAATTCTTTGTCGACCGCAATTTTATCTTCAAGTTTTGTTGCTTTCACAGCATCGGTCCCCCACCCTACCTAACACTTGACGCTTCGACCTTCCGGAAATACTACGAACTTGCCGGCGAGATCAAGAGCGAGATCGGCAGTTTGACGGCCGATAGCCACCACATCCTGCGTTCCCT
>JAGQWM010000134.1 GCA_020437365.1 Chitinophagaceae bacterium | reverse complement strand
TTTAACGGTGCTTGGGGCTATGGAAGTGAGTGAAAACGGCGATATAGCCAATTGGAAAATACCGGGTAAAATGGTGAAAGGAATGGGCGGTGCTATGGACCTGGTAGCCAGTGCACAAAACATTATTGTAGCTATGCGGCATACAAATCCCAAAGGCGAATCAAAACTTTTGCCCGGCTGTACTTTGCCGCTAACAGGCGTCAATTGTGTAAAGAAAATTGTCAGTGATTTAGCGGCTTTGGAAATGACTCCCCGGGGTTTCAAATTAATAGAAAGGGCCCCCGGCGTATCAGTTGAAGAAATAAAAGAAAAAACCGCCGGAAAATTGATTGTGGAAGGCGAAATCCCTGAAATGCAGTTTGATTAATAAATTTACTTAAAACCATACGAAGCTACACGAAAGTTTTTTTATAATTATTCTATAAATTAGGAATATTAATGGATACGGGCATCCTGAAGAGTAAACCCAATTACTTGCGGCCGCATAAATAATACGCTTTCAAATATATTTTGTTGTTTTTTTATTTTGTTGAATACAGAATTATTAATGATTTGAAAATCTCTCAGCTTCTCCGGTTTTTCAGAAATTCCAAATGAATTTGATATCTCATAAAAAATAATTGGGATAACTACAGTAGTGCCAGGTGAAAAATAGTTGCTAATCTGGTTGTCGGTAAATATCCTGTTAAAATATTTTTTAACATCATTTGTGCCACCGTTCAAAACCTCAATATCCGGAATAGAATCATGTTTCAAAATTTTCAACTTTATCAA
>JAGQWM010000133.1 GCA_020437365.1 Chitinophagaceae bacterium | reverse complement strand
CGTGTTCGTGGCAAAATAAAATTGCGTAAGCAATCAATCTGTGTTAATCCGTGTAACCTGTCTGCCGACAGGCAGGTCTGTGGCCTATCTTTCAACAAAGCGAACACAGCATTTTACCTTATTCTTAGTGGTTTTTTGCAAAAATCTTTGCCACATAAGCAATCATCCTTATCTTTGCCGTCCGAAATTTGGAGCAGATAGAGTTCCCGGTTTTGGAAGTTCTTCCAGGAACAGATTATCTGAAGAGGTTCGATAAAGGCCCGCCCTGTGGTGGGATGCCTCAAAGATGGAATTTTAAACAAATGGTACAATGCCAAAAGTAAAAACAAATTCCAGTGCCAAAAAACGTTTCAGAGTAACGGGCACCGGAAAAATTATGCATCAGAAAGCATTCAAGCGTCATATTCTGACGAAAAAATCAAAGAAACGTAAACGTAAAATGAGAATCCCCGGTGAGGTGGCAAAATCGCATGTTGATTTTGTAAAACGGTTATTGCGTTTGAAATAAACCTTGATTTTTTCTTAATTATTCAATTTTAAATTATTTAGATATGCCTCGTTCAAAAAATGCTGTGGCTTCCAAAGCCCGTCGCAAAAAAATATTAAAACAAGCCAAAGGATATTATGGCAAGCGTAAAAATGTTTATACCGTTGCCAAAAACCTGGTAGAAAAAGGAATGACCTATATGTATGTAGGTCGTAAGCTGAAAAAAAGAGAGTACCGTGCTTTATGGATTGCCCGTATCAATGCAGCCGTTCGTGCCGAAGGGATGACCTACTCCGAATTCATGCATAAATTACAACAAAAAGGAATCCAGTTGGATCGTAAAGTACTGGCCGATTTGGCAATGAATAACCCGGAAACTTTTAAAAGCCTGGTCAATTCAGTGAAATAAGTTTATAATGAAATTAAAAAAAACGTCCCGTAAAATGCAGGACGTTTTTTTTATTGGGTTAGTGTTGGTTTATCCATTTCCTAAAATAACAATCAAGGCATAAATAACACCGGGCAGCCAGAATAAAAGTGTTTGCCATTGTTGGAATTCCGCAAAAACAACACGCCGCTGTTGTGTCTTGCGTGCTGGCTT
>JAGQWM010000132.1 GCA_020437365.1 Chitinophagaceae bacterium | reverse complement strand
GACAGTCGCGGTATTTTATGGATGTCATTATTCAATGGTTTGTCAAAAATGGACCTTAGTTCACCTTTTACCTATTATACAGAAAGTTCGGGACTGCCATCAAAAGCTGTATTCTATACAGGCACACATAACGGTTACCTGTATGCGGGAACAAATAGCGGTGTTTATGTATTAGATGCTGCTACCAATCAGTTTGAACATGTAGAAGGGACTGCAGGCCAAATTGGCGGTTTTGTACAAATGGGTAACGACTACCTGGCCGCCTGCGGCGAAAAAGGTATTTTAAAACTGATTGGCAAAAAATCTGTCCCTATTATTCAAAAAAAGAACTATGAATTTCACGTAAGTGCCATGGTCAAAATGCATGCAGATTCTACAGTTCTCCTCGTTGGATTAAGAGAAAGTATGGCTATTGTAAAATACCATCCGGATAACAAAACCTATACTATAGAATCGACCTTCGACAATTTTCAGTCGAGACAATTAATATTGATAGCAGACAAGAATGACAATATCTGGACATTTGGTGACAATAGGAATGAAATCAAAAAACTAAGCCCCATAAACATAGATGGAAAATGGCAGTTTACAAAAAACTCATTAAAAATATATGGAACCCAAAATGGTATTCCTACACAAGGAGTCAATCAATTTATATACGATAATAACATTTATTTTGCCCGCACTTCGGATTCGATATATGTGTTTAATGACAAACAAGAACAATTTCATTTAGATACCGGTTTGTTTTTTTCAAAATATGCCAGAAGAAATAGTAATGGAACCACTGCCTTTTCTGCCACTGATAATGCCGGTAGAATTTGGGCTAATTATGGTACAGGAATTTTTGTAAAAATTCCCCAGGCCGATGGTTCATTAAAGATCATCAATAAACCATTTAAAGAAATTAGTACAACCTTCCCGGTTTGGTTTATTGAATTTTCTACCAATCAAAATGGAAAACAAGTAGCCTGGTTATCCAGTGGCGAAGGCATTGTAAGATATGATGGCAACCTGGATGAAAAGAAAGCCGGCAATTTCCAGGCTCTCATCCGCACCATTACACTCAATGATGATTCCACTTATTTCAATGGCTTTCAAATTCCGTTTGAAAAAAATAAATTCTCCAAAAAATGGAA
>JAGQWM010000131.1 GCA_020437365.1 Chitinophagaceae bacterium | reverse complement strand
TTTTATTCAAACAAACATTTTCCGAAGAAGACAAACAGAAAAGAGTAGCCCTGCTGGAAGCCAATTTTGACAACCATCGCAATGCTGAAAAACTTAGTGCATATTTATGGTAGCATTATCCATCACTTTTCCTTTTTCGGTACGGATAATGCGTGCCGGGAATTTCTGCACCACAATATAGTCGTGTGAAGCCATGACAACTGCCGTGTTATAATCCCTTGAAATACTGAATAACAAACTCATGATTTCGTCGGAAGTTTCGGGGTCGAGGTTACCTGTCGGCTCATCTGCAAGAATCAATTTTGGCGAATTGAGCAATGCCCTGGCAATGTCTATTCTTTGCTGCTCGCCGCCGCTCAATTCAAATGGCATTTTAAAACCTTTGGATTTCAAACCCACTTTACTCAATACATCTACAATTTTTTCATCCATTAGTTTCTCTTCTTTCCAGCCGGTGGCACGGAGTACAAATTTCAAATTATCATTCACATTCCGGTCGGTGAGCAATTGAAAATCCTGGAATACCACGCCGAGGTTACGGCGCAAATAAGGAACTGTTTTCCATGTCATGCCATTCAGGCTAAAACCGGCTATGGTGCCCTCACCTACTGTCAAAGGCAATTCACCATATAATGTTTTTAATAAACTGGATTTCCCGGTTCCTGTTTTCCCGATGAGATACACAAATTCACCTTTATTTACGGTAATATTTACGTCTTCGAGAATAAGGTCTTGGCCTTGGAAGATACTGGCGTTCGATAATTCTATAATGGGTTCTGCCATGGATTTTTCAATTTGATGCAAAGTAAAGGAAATGCAACCAAGCGGGAAAAAATAAAGAAATAAAACTATATTAATATTTATAATAAAAATGGCTGACGATGCTGTCAACCATTTTATTTTGCTATGTAAATAGTATTTCGATTATTGATAAGTAGCAGAAAAATTACCTTCAGTAATTGTATGTACATTACCAGCACCGTTATTATCTCTTACAGTTCCGGAAAAATCTGCAGTAATAGTTTTATTTGCTACATCATGTGTTACGTTTGTAAAATTAATATCAGTATTAGCCTGACCCGTGTTAGCACTCCAGATATCACCGCCCGGAAGGTTATAAGTCCATCCTGATCTACTTGCAGCACTACTATATGTTTGACCGGTAGTTATTGCTCCGGATGGGTCTAACATGATAATAGAAAAGAGATCTGAAGTGTTAGTTCCACTTAGTGTAAAACCTGCAGTTCCCAAAATTACTTGATAATCTGTACTAGTAACAGATCCAGAATACGTAGTGCCGCCTTCTT
>JAGQWM010000130.1 GCA_020437365.1 Chitinophagaceae bacterium | reverse complement strand
TGTTACAATCGCTCAGCGATATGGAGAAAGCCTTAGAACAAACTGCCGTGGAAGACATCTGGGGCGTCGGCCGGCAGTATGCCCTCAAGCTGCATCACCGGGGAATTGATAACGGCTGGCAACTGCGCAATATGCCTGAGCCATGGGCCCGCAAAAACCTGGGCGGTGTAGTCGGTGTGCGGCTCCTCCGGGAGCTTCGCGGTGTTCCCTGCATCGATATGAAAGATCCGCTGGAGACAAAAAAAATGATTGCCACTTCGCGGATGTTTGGCCAACCCGTTTTTGCTTTGCAGGAAATAAAAGAAGCCGTCGCTACGTATGTATCGAGGGCAGCAGAAAAACTACGCCGCCAATTCTATGTAGCCGGCGCCCTGCAGGTGTACGTCGTTACCAACGGTTACCAAAAAGGAAAATACGAATACAATCCGCAGTCGAGGTATCAACACACCACTTGCCCGGTAGCTACGGCGCATACTGCCGAACTGATTCAACTGGCTATGCCACTGGTAGAAAAACTTTATACACCGGGATTAAAATACCTGAAAGCCGGCGTTATCCTTAGCCAACTGGTGCCCGATAATGCCATCCAGGCCAGTTTGTTTTTTTCTGCGACGGACAAGCGATACCGTCCGCTGATGGAAGCCGTAGATAATATCAATACCAGCTACCGCGACGATATTGTCAAATACCTTTCCTCGGGCCTGCAACGGAATTGGAAAATGCGACAGGAATTGCGCAGCAAAAGATTCACCACCCGCTGGAATGAATTGTATGAATTAAAATAAAACCCATGTTGAACCCTTATGCACGGCTGACGTCGAAAATTTTGAATGCACTGCTCCGGCAACCGATGTATTTTGTAAGGCAAACCTATTGCAGGGGTGCCATTATACCCGCACAGCGCAACGCCAGTTCTTTCCTGCTGACGCATTATGCCCAGCATGACGTAGATAAAGAAAGGGCGGAACGACACATCCGGTTATTGCACAAAGACCCTTATCGTTTTTTATACGATAGTACACAAGCCCAACATCTTGAAAAACTACATAAAGCCGCTGCCGCACCGCCGGGCTACCGGGTGTACATCAACCTGCTGCCCCGCCAATGGAAAGCCGGCGACGAACTTAAAAAACTAATTCATCAATATATGCAGGAGCACCTGCCGGGATGGCATTTTTCGCCCGCCGATAAACTACAGGTAACGCTGAAAGAAAGGTATGGCGAACTATTCATTGCCCTACTGTGGAAAGGCCGGCAAACTGAAGTACATTTGGATGTCATCGAAAAAATTCGTCCATGTGCTACGACATGAGTTTCTTCAGCAATATTAAATTGATAGCCGATTATTTAAACATCGCCACAGATTTGCCCCTGGATTTTACGCCGACTTATCACAAAGTGGCACAGGCATT
>JAGQWM010000012.1 GCA_020437365.1 Chitinophagaceae bacterium | reverse complement strand
GAGCAATAGGGAAGGGGGTAAAGAATTGAGCAAATTTTTTCCTGTGTTCAAGCGAAACTAATTGAGAATATTCTTTCTCGGGTTCATTGGTTGCGATATGTTTTTTTGTTGCCAGCATCAGAAATCATTTTGATTTATTCCTAATACTCCGCACAAGTTCGCCACATCTAAGTAAGCAGTTCCACCCTTGAAAGTAACATAGAAAAGCAATCTTCCTCTACCCATTTCTTTCCGAACACTTTCGTGTTTGGGTTCTTCAATCTTATAAGCTACTTGAACTCCACTTTTAGAATTGATTTTGATTGTAGTTTTGTTCTGATTTTTTGTGTCTGCTTCAACAGAAAAAACAGTTCCCTCTTTATCGGGGTCGGCAATGATTGAAAGAATTTGCTCAAAAGATATACCATAAACCTTGTCAAAGAAAACTTGAAAATAAAAGTGGGGAACATTGAAAGTTTCAATCCATTTGTAAACTACTTTGATGTCTTCAACCTTTGGAGTGATTGAAAGAAAATCTCTTTTCTGAATTTCTTTAATTGCTCTTTTCAGTTCTTTGAACTGGTCGTTCATTGCGACCAATCTGTCTGATGAGCTCCAACCCGGAACTTTGAAATCTGTTACACTTAAAGTTTGGTTGGTGATGGCTTGTAATACAGGAATGTATTTACTTCTTGTTGGATGCTCCAACAAGTCGGTGAACTCTGCGAAAATTTTATCTCTTGTTTGTAAAGCAAGTTTGGTGAATATTTCTGTTCGCACTTGCATTGCTGCCTCATACTTGTCAATCAAGAAAGCACTTGAACGAACTTCAATTCCTGCAACTGCTTTCGTTACATAGTTGGCGATTTTATCGTGAGGAATTTGGCTAATGTTGTAACCTAAATATTTATCAAAGTCCGAACTCTTGAAAATTAATAAGTCAGGTCTTTTACCAATTGTATCAAGTTCCCTCTGAAAGTCCTGATAGAAATTGTCAAACCCTTCCTCACCTGCAACCAAATCGTCTGACTTGCCATACTTTACTGCAACAAATTTTTTTGAAGTTTCATTTATTGCTCTTGTTACAAGATTTTCAGCCCAATCACCTTGCTCTTTGTTGGTGATGAAATTTGATGATGCTTGCGTTGGTGTCCGTGATGGGTCACGAGGTAAGCCAAAGTCAACTAAAGTTGCTGGAACATGCTTTGTTAATTCTCTTATGGTTTCGTAATACGTCATTGTTTGGTTTTTAAATATTGAACTTTCTTTTCCGCAACTCTCAAGGTGTCAAGGTCGGCTTCTTCTTCTAAAATTTTGTAAGCGATTTGGTCACTTAAAAATTCTTTCAACATTTTTCTCTCATCAAGTTTGAAATACTTGGCAACCTGTTTGATTTGCTCTTTGGTCGGTTGTCTTTCACTGCGTTCTATCTTGCCAAGAAGTGAAGTATCAATTCCGATTTTTTCAGCAACCTCACGGAGAGAAAGGTTAGCATCTTCCCTCAGTTCTCTGACTTGTTCGCCAAATGTTGCGACTTTTTTCTTACTCATTTATCGAGGACAATTATTGTCCAAAGATAGAATTTTGTTTTTGTCAAGGATAAATGTTGTCCTTAAAAGTTTTCAACATTCCTTGAACTAAACAAAGCGTTGGAGATTGCACTCATTTGACTTTGCTTTTGGGCGGGCTTGTGCGTTTGCAAGCAAAGGTAAATATGTGCAATGTGCATAGGCATAAACTTTTTTGAGCGGAGGCTTTTTTAATAAAATTATTTTCTGTGTGGCTTTATAAGCGTTGTCAGTCGATGTCCAAGATGTCAAAAACTGTTTGTTCAAAATTCGTCAGTTGCAAGGTTGCACGGTCGCTAATGGCGGTTTCTGTTAACCCCTAAATATACAAACTAATACCCAAAAATTAAACTACTTAAATAACTGATTTACAAAAGAAATAGATTGTATTTTTTGTATTTCCGGTTGCGCCAATACAGTTTCCTTGGCCAAATCAAAATGCTTTCACAGGATTTTTTACGTCGTGGTAGAATAAAAATTGCCAATGTTCTTTTTGTCCTTTGCTCCACCATTCCTGTCGTAAGTGCATGGCTTTTTTGCCGTCATAATCATATTTGGCGGCAAACTTATGTTTCATTTGTTGCAACTGCGGCGCATCATCGCCACCAAAGAAAATAATTTCGCCTGCTTCTTTTATCCATATTACCTGGTGGTATTTGGAATGGGCTCCGGTCAGTTCAAAAAAAATTGTTTCATCCAGCACTTCATTGCCATCCAACAAAACAATCTGCGGATGTTGGTACAATCCTTTTATTTCATCTTGTACATAAGAAGAAGATTCGCCACTAAGTGCATAGTCGAGTTCCCGGCGTTGCAGGTAATATGTCGCCTGCGGAAATGATAATGCCGTTTCTCCATTGGGTTTTTCTATTTGCAAACCACCCGAATGGTCTTTGTGTAAATGCGATACAAGCACTTTGGTTATTTCGCCGGGATGGATGCCCGCACGGATAAGATTATCGTGCAATTGCAAGCGGCCGTTTTTTTGAAAACCCAAACCGGTATCGAGTAGCAAAATATCAATGGAGGTAATGACAACAAAGGGTTGAATTTCTACCAGCAAGCTACCGGCATTTCTATTGGCCAAACGATCTGTAGCTTCATCAAAAGGAATAAATTTTTTCGTTTTATCAACCGTAAAACTGCCTTCAGAAAGTGGAATTATCTTCATGGTATGCGGCAAAGTTAACGCAATACCATTTGCCGGTCGGCATCCAAACGAACCAAAATAAATAGCAGGATGGTAAAACTGATGAGCGATGTGCCACCATAACTGATAAAAGGCAAGGGAATGCCTATCACAGGTGCCAGCCCTACGGCCATGCCAATATTGATCACAATATGAAAAAATAAAACACCAGCCACACCATACGCATAGCAACGACTGAATGTACTGCGTTGTCTTTCGGCCACGGTAATAATCCTAAACAGTAATAAAAGGTACAAGCCCAATAAAACAACACTGCCTACGAAACCAAAACCTTCACCTACGGTGCAAAAAATAAAATCCGTTCTTTGTTCCGGCACAAAATCATAACGGGTTTGCGTAGCTTTCAAAATACCTTTTCCAAAAATTCTGCCACTGCCAATCGCAATTTTGGATTGCCGCACATTATAACTACTACCGCTTTCTTTTTGTTTTTTGACTTCGGCCTTGGTCAACCCATCTTCATTTTTATCATAAGGATTGTTTTTACCGAATAAATTATAAATCCGTTCTATCTGGTGGTGTTGCAATACATGTTCAAATGTATAAGGCACGGCAAAACGTTGAATGCCGACACATAACAACCAAACGAAAACAATGCGAACCAAAATTCTTTTCTTCTTTTTGATTTGCCTGCGGTATAAATAAATGACGAACAGGGCAATGCCGGTCAGTACAAAAGCCAGTGTATTCGGATCCACAACAATGGTGGCAATAAACAAAGCAGCAAATGCCAACCCGATTAATAAAATAACAGCAGGCAGGCCTTCGCGGTACATGACAATAAAAAAAGAAAAATACACCAGCGCCAAGCCGGTTTCGCTTTGTAAAATAATAATGGCTGCCGGAAATAAAGCAATGCCTGTGGCAATGAATTGCGAACGCAGTTTGGTAAAATCCGTTTCGGGTAGTGATAAATATTTGGCCAATGACAACGCCACAAAAATTTTACAGACTTCTGCCGGTTGAAAATTAAAACCACCAAAACGGATAATGGATTCCGTTCCTTTTACGCTGGAGTGTAAAGGAAAAACCAATAAGAGCATCAAAATGCCAACGACATACCAGACATTGGCAGTGGCCGGAAAAAATTTACTATCGGTGAGTAAAATAAAAAATCCTATGACCGTGCCGATAATGAAAAAATAAAACTGCTTGCTGTAATCAGTTTTAAAGCCGATAAAACTTTGCACAATGGCATCGCCTTCGTGGTAAGTGGCTGCAAAAATAGCCGTGAGCCCAATGCCGGTCAACAAAAGGAAAATCCAAATCAGGCTCCAATCAATGCCTTTTAATATGTTTGGTTTTTGTTGGTTCATGAATGTACCAGGTATTCCGGTTTCAAAAAATATAAGGGATTGAATTGTTTTTTTGGCAGGTTCTTTTGCTTTGTAGGTTTTGATTGTGCCAGTTGCAATTTTGCCTGTTGCCGCATTTCAACTGTTATATATTTTTGAATATACGCACTGTCTTTTGTCATTTTAAACCATTTGAAAGCCCTGATAGAATCTTCTTTGTACTGTACTCTTTTAAAATAATGCGGCACTAAATTGGCTTTCGATATTCTTTCAAAATCAGCCTTGCTCCTGGCCGATAAAGTATCATTCAAATATTTTTCCATCAATATACGGGCAATGGGGCCGCCCCAGGTAGAACCGTAGCCTGCATTTTGCACACAAACAGCAATGGCGATTTTGGGATTTTCTTTCGGGGCAAAACAAACAAACATGGAATTGTTCGGCAGTTTAATTCTTCTTCCGTCGAGGATGGTATAATTTTCGGCTGTACCTGTTTTTGCACAAACATTGATATTAGGAATTTGGGCAATTCTCGCCGTACCAAATTTTACCACATCATTCATGCCTTCTATGACTGCATTGTAGGCCGTATCGGAAATATTGGTCAATACATTTCTTCTTTTTCTGAATGGATTCATCAACGTTGTATCATCTTCTGTTTCATCTACAATTTTATTGACAAAATGCGGCGTATAAAAATAGCCCCTGTTGGCAATGATGCACATAGCGTTGGCCATTTGCAAAGGAGTCGCCAGCATTTTATCCTGGCCTATACCAAGTGTTAGGTTGGTGCAGGAAGTCCAATGATTATTATTCTCACGGTTATAGTCAGCCGTATCCGGAATATTGCCCCTGCTTTCGCCTGGTAAATCAACACCGAGCGGCACACCAAAACCAAAATGATGCATATAGTCGGCCCATTCTTCAAAGCCGTCTTCTACATCATTATAAGCAGGATTATCAACGGTAAGCCGATAGACATGTGCAAAATAAGAATTGCAGGAATTGGCAATGGCCAGTCGCAAATTGGCGGCGTGTCCGGCACCGTGGTGGGTACAAGCCGGTTTGCCATTGCCGCATAAAGTGTATCTGCCAAAACAAGGAAAACCAAATGATGGAGTTATGACGCCTTCGGCCAAGCCAATCAATGCACCAATGGGTTTGTAAGTAGAACCCGGTTCATATTTTCCGGCAATAGCCCTGTTGAGCATCGGGCTGGTGACATCCAATACTAATTTGCTGTAATTTTTGCCGCCATCAGAACCGGTTAAATCATTGGGGTTATAATTGGGTCCCGACACCATCGCCAGTATGCCACCGGTTTTGGGGTCAATAGCTACCAGGCCACCTACTTTATTATCCATCAATTGTTCGGCCATTTTTTGCAAATCAATATCGAGATAGGTTTGTAAGCCACGGCCGGCTTCGGAAGCAGTATCATAACGACCATTTTCATAATGACCAACCAATCTATTGCGGTTGTCTTTTATCATATATTGCACCCCTCTTTTGCCCATCAATACATCTTCGTAATAAGATTCCAAACCCGTTTTACCAATATAATCACCCGGCCGGTAAAAATTACCAGACCTTTCTATATCTCTCGAATCTGCTTCTCGGATATAGCCCAGAATATGTGCCGCTGCATTAAACGGATAGGTACGCAAGGGGCGTTCCACCAGAGTAAAACCCGGATATTTCCAACTGTTTTCTTCAAATCTTGCCTGGATGTCTTTTGTCAACAACCCTTTGAAAACCGAAGGCCGTACAGATGAATTTTTGATGATGGCATCCACCACTCTTTGTTTGAATTCTTCTTTGGTAATGCCGAGCAGTTGGCAAAAAGAAGCGGTATCAATGCCTTTGATTTCGGCCGGCGTTACATCCAGGTCATAAATAATTGTGTTATTTAAAATCGGACGGCCTTTACGGTCGTAAATAATCCCTCTCTCGGGATAGACAACTTTGGCAAAAACAGCATTGTCCATAGCCGCCAGTTGCCGTCGTTTTCCATCTACAATTTGCAAGTAAAATAATTGGGCAACGATAAAAAGAAAAATGATTAAGATGATTAACTTAATAATGCGACTTCTTGATTGGTTAAACACAGACATGGATCGATGCGACTAATATACGAGTGAAGAATAGAAATGCTAATAAAGTACAAAGTACGAACTACCGCCGACGGTTTCCAAATCCTGACAGGAAAATATTCGTATTTATGTTTTTCTTATGTTTATTACAAAGTTATTATGCGGTGTTGGTCCTGAATTTTAACTGGCGGGGAAATAACATTTCCACTGTAATAATGAGCAACATGCTGATACCGGTCGTTGTAAAAACCTTGATGATAAAATCGAAAAAGCTGCCAAAACTCAACCATTCCAATAAAATCATATATCCATGATGTAAGAGCGTCAATACAAAAACATAAATGAGATAGGGCCGCCAGAGCATGGCTTTGGGTGACGGTTCTCTATAATTAAATTCCGAACTGTCTTTGGGTGTCAATACTGTAATTACAAACGGACGGGCATAGGCCATCAATAAACAAGCGGCGGCGTGCAAGCCCGGTGTCATCATAAAATAATCAAGCGTAAGGCCTGTGAGAAAACCAATCAGCAATAATCCCATTCGGGAGACAGAAAACGGTAACCATAGAATAAAAAGAAAATATAAATAAGGTGTAATAAACCGGTGCAGATGCGGTATTTTATTCAATAAGAAAACCTGCACCAGGATAAAAACGGCAAACCTCATTATATTTCTCAATAACTCACTCACTTCAAATTATGTTTGGGGTCATCAATTTTATTTTTCGTGTCTTTGTCCAATTGTTTTTGTTCGGCATATTGTAAATTTTCTACCACAAAAACTTGTTGCAGGTTATAAAAATTGGCACCGGGTTTTATTTTCAGGATATAAAAATTACTGCTTTTGTCTTTTGTGATTTCTGCAACGGTGCCCACCATATAGCCCGGCGGAAAATTGAAAGAATAAGTACTCGTCAACACCGTATCACCTTGATGTACTTCAGCAGTTTTGGGAATGCCTCGCAAATTCAGTAATCCCGGATCTTTGCCATCCCAACTCAACGTACCAAAATCACCTCCTTTTTTTTGTGATATATTTACTTTTTGTTGCACATGCAATAAACTCATAACCTGGCTGAAATTCGAACTGACGTTGACAACTACACCTACAACACTTCCATCGGAACTCAACACTGCCATATTATCCTTAATTCCTTGCTTGGCTCCCTGGTTGAGTTGTAAATAGTTTTTTTCAGAATTGACCGTATTGTAAATCACCCTTGCGGCCCTGAAAAGATAACGGCGGATTTCTTTTGTAGAATCCAGTTGTACCGTATCCCGCACTATTTTTTGTGTGGTATCTATTTGAACAAAATTCGAATGCAATAAATTCATCAATGAATCATTCATTTTATGCACTCGCTGGTTTTCATTGCGCAGCGTAAAAAAAGTCTTCGAAGAAATTATATTTTTTATTGACCCAGCCAGTTATTTCATTGGCTACACCCAATCCTTTTGCCTTATGAAAACGGTTGTAAGAAAACAATAACCAGATGGCTACTCCTTGCAGAAACAAAAAGAGCAGCATTGTTCTAAACCGTCGTATAAAGAGAAAAATATTCCGCATTTATTATACACACAAGATACAAGAATCAGGGAATAAGCAGTCAGGATTTGTTGTCAATAAAAATTACCGCATTACAAAAGGATAACGGCTGTAATTGGCCAAGGCTATTCCGGTGCCACGTACAACACTCTTCAGCGGATCATCAGCAATATGAACCGGTAATTTTATTTTATTGCTCAGTCTTTTATCCAATCCTCTGAGTAAAGCACCACCACCTGTAATATATAAACCCCGGCGATAAATATCAGCCGCCAATTCCGGAGGTGTTTGTTCCAATGCTTTTAAAATGGCTTCTTCAATTTTAAAAATACTTTTATCCAGTGCTTCGGCTATTTCCTGGAAGCTGACCATGATTTGCTTGGGAATGCCCGTAACAAGGTCACGGCCATTGACCGGAAAATCGTCCGGTGGATTGTCAATATCTTTCACGGCAGCACCTACCTGAATTTTAATTTGTTCAGCCGTCCTTTCGCCAATCAATAAACTATGATAACGGCGCAATGCTTCCATAATATCTGCAGTAAACTCATCACCGGCTACACGAATTGACTGATCGCAAACTATTCCTGCCAGGGCAATGACCGTAATACCGGTAGTACCGCCGCCAATATCAATAATCATATTTCCCACCGGCTCTTCCACGTCGATGCCGATACCGAGTGCGGCAGCCATGGGTTCATGTATCAGGTACACTTCTTTGGCACCGGCTTGTTCGGCACTATCTCTTACGGCTCTTTTTTCCACTTCGGTAATGCTGGAAGGAATACAAATCATCATGCGCCAACTGGGTGGGAATAATGGTTTTTTGGGATACACCAATTTGATTAACTCCCGAATCATCAATTCTGCAGCATTGAAATCGGCTATCACACCATCCTTCAATGGCCTGACGGTACGAATACTTTCATGTGTTTTTTCATGCATCATCAACGCTTTTTTGCCGACCGCCAATACTTCTTTCGGATTATTGCGGTTCAGGGCTACAATGCTCGGTTCGTTGACAACTACCTCGTCGTTATGAATTATCAGCGTATTCGCTGTTCCAAGGTCTATCGCTATTTCTTGTGTAAACCAGTTAAAAAGTCCCATTAATATTTTTTGGATTTACCTACGCCTCGCAGGTTGTTGGCAAAGGTGAAGGAAATAATTTGAATAAGCAAGCCAAAAAACGGTTGTTGAAAATTTTTTCATTTTATTGTATAGACTTTATTTCCCCATTTCGTTTTTTTACGAAGCGGTTTCTGAAAATTTCCTTACATCTTCCGATTTAAAAAATTTTATCTTCATTGTATGCGCATCATTACCCGTACAGTTTTGTTATTATCGGCGGTAAGTCTCTTTGCCGATATTGCCAGTGAAATGTTGTACCCGGTTATTCCGGTGTACCTCCGTGAAATTGGTTTCAGTGTTTTTTTAATAGGTGTGCTGGAAGGCATTGTGCAATTCCTGGCCGGCATCAGTAAAGGATATTTTGGCCAGTGGAGTGATGCAAAGGGGCAACGATTACCATTTGTCAAATGGGGTTATATGCTGAGTGCCATTGCCAAGCCATTACTCGCCGTATTCGTACTGCCCGTTTGGATATTTTTTGTACGCAGTATCGACCGTTTGGGCAAAGGCGTCCGTACAGCCGCAAGGGATGCTTTACTGTCGCAAGAAGCCACGCCTGCCACCAAGGGAAGGGTTTTTGGTTTTCATCGTGGCATGGATACAGCAGGTGCCGCCATTGGCCCGATATTGGCTTTGTTGTTTTTATTTTTCTACCCGGGACAGTACACCACTCTTTTTTACCTCGCATTTATTCCGGGCCTTTTATCAGTGGGTGCAATATTTTTTATCAAAGAAAAAAAACAACCGGTTGCCGTTATAAAAAAACGTCATTTCTTTTCTTTCTTTTCCTATTGGAAAATAGCCTCGCCGGAATTTAAAAAAGTGGCCATTGGGTTTTTATTATTTGCTTTGTTTAATAGTTCCGATATTTTTCTATTGCTCATCACCAAAGAAACCATTGGTAGCGATGTAATTCATATTGGAAACATCACATTCAATAGTGACGAACTGACCATAGCCGCTTATATTTTTTACAACCTGGTGTATGCAATAGCTGCTTATCCTTTGGGCATGATAGCTGACAGAATCGGGTTTAGGAAAACAGTTTTAATCGGCTTCTTTCTATTTGCGGTAGTGTATTGTGGATTTGCTTTTCAACCTTCATTGCCCGAAATATTTTTATTATTTACAATTTATGGTTTGTATGCCGCCGCTACCGAAGGTGTTATGAAAGCCTGGATTACCAATTTATCGCACAATGAAAATACAGCAACTGCAGTAGGATTTTATACAAGCTGTGAAAGTGTAGCCGTTTTATTTGCCAGTATTTTTGCCGGTGCTTTATGGACAAATTTTGGAAGCCAGGTTACATTTTTAAGTACGGCTATCATTACCTCTATCGTTTTTTTCTATTTTATTTTCTATCTCCGCAGAAGCTAATTTTTCAGTGATAAAATCTTTTGGCATAATATTGGCAATCCCATGTATAAAAAATTAAGTTTTTATGAAAAAGTTATTTTTCGCAGCGTTTATTATTTTATTATCCATACAAACAAATGCACAAAGTAAAAGTGCACATAGTTCGCAATACAGAACAGCCTTAGGTGTAAAAGTCTGGGATGGCGGCGGCATTTCCTTCAAACATTTTTTGGATGACCACAATGCTTTAGAATTAATCGGTTATTTCTGGAACCGTGGAACAAGGATTACCGGTTTATATGAAATACATGGACCCATTAACGGGGCTCCCGGTTTGCAATGGTACATTGGCCCCGGTGCCCATATCGGTTTTTACAATACAAAAAATGGCGACGGCGCTTTTGCCGGCGTAGATGGCGTGCTGGGATTAGACTATAAATTTAACGGGGCACCTATCAATATTTCGCTGGACTGGCAACCGTCGTTTGAGTTTGGTACCAACCGTGGATTTTATGGAAGTTGGGGCGGACTGGGAATCAGGTACACTTTCTAAGAAAATAATTTGAGCCGGTATTTAATCGTCAACACGGAAACCCAGTTTGGCTTCTACATCTTTTGGCAATGCCGGTAGTTTTCTTCTTTCTACCAGGAAGCTGTTGAGCTGTGCAATTTCTTTGAAGATATAATGTTTGTCTGCCGCAGCTTTCAGGTAGTCTTTGCCGGTACTGCCACCGGTGCCAATCCGGGTGCCTATCATGCGGTGTACCATATTCATGTGCCGGTAACGCCAGGCACTCAGTTGCTCATCAATTTCGAGTAATGCGTTCAATAATTGATAAGGCAATTGTAATAACGGATAGCCGCAATATAATTTGATAAACAATGCTGCCCGGCAAGCTGCCGGCGATAATGCACGGGAAGCATGATGGCCTTTATCAGCAAAAACTTCTTCAAATGCATCGACATTATTTTTTTCGGCTTCGGCAAGGCTTTCCCGGTAAATAGATTGATAATTTTTCCAAAATGCAGGGCCAGCTTCTTCTTTCAAAAATGGCATTCTTTCGAGCCAGGCGTTGAGCAATTGTAAAACAGATTGGCTGCTTTCGGCTTTTTTGATGATGTCAACATGTTCGGGTTTCAATTGTGATGTATAATATTCTTTGCCGTGGCGGTCTTCAAATTTTAATCCCAAACGAGCTTCCAGTTCTTTGAACTGCCAACTTTGAAAACCGGATGCCGGACGAAGCATATCCCTGAAATCCAAAAAATCCATCGGCGTCATTGTTTCCATAATATCTAACTGGTGCACCAATACTCTTAGAATGGTTACACACCGGTTCAACCGATGCACAACCGTTTGCAAGTCGGGAGAATTATCATTCAATGCCGGCCGATCCATGATGGTAATCACAGAAGCCACTTCTTCGTGCAATTGTTTGAACCAAAGTTCATAGGCCTGATGAATAATGATGAACAACATTTCATCATGTGCCGGCAGTTGATGTTTTTCGCTTTCGAGAGATTGGGCATGCAAAATTTTTTCCAACTGCAGGTATTCGTGATAATTGACTGCTGACATTTTACTTTTCTATTTTGATTTGACTAAAAGTACAAACTTCTGACTGCATGCATATTGATGGGCTATACAAATTCATAACCAATATCCTGCCGGTATTGCATATCGGTGAAATGAATATTTTCCAATTCCAATTTCGATATTTCTACTGCATCAAAAATAGAAAGGCCGAATGAAGTAACACATAATATGCGGCCACCATTGGTAATAACTTGTCCGTCTTTCAATTTTGTACCCATGTGAAAAACGACAGTTTGTTCGGTATTGATTTTTTCAAGCCCTTCAATTGTATAACCTTTGGTATATTCTCCTGGATAGCCACCACTGACAGCTACAACGGTACAGGCTGTTTTTGGGTTAGTTGCTATTTTGATTGAATCTAGTTTTTGTTCGGCTGTCGCCTGAAATATTTCGACCAAATCGTTTTGCAATCTGGGCATCACTACTTCTGTTTCGGGGTCGCCCATTCTGCAATTGTATTCTATCATAAAAGGCTCTCCTTCGACAATCATCAAACCGAAGAATAAAAATCCCCGATAATCCAGTGCATCTTTTTGCAAACCCTCAATCGTTGGTGTTATCACTTTTTCTTCAATCTTTTTCATGAGAGTTTCATTGGCTATTGGAACGGGGCTTACAGCACCCATGCCACCGGTATTGGGGCCTGTATCTTTTTCTCCCACTCTTTTATAATCTTTGGCTTCGGGCAGGATGACATAATTTTTTCCATCGGTGATTACAAAAACAGAAATTTCTGTGCCTTCCAAAAATTCTTCCACCACCACTTTTTTTCCGGCATCGCCAAATTTTGCCCGTTGAATCATTAATTCAAATTCGGAAATAGCTTCAAAATGATTATTACAAATGACAACGCCTTTGCCGGCAGCCAGTCCATCAGCTTTCATGACAATGGGCAATGCATGTTGCTGTAGGTATGCCAGGCCATCATCATAATTTTCGGCAGTAAACTCACGGTAAGCCGCAGTCGGAATATGATGCCGTTGCATAAAAGATTTGGCAAAAGCTTTACTGCCTTCCAGTTGAGCACTGTTTTTATCGGGGCCAATGACAAACAACCGGCTCAACTCCGGCGCATCCAGTAAATAATCGGTAATCCCATTAACTAACGGTTCTTCGGGACCGACGATGACAATATCTATTTTTTCTTTGATGCAGGTTTTCCTGATGTCTTCAAAATCATTGTAACCAAAGGGAAGATTGGTGCCACACTGTGCCGTACCAGCATTACCGGGAGCAATCCATAATTTTTCGCATAAGGGACTTTGAGAGATTTTCAAGGCCAGGGCATGTTCTCTACCACCCGAACCGAGCAATAAAAGTTTCATTGGTATATCCTGATTTTTGAGCTTGCAATATCGGTTGTATCCGGTAAAGAATCGGGAAAAAATTTGTAGATATTTAAATTATTGTATTTTGGATGCCGTTAATGTCCAAGGTTTCTGATTATTTCACATAAAAACAAACGCATGAATCAAGTTGCAAAAGCCAAACACCCAAGAGGACTTATGGTTCTTTTCTTTACCGAAATGTGGGAACGTTTTGGTTATTACCTGATGGTAGGTATCTTATTATTGTATTTAACAGACACAACCACCGGCGGAAAAGGTTTTTCTACCTCTATGGGCGCCGATGTTGTAGGTACTTTCATCGCATTGGTTTATTTGACACCATTTATTGGTGGGCTCATTGCAGACCGATATCTCGGTTATATCAAATCCATTTTTATTGGCGGTAGTTTAATGGCAGCCGGCTATATTGGTTTGGCCGTACCGGGCGATACAGCTATGTATGTTTCTTTGGGACTTATCATTATTGGAAATGGTTTCTTCAAACCCAATATTTCTACTTTGTTGGGTATTATTTATAATAAAGATGAATTGAAGCCTTTAAAAGACAATGCCTATAATATTTTTTATATGGGTATTAATATCGGGGCTTTGTTTTGCAATTTTGTTGCCGCTTATTTACGTAATACTTATGGTTGGGGTTATGCTTTTGCTGCTGCCGGTGTAGGTATCATTATCGGATTGATTTGGTTGGCATTGGGATTGAAACATGTAAAATATGCTGATGTAAAAAAACCCATGGAAAAAGGCGATATGCCTATTTCAAAAATATTCGGTTCGGTTTTTCTGCCCATGATTGTTTTCGCAATTATCGGATGGATTATTCCCGGCAATTTCTTTGGCAGCGACAGTAATGATGCTTTTATGTTTGCCTGTATTCCTGTTATTTTCTTTTATTTCAATTTATGGCGACGTGGCAGCCCACAGGATAAAAAAGGAATTGGTGCTTTATTATTCATTTTTGCCGTTTCCATTATTTTCTGGACGATTTATAATCAGAATTCTACGGCTTTAACCATTTGGGCACAATCACATACTGACCGTCAAATATCACCGGCGTTGGAAGGCCCGGCCAGTAGCATCAATATGGTACAAAAAATTTCGGCAGAGCCGCAGGAGGTTGACAAACTGGATCAGTATATGCGTCCGGTAGTAGATGCTAACGGAGAACCCGTAAAAGAAATGGGACCCGACCCATACCTGGTCAATTTACCCAAAGACAAATGGCCACAACCGGGCAAAGAATTAAAATTGATGAATGCAGAATTGTTTCAATCCATCAATCCATTCTTTATTGTATTCCTGACACCATTACTACTTGGATTTTTTGCGTTCTTACGAAAACGGAACAAAGAACCAACAACCATGGGCAAATTCGGTTATGCCTTATTCATTTCAGGATTGAGTGCAATGGTTATGGTATTTGCCGTCATGTCGGTACCGAGTATTTATTTACATAAAACAGCCGGCATTTGGTTGGTGATGACTTATTTCGTATTCACCATCAGTGAAATATTCCTCAGCCCGATTGGTTTATCGTTGGTATCGAAACTATCGCCACCGAGGTTAACTGCATTAATGATGGGAGGATGGTTCCTCTCCACTTCACTCGGTGGAAAAGTAGCCGGCGTAATGGCCAGTTTCTGGAATAAAATTCCTGACAAGCGAATATTTTTCGGCATCTTATTCGTAGCGGCTGTACTCGGTGGTATCCTCATTTTCAGCCGTATAAAATCGCTGAATAAAATCGTAAAAGAGAATACCGGTTCCGCTTAACATATTTTCAGTTTATTTTTATCAAAAGGTGGTCTTCAAAACCACCTTTTTTATTTATTTTCAAGCAAATTAAACTACATGGAGAATTTAAAACAATCCACTTCGCACCCAAGAGGGCTTTATGTTTTATTTTTCACAGAAATGTGGGAACGCTTTGGCTATTACCTCATGCTGGGCATTTTTTCTTTGTACATGCTGGATAGTGTTCAAAATGGTGGCATGGGTTTTTCCGCTACCAAAAAATCTGATATCTACGGTACCTACCTCGGATTGGTTTATTTGACTCCATTTATCGGTGGTTTGCTGGCTGATAGAATTCTGGGTTATCGCCGCAGTATCATCATTGGTGCTTTATTGATGGCAGCCGGTTATTTGGGTATGGCCCTGCCGGGCGAAACGGCTTTTTATATCGCATTGCTTTTGATAATTCTGGGCAATGGATTTTTCAAACCTAATATTTCTACACTTGTTGGCAATTTGTACAACAAACCCGAAAATCAACATAAAAAAGATGCCGGTTATAATATTTTTTATATGGGGATTAATATCGGTGCCTTCGTCTGCAATTTTGTAGCGGCTTATATGCGTATCAATTATGGTTGGGGTTATGCTTTTGCTGCCGCCGGCGTGGGTATGCTTATCGGTTTGACCTGGTTTATTCTCGGTATGAAGCATGTCAAAGATGTAGATATCATCAAACCCACTACCAAAGAAGACCTTCCGTTGAAAAAAATACTGGCCACTGTTTTTATACCGGTAATTATATTTGGTATGCTCGGCTGGATTATTCCCGGCAATATTTTTGGCAGCAATAGTAATGATGCTTTTTTAATCGGTTGTATGCCGGTTGTATTTTATTATATCTCTTTATGGTACCGTGCTTCGCAATCGGATAAAAGGCCGCTGGCTGCTTTACTAACCGTGATGGGTTGTGTTGTAGTTTTCTGGGCTATCTTTCATCAAAATGGTGATGCATTGACGGTTTGGGCCAAAGATTATACCGACCGTAAAATGCCGGCCGCTGTGGCAAATGTGGCTACGAAAGCAAACATGGCGCAAACTGTCAATTATGATGCATCCATCAATTACAGCAATGAAGAGTTTGACGCCTATCTTACAGCATTAAAAAAGGAAAAAGATTCATTATTCAATGCGGGCAATAAAGCCGCTGCAGACGACATGGCAAAAACCATTGCTATTCGTGGTAATTCAAGAGAGTATTTTGCCAATCTACCGGCAAATGAACGGCCGGCCCAAGGAAAAGACCTGAAATTAATTTCTACTGAATTGTTTCAATCCATCAATCCGTTTTGGGTGATTGTATTGACGCCATTTGTGGTTGGTGTATTTGGATTTCTGCGGCGAAGAGGAAAAGAACCTTCCACACCTGCCAAGATTGCCATTGGATTATTCATCACGGCTTTATCGGCATTGGTGATGGTGGCCGCTGTAAAATCGGTGAACACATCCACCGACAAAGCATCTGCTCTTTGGCTATGGGCCAGTTATGGCGTTATTACAATCGGAGAATTATGCCTGTCGCCAATGGGATTATCATTGGTATCCAAATTAAGCCCGCCGCGGCTGACATCACTCATGATGGGCGGTTGGTTTTTATCGACCAGTATTGGCAATAAATTGTCGGGTATTCTTTCGGGTTTATGGGAAAGCTATACCGATAAATCAAAATTCTTCCTAACAAATTTTTTAATTGTTATTGTTCCCACAATCGCTTTGTTTTTATTGTTGCGATGGCTCAATAATGTAATGCGGGAAAAAGGTGTAAAGTAATATCTATAAAAAAGGCTTCGTAAAAAAAACGAAGCCTTAGTTTTCGGGTATGGGTTGCTGTTATTTTAGATGAAATTCAAATATTCGTATTGTTTTTTCAGGATTAACTGATCATCGGCCTGCAGCCATTTATGCAAAATAGTTGCATACACTGATTTAAAATCAATATTGTATTTCAAATCACCTGCATCCAGGTTGGCCAAATCGGGCATTGCGTTGATAAGCCCTTTTTGTTTCAGTCCTCCACCCACCATCAACATATTGTTGGCAGTGCCATGGTCGGTACCATTACTTGCATTTTGCGAAACCCTACGGCCAAATTCTGAAAATGTAAACAATAAAACATCTTCAAATCTATGTTGTGCTTTCAAATCTTTGACAAATGCTTTTATGGCATCATTCATTTCGGTAAACAAACGGGCTTGTCTTCCCTCCTGGTAAGTGTGTGTATCAAAACTTCCCAATGAAACATAATAGACTTTGGTATTGATGTCAGAAAAAATAAGTGATGCAATTGTTTTCAAGCTTCTGCCCAATTCGGTGGTTGGGTACACGGCATTTGTTGGGTGCAGGCGGCTTTGCTTAAAAATATAATCGGCGCTGGACAATGTTTCTGATAATGTTTTATACAAATAATCAATGGGTTGTTCACTCGTCATATTCACATCGCCATGCACTTGCATAATGTCTTTAAAGTATTTTTGATTGGCTGTGCCATACAATCTTTTCGGATCTTTTACGGCAATGCCATTGAGTTCTTCGCCTTTCAAAGCGAGGCTCAGTACATCATCGATTTCGATTGCTTGTGTTGGTTTACCACAACCTTTGTTCTGTGCATAATTTCCGTTGGAAGAAGGCGGACATTGTGCATCAAGATAACGGCCTACCCAACCATTTGTCCAGTATTCATTGCTGCCACTTCCTGATTGCCAAATATCCATGCTTCTGAAATGCGACCGATCCGGATTCGGGTAACCCACATTATTTAAAATGGACAAACTGCCATCGTCATACAAATCTTTCAATGCCGTCAAAGTGGGATGCAAGCCGACTTCATCTGTAAGATGCAGTGCCGATTCTTTTTTAATTCCTAAAACCGGCCGGGCTTTATGGTACAAATCATTACGGTAAGGAATAACCGTATTTAAGCCATCATTGCCACCGCTTAATTGCAAAATAACAATTACTTTATTACCCGGCATCACAAAGGAAGGCCCTTCGAAAGCTTTTAAAAATTTGGGCACCAGCAACGATGCCGTTGCCAAGGAGCCAATCTGAATAAATTCTTTTCTTTTGATGTACATATTGTTCGATTTTGAACCGGTTAGCAAAGTTGATATTCCGGCGTACTCATGATTTGCAATGTCGCTGATTTTATAAAGGCTTCTTTTTCTTTTTGATCGGTATATTGATTGATCAGATTCTCATTGACAGTATTCGACACTTGTAATAAAGATTTTGTCAATTCATCAATGATATTTTCTCTTGGTATTTTCTTGAAATTTTTCAGGTAAAGGCTCCAGTCAATGGCTGCATTAATAACCTGTCGGCGCATTCCGGGGGTGTTTTGCATATCGGTCATTCCCATTGTCGTATCATCATCTTCTTTGGGCGTTACATTCATTTCATCTAAATCGTTAATTAAATTAGGAATACGCATCCGCATCAACAAGGTTGAACTGTCTATCCATAATTTTCCACCGGGCCATCCGGCTACATTGGGTGGATAAAATAATAACTGTCCCAACACTCTTTGCAGGAGGATAAATACTTCTTCATTTTCGAATGTCATGGGCAACATTCTTTGAATACCCACCAATAATTCTACCGGCGATTTTATTAATATGCCTACATTTTGTTCATCATAAAACCAGTCGCTGGTAAAAATATCATCCAACAGTGGAGCAATTTCATAATTGTTTTTATAGAACCTGTCAGCCAACCAATTTATTTTGTCTTCATCCAACTGTCGGTTGACAAAAAACTTATAGATTTTTTGCGTAATAAATTTGGCAGTGGCGGGTTGTTCCAATAAAATATCAAGAATATCATCGCCATTAAACTTTCCGGTTTTTCCCAAAAAAGTTTTTGTATCAAAATCATGTTGAAAGCGTCTGAAGATATAATCGCCTTGCAAATTGGAACCCCAACCCGTAAAAGCCCGGGCGGCTTCTTTCACATCTTTTTCGGTGTAATGGCCACGGCCCATGGTAAAAAGTTCCATGACTTCGCGGGCAAAGTTTTCATTGGGATGCCCTTTCCGGTTTTGTTGGTTGTTCAAAAAATTGAGCATGGCTGCCGTTTTTGAAACTTCTTTCAGTAAGGTGCCGAAATTGCCCAACGCATTGACCCGGATTGCATCCAGCAATTTTTGCTGATAAAAAACATTCAGGTTTCTGCAGGCAAAATGTCCATGCCAGAAGAAACTCATCTTTTCTCGTAGTTGCTGCGATGAGTTGACCATTTTGCGAATCCAATATAAATTGAGGCTACGGACTGCTTCTTTGCTTTTCTGCCTGAATTCTTTTTTTTGTGCTTTGGAAATTTCTTTTTTTTGTTGTCGCCCCAATTCGGAAATACCCATAAAAAACCCTTTCAGATAATCATCTGCCAGGTCAATATATTCCGGTTTTTTGTCGGAGGCTTTTTGTAATGCTTTATAAAATTGGGCAGGAGTATATTCATTTAAATCGCCCAGCAGTTCTACGGCCGGGCCAAAACCAGCACGCCAAAACAAGTGCTGATTCTTCTCCTTCATTGTTAATCCCATTGGTATATTTTTGGTGTAAGACTGAAATAAAAACCCGAAGTTTAAATACGACTACGGTATAAAATAAAACGCACAAAACAGACTGTATATTTTATGTATTTCTACAAAAGCTCCACTTTTATTCCACTAAAGGTGAATAATAAATAAAGTTAATTTTCAGGAGATAACTTTAGTAATTTTTTAATAACCAATAGCCGTTCAGTCGATCATTGGTTGTCCAAAATAAGGTATCAACACTTTTGGAATTTGTATGCCGGCATCTGATTGATTGTTTTCCAAAAGGCAGGCAATGATTCTGGGCAGCGCCAATGAACTACCATTTAAGGTATGTACCAATTGCGACTTCCCGTTTTCATCTTTGAAGCGGATTTTCATCCGGTTACTTTGAAAAGATTCAAAATTGGAAACTGAACTCACCTCGAGCCATTTCTCTTGCGCCGCACTGTACACTTCAAAATCATAAGTCAATGCAGAAGCAAAACTCATATCGCCGCCGCACAACCGAAGAATCCGATAGGGCAATTCCAGCGATTGCAATAATTGTTCTACGTGGTTGACCATTTCATCCAGCACTTCATAACTTTTTTCCGGATGAACAATTTGCACCAATTCCACTTTTTCGAACTGGTGCACCCGGTTGAGCCCCCGGACATCTTTCCCAAAACTACCGGCTTCTCTCCTGAAACATGGCGAATAAGCTGTCATTTTAATTGGCAGGTTGTCCGGGTTCAATATTTCATTGCGGTAAATATTTGTAACCGGCACTTCCGAAGTAGGTATCATGTATAAATTGTCGGCTTCTATATGGTACATCTGTCCTTCTTTATCCGGTAATTGTCCCGTACCATAAGCAGATGCTTCATTGACCATAAACGGCGGATGTATTTCGGTATATTCGGCAGCAGTATTAAAATCCAAAAAATATTGAATTAATGCCCGTTGCAATTTGGCACCTCTTCCTTTAAACAAGGCAAAACCACTACCGGAAATTTTAGCCCCGGTTTCAAAATCAACCAGGTCGAATTTTTTTATTAAATCCCAATGTGCCAATGCATTTTTAGATAATGATGGTTTTGTCCCTCCTTCTTTTACGGTTATATTATCATCCGCTTTAGTGCCGGCCGGTACAATATCTGCCGGAAGGTTGGGCAGTTTTACCAATGCATCTTGCAAGTCTTTTTCAAGTTCTGCTAATTTTTCAGAGATAGGCTGCAACGCATTTTTTAAAGAAGCAACCTCTTGTTTTTTTACTTCCGCTTCTTCTTTTTGCCCTTTCGACATTAACGCACCAATTTCTTTGGAAGTACTATTGACAAAGGATTGTTTTTCATCAAATTCATGTTGCATTTTTCTTCTGTCATCATCCCATTGAATAATTGTATCGACAAGAGCGATGTCGGTAAAATTTTTCACCTTCAATTTTTCTTTTACACTTTCCGGGTTTTGTTTTATCAGTTGAATGGGCAACATGTGAAAATTAATTTGCGCAAAGGTAGTTTTTCAGTGGCAGATGAACAATGTCAGATTCTTAGTAAATTAGATAAAAATTAAACCGATGATAGAAAAGAATATGGTCACCACAAACATTGAATTGAACGGGTATAAAGTAACCCGCAACCTGGGCGTTGTAAGAGGTATAACCGTAAGATCCAGGAGTATTTTCGGTAATGTATTAGGCGGCTTGCAAACGCTGGTAGGTGGAAAAATATCCGTATATACCAAATTATGTGAAACAACCCGTGATGATGCTTTTAACAATATGCTACAACATGCTGCCGAACTGGGTGCGAATGCTATAATCAATATGCGGTATGATGCCAATGACGTTATTGGTGGTGTAACAGAAGTGTTAGCCTATGGCACTGCTGTCATTGTTGAACCCAACTGACAATCTCCAAGTCATTATCTTTGGCGAATGCAAATGCAGGACGATATACAACAGCGGTGGTGGAACCTCGAAGCGAAGCTCGTAGAACGGTTTGGTAAAAAACCGGATATGGAAACCATCCTGTTTTTGATAGGTGTACAGGAATTTGGTATCATCAAAGAAAAATTTACCAAAGAACAAAAACAGGATTTAATGCATATTGCAGTTTGCAATGTTTTATCGCCGAGTGGCTATTTTGCGCTGGAATCGGTGGATGAAGACGGCTGGCCGCATTTCAAACAACTGAAACCCATGCCAGAAATGAATACACCGGAACAAGAAAATTTTTTAAAAGATCATATCCTGCTGTACTTTTCAGCAAACGAATTATAAAAAAAGCCGGCTTACCATTACAGCAAGCCGGCTTACTAATAGTTTTTATAGCACTAAAACTTCCAACCCAATCCCGCAGTTATCAGATTATCTTCTGTTGAAAATCCGTAACCAACGGTAACCATTATGCGACTTAATGGCGAGAACCAGATGCCGCCACCATAGCCACTGGCTGTTTGTTTTTGTGTATCATTTTCTACCCATACCCTGCCAATGTCATAAAATCCATAAATTCCAAAAGCGGCCGGGAATAAATAGGTTCTGAAATTGGCAAGTTTCAAACGCAATTCAGCCTGGTTATATAGTTTACTTTTACCGGCAAACCTGTTTTTGCGGTAGCCACGCAGGTTGTATTTATTGCCGAGGTATTGTGCCTGGTAAAATTCAAATCCATTGCCCACATTGGTACCTCCACCTACCCTGTTGGCCAGCGTAAGCCATCCTTTGATTATGGGAATATAAAATGAAAAATCAGAATTAATTTGTGTAACATTATAAGGAGAGTTTTTAATACCTGATAAATGCCGCACTTTGGTTTCCCAATTAATTCCTTTTGATGGATTCACCTGATTGTCTCTTGTATCTAAATTTACCGCTACTGTACCACCAAAATAAAATTGTGTATTGTAAAGTGTAGCAGGATCTAAACCGTTTTGTCCGACACCCATGCCTGTTTTTGTAATAAAGCGTTGCATATTAAACTTATCGTTGGGTGTCAACCTGTATCGTTGGAATGTCGGGCCAAATGAAATAGATAAATGCTTATTCAGCGTTTCTCTTACCACCACAGTAGCGTCAGTCAGGTTATATCTTGCCCGGTAATATCTAAATTTTCCTGGTTGAGATTTATCATAAATCGAATTCATACCATAACCAAAAAAGTTGGTTGTGAAATTGGGTGCATTGACATCAATGTCAGTTAATATGTCGGCACCTTTGCCCAAAACATCTTTGAATTCATTATCGTA
The DNA here is from genome assembly GCA_020437365.1 of Chitinophagaceae bacterium. GTDB lineage: Bacteria > Bacteroidota > Bacteroidia > Chitinophagales > Chitinophagaceae > JJ008. The sequence goes on along the minus strand of JAGQWM010000012.1, from coordinate 32,037 downwards.
CCTGAAATTCCAGGATTTAGTTGATAAGGCATGGCTGGCATAAAAAGTATGTGTTGCTTTATAAGGTTCTTTTCTAAATCCGTGCGTAACTATTTTGTAGGTCAATCCAATCAACACACCATCGTCAGGATTATATCCTAAAGCAAGGCCCGGCGATAATTTTTTGTAATGAAATGAAAGCCTGTCAAATTTATTAACGTCTTCATCATTTGAAAGCCGGTTGATGAATTTCCCTTCTAATTTATTTTCGCCATTATCTTTATCATACACATAGGCACTACCGTTTCCGCCTCCCGATCTTTGAAAGACATCGGCTCCGCCACCGCCAATCATGCGAATTTTTATTTTATCATTGTTACCGTGAATGACAAATTTATCATCGCCGTCAAATCCAAACATGCGGACTTCTTTCGTCACTTTTCCATCAAATAAACGGTCATACATCAGGTGTCCCTGGTTGCCATGTTTATCCACTTTGTACACTTGCACCCGCATAGAACCATCATCATTGCGGGTAATATCAAAAAGTTCATTTTTATCGCTACCGGTAATGGTTACTATCTCAGAAATAAATTTATAATACTCCATTACTTCGGCAGCCAGGTATTTCCGTCTTTCTTTTAGAATATCAATAATCTGTTGATTATGCGGCAGTGCCCTGATTTCAGGTGGCTGTTGTGCCAATGCATTTTCAATCACCTGGTCGGTCATTTTAGGAATGAAATCATCAACTGCTTTTTGCCAATCGGCTTGCGATAAACGAGTCAGAAAAAAACGGTCGAGATTGCGGGCGGCATAATTAAAGCGGTCAATATCATGTGCCTTGGCTTTAAACCCTTCCAACTGTGGTACAAATGCTTTTCTTTTAGCAATTCCGGGTAAAAAACCCTGGTTGATATAAAACGCCTGGTCTCTGTCTTTTGGAATCGGGAAATAAGTTTTGCCACCATTTTCGTTTTTCCAGGCACCCCAACTCCATTGTCCTTCGTGGCGGTCGAGGTCCATGACAAACATATCGAGAATACGAGCTGTCAACAATGCTTTTTCATCTACCGTATTATCATTGTCTTTTTCTAATTTTTCAGCCACTTCATCGGTATCATAATCTTTTTTGACGCTATCGGGCATTTTTTCTTCATAGGTGGCCAAAATATTACCAAAGTCTTTTTGGTATTCGCCTAATGCAGGATCATCAGGTATGTACACCAGTTTCACCTTTCCGTAAGGCACACCCACGGCATCTGCCAGCGGCTGCATAGATAAACTGGCATAGGGATAAGAAGCAGAAACACCATCTGACACGAGGTCGGCTGCCGCTTCGCTATTCAAATCGCCGGGCAAAGTCTTGTCAGTAATAAATTTTTGAATGGTACGAATTTTATACCTTCTTCCACTGGCATCTTCCAAATGCAATGATTTGGTTTGTTTTCCACCGCCTCTTTTTAAGAATTTCATTCCGGATAAATCCAATACCGGAACGGTAACAGGTGTATTCCACTCCTTTCGGTAATTGGCACCCATCCAAAACACCCTGCCTCCACTTGTACTGAAGTGAGAACCGGGCGCAGTGGCCGTTTTGGGTTGAGCCTGTGCAGGCAAAATAAATAATGATAAGCTAAATGCTAATAGCGTAAGAAATTTCATGGTTGCAGGTTTTGGTTGACGTTTAAATTCTGGTTTTGATTATTGATTTGAAAAGATACGATTTTTTAAAAAAAACCAACAAACAAAGAATAAAAATCTGAATAAATCGTTGAATTTCAGGTTAGGTCTGTTTTTAAGTCTATCTTGGATTCCATAAAATATTCAAAAGCACACCATCTTTCGAATTGAAAAAACTGCTCACCATATTTTTACTGTTTTATTATGTATTTGGCAGTATTTGTTTGCCTCTTGGCGATTTTTCTTTTATGGGCAGACTGTCTGATATGTATGCCAATTGTCAGCAGGAAGACCCTGACATCACACCCACAGATTTCGTTTTTGAACATTTACTCAACTTCGAAATCCTTATCGACAAATTTGAGCACCACAGTACTACAGAAAATGAAACTCCGCATCAACCATTTTCTGTTTCGAATCACTTGAATCCGGTTGTGCTTTTTGTTGATCCGCTACCGGAAATTAAATTCAAAAATGATGAACAAATCATTGTAAAAGATTCTAGGGAATTTGATTTTACGCTCCAGAAAGGGTGGGCAAAAAATATCTTTAAGCCGCCGATTTTTGCATAGTAATATGTTTCACTTTCATTGAAATTTTTGTCTGAAGCTGGTTTAAAATGATACTTCATTTTAGCATATCAAAACTACGCTTAGGCAAGTATAATTTTTCATCTATCTAATTCAACAAATATGTATCAAATAAAAAAAATTTTTTTAACGATAGCGGTTTCTTCAATGAGCTTGGCGATGAATGCTCAAATGAGGGATAATCTATCTCCAACTTTCGGAACTTTTCCTTCGGCCAACACAGCTGATAGTAGTACGACCAAAAATAAATTTCCCGTTACGGGGCTCATACTACCGGCTGCCTGCATTACTTATGGTTTCATTGCATTGCATGATAATGGCTTGCGGAAAATTAATGAAGACTGGAAAAAAAATATATGGGATGATCACCCTCACAAAAAACTTCATTTAGATAATATTTTTGTCGTTTTACCGGGTGCAGGAGCTTTTGCCCTTGAGGCATTTGGTGTAAAAGGAAAATATCCTTTAAAAGACAAAGCCATAATATATGCCATGACAAGTTTATTGGCCAACGGAACAGCTTCCATCATGAAAAAAAGCACAAAGTCGCTCCGGCCCGATAGTACCAAGTATAATTCTTTTCCTTCAGGGCATTCGGCGCAGGTATTTGCTTCGGCTGAGTTTTTAAGAATGGAATATAAAAACGTTTCGGCCTGGTATGGCATTGCCGGATATGCCATTGCACTGACAACAGCCTATTTGCGTACATATAATAATAAACACTGGCTGAGCGATGTTATTGCAGGCGCCGGCGTGGGCATAGCTTCTACCAAACTGACTTATTGGTTATATCCCAAAATAAGGCATTGGTTTTTTAAAGATAAACCGGCCACTACAATGATTCTTCCCACATATAACCAAGGGCAATTCGGCATTGGCATGACGCACCAGTTTTAAATTGGTCAGCCGTTCATATTGTCAATATTAATTATTTAAAGAGCTTTTACCTTTTCCGCCATAAAACGGTGCAAAGGGTAAAAGCTTTTTTTTGCTCCTCCGGGTTTATTTTTTATTTCAACCTCCATCAGTTGTTGGAGAAAATCTTTTTTGTAAATTAGTGCCTTTGTGGGTGTTGCCGGAACTGATGAAACAAAACAAGCCAAAAACTCATCTGTTCTCCTCCTTATCGAATGATATACTGAATTAAGAACAACTCCCAATAATTTTTTGCAGTAGAGATGAAAAAAATTTTAGTATTGGTGAGCTGTCTGCTTTCAATGTGCATCACCCTAACAGCTCAAACAGACACTATAGCCCAACGTATCGTCCTGATAGGCGATGCCGGCAAACTCAATGATGGCCGCCATCCGGTAGTAGATGCTGTGCGAGAATTCATCCCGTTGGATAAAAGAACGACTATTCTCTACCTGGGTGATAATTTGTACAAACATGGTTTGCCTGATCCGGAAGCCAGCAATTTCAAATCGGCCAGTGCGATTTTAGATTCTCAAATTGCGATAGCCCAAAATACAAAAGCCAAAGTCATTATGATTCCGGGTAATCATGATTGGCAAAATGGCAATCGGGCCGGTTATGATGCTATCGTCCGGCAACAATTATATGTGGATTTTCCAATCATTAAAAACGTAGATGCCAAATTCGAACCGGAAGATGGTTGCCCTGGCCCAGTTCCGGTTGACCTTGGCAATGATGTCTTACTCATCATTTTCGATAGTCAATGGTGGTTGCAGCCTTATGATAAACCGGGTATAGAATCGGATTGCGATTGTAAAACAAAAGATGAGTTGGTGCAGAAAATCAAAGACATTGCCATGCACAATACCGATAAACTCATCATCGTAGCCGACCATCACCCTTTTAAAAGCAATGGCCCACATGGTGGGTACTTTACTCTCAAACAACACATATTTCCTTTTACCGACATGAAGGAAAACTTATATATTCCTTTACCGGTTTTGGGTTCAGTGTATGTTATTGCAAGAAGTGTATTTGGCGCTACCCAGGACCTGAGTTATCCGGCTTATGCCAATATGATTAAACAGGTTACAGCCGCCATCTCCACTTCATTGGCGCCGAATGTAATTTTTGTATCGGGGCATGAACATAATTTACAACATATCAAAGAGGGGAAATACAATTATATTGTAAGCGGTGGCGGTAGTAAAGAAACCAGGATTTCAAAACACAATTCAGGCAAATTCAATGCTTCCGAATTTGGTTTTGCTGTTCTTGAAATTTCGACACATAAAAATGTAAACCTGAAATTTTATTCTGTTGTCGATTCTTTTCACCAAAAATACAGTGCTTATTTACTGAATTATTCAAAACCGATTATCAAGCCGGTCGATTCTACTTTAACGCCTGTTGTATTGGGAAATACGGAATTGAAATTTAAAGATTCGGTAAGCATGCCCGCCAGCACAACACTACCGGTTGTGCACGGGTTGAAAAAATATGTGATGGGTGAAAACTATCGCCGCGAATGGTCAACGCCGGTAAAAATGAAAGTGTTGAATATGCGGGAAGCCAAGGGAGGTTTAAAAATAACCGGACTGGGTGGTGGCCAGCAAACCCGTTCCTTGCGATTGAAAGATTCTACTGGCAAAGAATGGGTACTCCGTGGTGTCAATAAAAATATCGGCAAAGCATTACCAGAAGAATTTCGTGGTACGGCGGCTGAAGATTTTTCACCGGAACTCAATTCAGCAGCACATCCGTATGGTGCTTTGATAGTTCCTGCACTGGCCAAACCGCTTGACTTGATAACGGCGCATCCGGAACTGTATTTTGTACCTGATGATTCTACTTTCCTTGGTATTTACCGGCCTTTATTTGCCAATACGGTTTGCCTCTTAGAAGAAAGAAAAATTACAAAGACAGATGCGGAATCAAAATCCACCGCCAAAACATTTAAAAAAATTATTGACGATAACGATCATCGGCCAATAGAAAAGCAAGTATTAAAAGCCCGTTTACTCGATATTTTAATCGGCGATTTTGACCGGCATTTTGGCCAATGGCGTTGGGGTACGATTGATACCGGCAAGGGAAAACTATATTATCCCATACCCCGCGACAGGGACCAGGCATTTTTTAATTCCGAAGGAAAAATTTTCAGAATGGTAACAGGCCGGGAATTGCCATTCCTGAAAGGATTTAGAAAAAACATCCATAAAATAAACTGGCTTGGCTATACCGCAAAAGATTTTGACAGGATTTTCCTTACCGATTTATCAGCCAAAGACTGGCAAGAAACAATTCAGGAATTCAACAATGAAATGACAGATGAAGTCATTGAAAATGCGGTTCATCGATTACCACCAGCGATTTTTGCCATCAATGGAGAAAAAATAATTCAGAAATTAAAAAGCCGCCGCAATCAAATAGCTACGGAAGCCATGAAATTTTATCGGTTTTTATCCCGCAAGGTCAATGTGATAGGCAGTAACCAAAAAGAATATTTTAAAGTGAGCAGCTTCGGTGATAAGTTGCAGGTCAGGGTATATGAAAAATCGAGAAATAACGATACGAGTTTTATTATGTACAGTCGCCTTTTCGATCCGAAAGTGACCAAGGAAATTCGTTTGTTCGGTTTGAACTCTGAAGACGTTTTTGACGTGGAACCCAATGCCAAATCAAGTATCAAGCTTCGCATCATCGGTGGAGAAAATAATGACACATTCAATATTCGGGGACAGGTAAAAAATATTATTTACGACAAACTCTCTGATGTCAATTTCATTCAACATAAAAGCCATACCAAGAATCGTTTTTCGCTTACACCACCTTCTACGGCACGGAGCATAATGGGTTTTCAATACAATCGTTTTGATTTTCCGAATTTGAATTTTGCCTACAATTCAGATGATGGTTATACCGTAGGCGCCCGATTTACCAGTACCACTTATGGTTTTCAGAATCTGCCGTATGCCACTCATCAGGAGTTGGCAGCTTTGTACGGAACCAATCGAAAAGCTTTCCAGGTGAAATACAGCGGCGTGTTTAATCATATCACGAAAGACAAAGACTTATTGGTCAATGTCAATTATGTATCGCCGGCACTGAGGAATTTTACAGGTTTTGGCAATGAAACCCGGGTAATTGATAATCAAAATTTTGATTTTTACAGAAGTCGTTTTCATTATTTCGAAGCAGAGGCTTTCCTACGAAAAAGAGTTTTCGATCGACTGCAGTTAATGGTTGGCCCTTATTATGGAAGGTATTGGAATCAGTATGATGCCAGCCGCACTACAGTTTTTCATACGCCACAGGAAGTAGGCCTTGATTCGGCTGATATTTACAGTACCAAATCATATATCGGCGGTAAGTTCGTTATGCGGTTCGACAATCGGAATAACACTCTTTTCCCTACGCGGGGTATTTTATGGAATAATGAATTTCTGGCTACAGCCGGTCATGGATACCATACCAATAACTTTGTGAAATACACAACCGATATGGCTATTTACGCCAGCTTTACCGATCCGGCCAAGATTGTTTTTGGTTTAAAATTTGGCGGTGGGCATATTTTTTCCAAGAATTTTGAATACTTCCAGGCAATGTCACTCGGTGCCGACCATCCCAATATTCATGGATTCAGAAAAAACAGGTACGTCGGTTCAGGAATGATGTATGGCAGCCTCGATTTGAAAGTGAAATTATTTGACCTCGATTCTTATATCATTCCCGGGCCCATTGGATTGATGGCCTTTTACGATTTGGGAAGAGTATGGATGAAAGGACAAAGTTCAAAAAAATGGCACGGTGCTTATGGTGGCGGCATTTATTTTTTACCCTTTAATCATTTCTTAGTTTCTGCAACAGTGGGTTTCTCCGGCCATGAAAGATTACTGAACTTTAATCTCGGAACAAAAATCAATCTTAATTTTTGATGCAACGCTTCATGCAGCAAAAAAAATCCGGCATACACCAAACGTTTAAATGGGTAATGCTTTCTATCGCCTTATTTGTTTTGTGCTTGTGTATTGTACTTGTCTTTATTGCAAAAAATAAACAACCGGATATTGATGGGCTCAACCGATTATCGGCCTTTGCAACACAACCGATGACAAATACCATGAAAGCGATAAGCTTTTTAGGAAATCACCTGTTTTTAATTCCTGCCAACCTGTTGTTGATTCTTTTTTTTATCGGGCAAAAAAATAAAACCGCTGCTATGCAGGTTCTGTTCATTGCCCTATCCAGTTTGGGGTTGGTGACTTTATTAAAAAACATTTTTCATCGGGCAAGGCCGGAATTCCCGTTGGTAGAAGGTGTCACAAATTATAGTTTCCCCAGTGGGCATGCCATGATGAGCCTTGCATTTTGGGGTTTACTGCTATATTTTATTTATCAAAAATCAAAGCAGGTTTATAGTAAGCTGTTCATTACCGTTACTATCATTGTATTATTAATCGCCATTGGGTGGAGCCGTATTTATTTACGATTGCATTACCCAACGGATGTACTGGCCGGCTGGTCTATTGAATTCATTTGGCTATTCCTAAGTTTAAACTTTCTGCATCGCATCGCCAACAAAAAAACTACTTCATATACTTAAATTTCAGGATGGTAGCAATGCCTTCGCCGCCTTCATTGGATATATATAAATCGCCATTGGGTGCAAAGGTGATGCCTTCGGGCTGGTTATATAATTGAGGATTTAACCGGACTACATTTTCTACTTCTCCTTTTACATTGGCCACAACCAATATTTTTCCTACGGATGCCACAAGATATAATTTCCCGTTGACCGGACTGATAGCACCGGCCGAAGGTTTGAATTCAGCTTTATCATCATTGAGTATTTGTTGAATACTGCTAATATTTATTTGATAAATCGGTGTAGTGGAAAATTGCTTGGTAGCCAGGTCGAACCGGTATGCTTTTCTTACTTCATTTTTTTCGTGATGACAATCTTTGCAAAGCAAAACCAATGATTTGCCATCACTGTTCAGGTACATGGTTTCAAATTCATTTTTATTTCCAATGTCCAGTGTGTAGGATTGTGTAGCCAAAGAACTATCCCGCATATCCACACTGACGATTACGCCATTACTGATCAACATATACACGGTAGAATCTTTATACAATATATCTTCATAGTCGCCTTTGCCACCGAATTTCACTTTACCGACATGGTCATTCTTTTTAGCAAAATCGACAGTAAAAATATCACCCTTCTCATCATTTTCTGCTAATATCTGGTGTGTGGCTGTTAAATAAGACATGCCTGAAATCTCTCTAAGGTGTCTGCCCAGTTCCATTATTTCATCGGGCTTTGTCAAATTATAACCCGTCTTTTCTATATCATCACGGGCGGAATCATCAGTATTTATATAACGGAAACTCAACAAAGTGGCTTTTTTATTGATGCCTTCATTGGAAATGTACATATTCCCATTATTCTTAAATGCCAATCCCTCGGGTTGCGGGAAAAGTGCCGGAGAAAGTTTATAGACAGATTGCACATTGCCTTTCAAATCTGCCATCACCAGTTGATTACTGGCAGAAGAAAGAATCACTAATTGATTGAGCTGCGGATGAATAGCAGCAGCCGATGGTTGGAATTTTGAAGTTTTGAAAGGAGATAATTCCCTTACTTTTTTGGCATCAATCACAAAAAAAGGTTTGTCATCAAAACCAATTGAATCGGGGTAAAAAGCAAAAGCACTTACTGAATTATTATCATCAATTTTACAGTTTTTACAAATCAGAATCAATGCATTTTTTTCAGGGTAACTATACATCGATTCAAAATCATTGGAACCGGCCAAAGGCAATTTTCCCATATTGATCGAATAGCTTTTGCCTTCATTATCTCTCATAAATTTAAATACGGTTCCATCGCTTCGCAATATATAAGGAATGTCATTCAGGATGGCAACGTCTTCATAATCACCATTATCGCCAAAGCCAAACTCGCCACTGATGACTTTCGATTCCTTGTCGAGTGTAAACAATTTGCCTTGTTCATCATTCACGGCATAAAACAGATTCAGGTTCGGATCCCAGGTCAGTCCCGAAATTTCCTGCAATTTCAAATCAAGCTTGTCGGTATAGACCTCTGCAAAATTATAATGAGGTGGAGAGGAAAGCACCCGTGTCTTTTGACGGCATCCGAAAAGCACAACACAACCACACAAAACCGAAAAAAGAAAATAGTTTTTATTGTTTAGGAAAGTCATTGTTCTAATTTTGTTTAAATTTATCAAAACTAATCATTTCAGCATGACAGGAACTCAATTAGAAATAATTCAAAAGGCGCAGGCCTTTGTAACCGAATTGCTGACTAACAAACTTAATAAAAACATTCGTTTCCATACATTGGAACATACAGAAGAAGTGGTAACAGCTTGTGAAAGTATTGCAGATTATTTTCATATTGCCGATGATGACAAAACCGCTTTACTGGTGGCAGCCTGGTTTCATGATACCGGCTATACCGGTGGCCAGGCCAAAGACCATGAGACCTTAAGTGTGCAATTGGCGAATGATTTTTTAGTGAATGCCGCGGCTTCGCCCGAAATGATGACCAAAGTAAGTGGCTGCATCAACGCTACCCGTATGCCACAAACGCCCACCAACACCATAGAAAAAATAATCTGCGATGCTGATCTTTTTCACCTCGGAACAGATGCTTATGCCGCCAAAACAAAATTGCTCAGAAATGAAATGAAAAATTTCGGGAAAGAAGAAATCGGGAAAAAAGACTGGTGGCAAAATGATATTCAATTTTTAGAAGACCATAAATATTTTACAACCTACGGACAGGAAAGATTACAGCCCATCAAAGAAGTACATATCCGGGAACTGAAAGAGAAACTCAACCATTCAGGTAAAAAAGATAAAAAGAAAAAGAAATCCAAGAAAATGGAAGATAAAATAAAAGTGGATGATGCGAAACTCAGTGATAAGGATAAGAAAAAAAATCAATCCGAAAGAGGGATTGCCACTGTATTTCGTATCATGGCACAAAACCAAAACAACCTGAGCCAGATGGCCGATTCGAAAGCCAATATTCTTATTTCGGTCAATGCCATTATTTTGAGTATTGTCATTTCATCGTTAATTACAAAACTCGATACCAATCCTAATTTGATGATTCCATTTTTTCTATTGGTCGCTATTTGTGTATCTACCATTGTGTTTTCTATTTTGGCCACAAGGCCTAATGTCAGTCATGGTACATTTACACAAGATGATATCACCACTAAAAAGACGAACTTATTGTTCTTTGGTAATTTTTATAAAATGTCATTACCCGATTATGATTGGGCTATGGGTGAATTGATGAACGATAAAGATTATTTGTATAGCAGCATTGTAAAAGACACTTATTTTCTCGGTGTTGTGCTGGCCCGAAAATATAAACTGCTTCGCATTGCCTATAATATTTTTATGTTTGGTTTGATTTTCGTTATTGTAGCTTTCGCTTTAGCCTATGCGATTCCTCACCCAATGGAAGTGTACAAACCCGGTATATAATTTTTATTGAGCCAACATTTTTTCCAATTCCGATACCAATTCTGTTTTGGTAATAGGAATGCCCATAATTTTATTATAAGGTTGTGCATCTATCAGGAATTCATCCCTGATAATTTTGACTAATTGCCCGTTATTAATTTCCGGAACCAATACCTTTTTAAAATTCTTCAATAAACTTCCGAGGTTTTTCGGGAAAGGCCTTACATATCTTAAATGAGCATGGCTAACGGCTTGGCCTTTTCGTTGCATATCGGCACAAGCACTTTTGATGGCACCATAAGTAGAGCCCCAGCCCAAAACTAAGATGTCGCCTTTCTCGGGTCCGCTATCCAATTTTTGTTCGGGAATATAGTTGGCAATCTTATCCACTTTCTCCTGTCTTATTTTTACCATCAACTGGTGATTTTCCGGCTCATAACTAATATTGCCGGTAATATTTTCTTTTTCTAATCCACCAATCCGGTGTTCTAAATGAGGCGTACCGGGAATAGCCCATGGCCTGGCCAGTTTTTCATCACGGGCATAGGGTTGTAATTTTTCTTCGCCTTCGGCTAATTCTTTTTTTACGTTAACAACTATTGAGGGTAATTCCTCTGCAGTTGGAAATTTCCAAGGTTCGGCGCCATTGGCAATATATCCATCGCTTAGGAGCATCACCGGTGTCATGTGTGTAACGGCAATGCGTACGGCTTCATAAACTGCCGCAAAACAATCGGCCGGTGTACTGGCTGCAACGATCGGCATTGGCGATTCACCATTACGGCCATAATAGGCTTGCATCAAATCCGATTGTTCTGTTTTTGTAGGTAATCCGGTAGATGGCCCACCTCGTTGAATATTGATAACAACCAATGGAATTTCCAACATCACTGCCAAGCCCATGGCTTCTCCTTTTAATGCAATACCCGGACCACTGGAAGTTGTAACTCCTAAAGCTCCGCCATAAGCAGCGCCAATGGCTGATGTTACTGCTGCAATTTCATCTTCGGCCTGAAAAGTTTTGACACCAAAATTTTTATGTTTACTCAATTCATGTAAAATATCTGATGCCGGTGTAATGGGATAAGAACCGAGAAATAAAGACAAACCGCTTTTCTGCGCTGCCGCTATCAAGCCGTAAGCAATAGCCTGGTTGCCCATCACGGAACGATAGGTACCCGAATCCATCGATGCTTTTTCTACGGAATAAGTTGTTGTAAAAGTTTCGGTTGTATCGCCATAGTTATAACCGGCTTGCAACACTTTTACATTGCTTTCGAAGATGTCGGGTTTTTTACTAAATTTTTCTTTCAGAAATTTTATGGTGCTTTCCATATCACGGTTATACATGAAATACAAAAAGCCGAGTACAAACATATTTTTGGCCCTGTCCTTTTCTTTCATGCCAAGGTCAAAGTCTTTCAATGCTTCCCGTGTCATTTTAGTAACATCCATTTTAATGACTTCGTAGTTACTAAGGCTTTCATCTTCCAATGGATTTTGTCCGTCAGCATAATTGGCGAGGCGCAGGTTTTTGGCATCGAAGCCATCGGCATTCACAATTATTTTTCCGCCTTTTTTCAATGCCTTCAAATTTGTTTTTAAAGCAGCCGCATTCATGGCCACCAATACATCGCAAGCATCGCCAGGTGTAAAAATCCTATCGCTGGAAAAACGTAATTGAAATCCACTTACGCCGGGTAAAGTACCTAACGGTGCCCTGATTTCGGCCGGGAAATCCGGAAAAGTAGAAAGATCAATTCCCAGCATCGCTGTATTATTGGTGAACTGGGTACCGGTCAATTGCATTCCATCTCCACTATCGCCTGCAAATTTGATAACTACATCTTGTAAAACTTCTTGTTTCCGTTCCATAGTGTTATAACTTGATACTGCGAATGTAAAAAAACTTAAGGTTCATTCGCTATCGATTTTCGAAAAATGAAATGTATCCAATACATCTGGAAAAATTATTCTTTTCCATCGAACAAATTGCCCAAGCCACCCAATACACTGCCTTCTTCTTTGCGATGATAAGTGCCATAGGCCACAAGCCGACTGGCCAATCTGCTTATTGGCAAGGACTGAATCCACACTTTGCCGGGGCCTTGCAAGCGGGCAAAATACAATCCTTCGCCACCAAACATAAAATTTTTAACTCCTCGTACAAATTCAATATCGAACTGAACGCCCGGTGTATATCCGACAATACAACCGGTATCTATTTTTAATATTTCGCCGGGTTGCAATTCTCTCTCAATGATATAGCCGCCGGCATGTAGAAAAACCATACCATCCCCTTCTAATTTTTCCATGATAAATCCTTCGCCGCCGAAAATACCAACGCCTAATCTTTTTTGGAAAAATATACCAATGCTGACTCCTTTGGCAGCACAGAGAAAAGCATCTTTCTGCACAATGACGGTGCCACCCAATTGTTGCAGATCGATGGGAATAATTTTACCGGTATAAGGCGCTGCAAAACTGATTCTTTTTTTTCCGGCACCATCGTTGGTAAACGCTGTCATAAATAAACTTTCGCCTGTTAAGACTCTTTTGCCGGCACTGACCAGTTTTCCCAAAAAACCTTTGGGTTGTTCAGCACCATCACCAAAGATGGTTTGCATGGAAATATTTTCTTCCATCATCATCATTGCTCCGCTTTCGGCTACAGCCGTTTCCTGTGGGTCCAATTCTATTTCTACGTATTGCAAATCGTTGCCGAAAATTTTATAATCTATTTCATGGTTTTGTCGTGTTGTATTGCTCATTGTCATGGTTTTTTATTGAAAAAATTAAAGTCGAATCAATTTAAATAATTTTTGATAATGGGCTATCCATTATTCGGTGAAAGCACAGTAAAGTTTTGTGAAAATACTTTGGGAGGAGCCAATCGGAATCAGTAGCGGCATGTATAAAAAATTGAAGCGGCTTTATCAAAAAAGCCGCTTCATATTATAACCAAAACCAACCACCACTCATTAAGACTCTTTTTCTTCTGTTTTCGCTGCCTCCTTCAATTTTCCTACCCAAACTTTTTTGCCCTGCAATCTCCTGATACCATACATAATAAGTACAAAAATGAAAAATAGCGGCCCGGTAAATCCTAATAATGCGATAAAACGAGTGCCATAAAAACGTTCCATCGGCCTTCTTAATCTTTCTGCAATCAGGTACATACTGGGCACCATGACCAATGTGAGGAAGAATGCGAATATTAAACCAAAGATGATGGTCCAACTCAATGGGCCCCAAAAGACCACACTATCACCTCCGAAAAATATATGTGGATTAAAATCATTGAACAATCCTGCGAAATCAATATTGAACCCAATAGCCAGCGGCAATAATCCGAGAATAGTTGCCAAAGCAGTCAGCATGACCGGAATGATACGAATTTTACCAGCTTGAATAGCCGCTTCTCTAGTACGCATTCCTCTGCCACGCAATTCATCCGTAAATTCAATAATCAAAATACCATTTTTGATAACGATACCGGCCAATCCAACTATGCCGACTAATAACATAATCGTTGCAATGGTCATACCCGTAATGGCATAGCCCAGCAAGACGCCAATAATTGAGAAAAATATTTCCGTGATAACAATAAACGGTTTACTCAGCGAATTGAATTGTAATACAAGAATTAAAAAGATTAATCCAATTGCCATCAGGAATGCTTTCCCTAAAAACGTTTGTGTTTCTTTTTCTTGCTCACTTTGTCCGCTTAGTTTTATTGTAACATCCTGCGGAATATTTGAAATTTGTTTAAACTCATCAATCTTGGTTTGCAATTTGGCATTGATACCGCCTACCATTGTCGGATCTTCTACATTACTCTGTAACTGAATGGTACGTTTCAGGTTTTTTCTTTTGATACCGCCGGCCGTATTGGTATAATCTACGGTGGCTACGGCACTGAGTGGTATGGATTTTACCATCATGGTATTCATATCCATAAAGGTGATGCGCATATTCAACAGGTCGGTGATATTATTGCGCATTCCAGTAATATTGCGGAGTTGAATTTTATATTCATCTTCACCATCTTTCAGTTTACTGACTTCTTTTCCAAAAACAGCGGTACGCAATTCCATGCCTACTTGTGCAGTGCTGATGCCTTCCATCATCGCTCTTTCCCGATCTACATGAACAGAAATTTCAGGATTCACCAGGTCCACATCAGGTTGCAGGTTTTCAATACCCTTAATACGGTTCGTGTCTAAGAAATTGTACAAGTTCTTGGCCACCATCGAAATATTTTCAAAATCATCGCCTGCTACTTCTATATTAACCGGCGGATCGGTAGGCGGCCCTGCATCTTCCTGTGCCACTTCCACTTCGGCACCGGGAATGCCCTGCACGGCATCCCGAATGGCATTTTTGTACACCATTGTACTCTTACCATGTCTTTTTTCGTATTCCACAAAAGAAACTTGTATTCTTCCGAGGTTGGATTGTACACTCCGGTTATTATCTCTCGGATTGTTGGCATTGACAGCTACGTTGGAAATAATACTTTCAACAATACTACCGGGTGTACCGGGTTTTTCTTTGGCCAGCACTTTCTCCACTCTTTTTTCCAAAACCGTTGTTACACTGTCTGTATATTTTACGTCAGAACCAGCAGGTAATTTTAAATATACATATACGAAATTGGGGTCGCCACTCGGAAAGAATGTAGATTTATTGCCCCGCAGCATCAAAAAGCCAACGGAAAGAATAAATAATCCGAACAAAGAAATAAATGCCCAAACCGGTCTTTTGCCAACTAAAATCCAGCGCAGTAGTTTTTCATAGCGGGCCATTATTTTAGGCAATGCTTTTTTCTGGATACGATGAATGATGCCATTTAAGAAATAGGCGTTCACCACCATAAGTATGGCCATTAGTAAAAGGAAATTGGCAATGCCATGCATGCCGCTGAAGTGAACCAACACGCCTGCAATGGCAAACACCAGGAACCATTTATTTTTAAAAATGGCTTTCTTTGGTTTTTGAAATTCTTTGCCTTCCGGTTTCATAAAACTGACTGCAAAAACCGGGTTGAAAACAAATGCAACAATTAACGAAGCAGCCAAGGTGAGAATCAAAATCGTAGGCAGGTAAATCATAAACTTACCAATCAATCCTTTCCAAAATAGTAAAGGGAAAAATGGAGCCAGCGTTGTAGCTGTACCGGCCAGCACCGGAATAAAAATTTCACCGGCAGCCTCTTTTGCACTTCGGACAATGGGTACTTTACCATTATTATAAATCCGGTGTGTATTTTCTATGACCACAATGGCATCATCCACAATGATACCCAACCCGAAAAGCAAGGCAAAGAGTACAATGAAATTCAACGTTACACTCGTCCCCACAATGCTATCTGCAATCGGTAAAAACAGAAAGGCCACAAACACACTCAACGGCACACTCAAAGCCACAAAGAAGGCATTGGTAACGCCCATGAAAAACATCAGGATTAACAAAACCAAAATAAAACCAATGATGATGGTATTGATTAATTCACCAAAAGAAGTTTTGGTTTGCTTACTTGTATCGCCGGTAAAATCTATCCGAAGGTCTTTGGGCAGTTCTTCATTATGCCGCATTTCAGCTACAGCGGCTTTAATTTTATCGGCACAGTTGATCAGGTTTTCGCCGGCACGTTTAATAATATTTAAGGTAACAACATTTTTGCCATCCAGGCGGGCATAACTTTCTCTTTCTTTAATGGTGTCTTTAATTTCAGCAATGTCTTTCAGGTAAACAGCAGCACCTCTTGCACTACTTCTTACGACGATGCCTTGCATATCGGCAATAGATTTGAACTGACCGTTAATCTTCAAAGTCCTTTTCATATTGCCGACAGTGATGAGGCCTCCTGTCAAATTAATATTCTCTCTTTGTATGGCATTTTCAATATCAGTAAAACTGACACGGGCAGCCGTCATTTTATAGGGATCAACATTGACTTGGATTTCTCTTTCCGGTGCGCCAACAATTTCTGCCCGGTTGACTTCACTGAGTTCTTCAAATTTGTCCTGCATTTTATCGGCATAGGCTTTCAATGTCATGCCGTCATAATTGCCACTGATATTGACAAACATAATAGGCATTTCACTAAAGGCAAATTCCTGCACATCCGGTTCCTGTGTCAAGTCGGTGGGCAAATCGGACCGGGCTTTATCAATGGCATCTTTTACTTTTTGTT
Source organism: Chitinophagaceae bacterium (assembly GCA_020437365.1). GTDB lineage: Bacteria > Bacteroidota > Bacteroidia > Chitinophagales > Chitinophagaceae > JJ008. The sequence continues at coordinate 15,159 of JAGQWM010000012.1, read as the reverse complement.
TGGCTATTTCCGTTTTAACACCCGTATCAAATTCTACAACAATCAAACTATAATCGGCTTGTGAAGTACTTTGTATTTTATTGACCTTAGCGCCGCTGATGCTTTTCAATTCTTTTTCAATCGGCCTGGTAACTAAGTTTTCAATATCCTTGGGTGAATTGCCGGCATAAATAGTCGTTACAGATATTGTTGGTACTACAATATCCGGAAATTGTTCTTTCGGCATATTGTTGAACTGTATCAATCCATACACTGTAATCATGACCGCCACGATGTACATCACCGTTCTATTATCGACAGCCCAACTGGTGAGTTTAACTTCTTTGAATTTATCACGAATGCCTTCAAATATTTTCATCTGCAAAAATTTAGATTCGTCAGTTAGTGTTTCTTTTTCTTATTGGTAAATCTTTATTTATTCGATTGTGGCTTTATCAGTGGTGACCACCTGGCCATCATATACATTTTGGTATCCTACGGTAATGATGACTTCACCTCCTGTGAGGCCTGATTTTATTTCCATCAACCCATTGTAAGCTTCGCCAACGGTAACTTGTTTTTTCCTGGCAACCCAATCCTCCCCTTGTTTTTCCATGACATAAACAAATTTTGAATTTTCATCACTCTGCACAATATTGATGGGAACAGCAATTGTCCCTTTTGATTCATAATCCAGGATTTTCATAGTAGCCGTTTGATTGGGTTTCAACGAAGGGTCTGAAGGCAATTTAGCCTCAGTTACAAATGAACGAGTGGTGGGATCGATTGAAGCACCTATTACACTGATGGTCGTGTTGAATGCCGGCTTTCCGGAATCGGGCACTTCTACTTTTACTTCTTCTCCTTTCTTCACTCTCGTTACATAAATGTCAGGTACATCAGTTACAATTTTTAATTGGCTGTTATTGACAATACGAATACCCGAACCCGGCGTAGCTGCACTTTGTGGCGAAAAGAATTCTCCGACTTTTACATTCATCTCATCTATAACACCACTCATACCGGCATACACATTCGACATATTTACTTGTTCCTGTGCTTGTGCAATTTGTGCTTTGGCAGCATTCAACTGGCTTTGCAATGCATCCACATCGGCTTTGGCATTGATTACCTGAATTTCAGAACCAATATTTTCTTTCCATAGATTCTGGTATTTCTGATAAATAGTTTTGGCTTGTGCCAAACGGGTTTCTAATACACCGGCAGATTGCCTGGCTGCTACAACAGATTGCCTGGCCAATGCATCATCAAGTTTTAAAATCAATTGGCCTTTGCGTACATGGCTTCCCAGTTTTACATAAACCGCTTTTACTTGTCCGCCCATACCGGTTGGCGCTACATAACCCATGCCATCGGCATCAATTTTTCCCTGCAATTCTATATAGTGTTTAAAATCTGCTATACGCAAAGTATCCACTTCCACCAATTTTTTAATGGCCGTTGCATTCGGATCCAGTTTGGTGATTTGTTTTTCCAGGTCCCGTATTTCGGCATCTAATGATTGTTTGTCTTTTTTCAGTTTTTCCAATTTCACTTTCATGTCGTTGAGTGAACCTTTTTTGTCTTTGGCACCGGCACCACAAGCTGCCAGTACAAATACCGAAGCGGAAATAATAATGAATGATGTTGCCGTTTTTTTCATGTGTTATTTTTTATTGTTTTTTATCACATGGAATTCCGTATTAAAATTTTCATTGTTGTTTCAAAAGAAACTTGAAAATTTTACACTCTATCTCATGTTGGTTTTATTTGTTAATTGCATTTGTTTCATTTTCTATTGTAGTTTGCCCACAGCATGTAAATAATCTACTTTGGCTATGATGGCATCGTACAAAGAAGAGATATAATTGGATTGTGCTGTTTTTAAATCTGTTTGTGCCGTATTAATTTCCATTTGCGAACCGGTACCCACTTCATATTTCTTTTTGGTTTGCCGATAAACTTCTTTTGCCAATTCCATATTTTTTTTCTGATAATCCATTGTTGCAATAGCAGAACGAAAATTATTTTTGGCAGTCATCACCTGGTTGTCAATCGAATTTTTCAAAGCATCTATCTGGTTTTGGATTTTCAATCCATTCAATTGGGCTTCCCTGATTTTTGTGTTGGTTACATTGCCATTAAAAATGGGCACATTCATGGTCAAACTCACACTGGCTATGGTGTACCAATCGCCACGGCGGACAAAGCTCCATTGTTTTCTTTGTGCATTTTTGGCATAGTAGGCATTGAGTGTAAATGATGGAATTTTACTCAGTCTATACCGGCGGATATTATAGTTATTGAGTTGTAACCCAATCTGTGCCATTTGAAAATCTTTTCGGTCTTCATATTTATAGTCCGAATTTTCCAAAACACCTTCTTTTATATCTGCATCATTTAATGTATCTGTCAATACCAATTCGTCTGTAACCGGCATACCGATTAATAATTTCAAACCGTAATACCCATTCGAAATGGTATTCATAACTTTATTTTTTTCGGTTTGCAAATTTGCCAGTTGAACAGATACTTTATCAACGTCTAATTTTTCGGCAAAGCCGTTTTGATAAATAAGTTTTGTATCATGCAGCAGTTTTTCCAATAAAGCGATATTGGCATCGAGCAATTCCACCTGTGTTTTGCTGACAACGAGCTGGTAATACACTTTATAAATATTCGTCTTAATCATTTCTTCCGTTACTTCGGCAGTTTTCCGTTTCGATTCCATCAATGTTTTCCTGGCTTCCAAGCCAACAAATACCTGGCCATCGAACAGAATTTGTTGCAAATTGACACCGGCCGTCGTGCTGAATTTCGTACCGAATTGTGCGGCAATAAATCCAAAATCATTGGGCATGGTTATTGGTTGGCCATTGCCGTTTTTGACACCTTCATCAATCAAGACCTGGTAGGTTGCCGGTGAAATAAAATTGGGAATAACCTGTGTTGCCACACTCGGGTTGTAGGTTGTTTCTACACTCATATTAATATGCGGCAAAGCATTAGAGGTGTACTCCCGGTTTTGTTGAAATTGTAATTGCACATCGAGCAATGCATTTTTTACATCGAGGTTATGCTTTTTAGCATAGTCGATGGTTTGTTGCAAGCTAAATGCATGCTTCGTTACGGCCGCTGTATCCGGTGTTTGTGCCTTAGTGGCAAAGGGTAAAAAAAGTAACCCTGCTAAATAGCTCCAATGCTTGTTGATTGTCATCTTCATGTAACTAACTTTTTTGTTTTTGTGCATTATATTTTTGAATCAACTTATATCCTTTGGGGGTAACCAGCCCATAAATAAAATGTTCGATAAGCACTTGCGAAGTATTGGCCAGGCTATATTTTCCGGGCGGAAACAAGGAAAAATTAAACGGTATCATCATCGATTCTATTCTGAACTTGGACATGATGTCTATATCTATATCGGGACGATACAAACCATCTTTAATTCCCCATTGCAAATTTTCACTAATGATTTGTAACAAAAATTTGTTTTTATAATTGCTAAATCTTTTAAACGCTTTGAAATGAAATTTTTCCAAATCATACAACAATACGGGGTTCATATTGCTGAATTCTTCGAGTACACATTCCATGGTTAAAAAAATTTCGTGTATGGCATCCGACGCTTCATTTTTACAGGTTTTACAATCCTCTTTTATTTCTTGTATATGATCTTCCACCACCGCATCGACCAATTCGTCTTTATCCGAAAAATTCTGGTACAACGTCTTCTTCGACATCCCCAGATTATTCGAAATATCATCCATCGACACCGAACGGATACCAAACTGTATAAACAGCTCTTCCGCTTTGAGTAATATTCTATCTTTGGTTTCCATTTTTAAAATTCGAGGAACAAAACTATGGAAACTTATAAAGTAACCAAAGTTTCCATCCCTTAATTTCGACCGTTCATCGAAATTTCGCCGATAAAACAGCCATCCTTTTTATTGTATCTTAGCTTATAATATTTCGCCATGAGCAAAGTTTTAAGAAAAGCCACGGAAAATTCGCTGCGCCAAATGCTCCGCTTTTTTGTACAAGGGCTGATTATTTTGGCACCTATCGGCATTACGGCTTATGCTTTGTATTGGCTTTTTGAACAGGTTGATGGTATTTTGCGGCCTTATGTAAATGTGCCGGGCCTGGGGTTTGCCATCATTATCATCTTTGTCATCCTGGTGGGATGGTTCAGTTCTTCTTTCCTGATGAGTAGTTTTTTGAGCTTTTTTGATCAATGGATGGAAAGAACGCCGGGCATTAAATTTATTTACACATCCACAAAAGATTTTTTTGCGGCCTTTGCCGGCGATAAAAAGAAATTCAATAAAGCCGTATTGGCCAATGTTTTTGCCGAGGACGTTTGGATAATTGGTTTTTTGACTGATGAAGAAATGCAAAAATTTGAAATGGGTGCCGATGTTGTAGGTGTATATGTACCACAAGCTTACAATTTTGCCGGCCAGTTATATGTATTGCCCAGAAATAAAGTCAGGAAAATAGAAAAAATAACTTCCGGCGAAGCCATGAAATATGCCGTAACAGGTGGTGTAGTGGATTTGGATGCTGAAAGAAATACCGATGCAGACAGTAAGAAATAAAAAGAAGTTTCCTTTACTGCTTAATTTATTGTACATTTTGGGTGGAGAAACAAATTGATGAAGCGTTTCATTATTATACTATTCATTTTATTGCCCATGTATTCATTTTGTTGGGGATTTTTTGGTCACCGCAAAATCAATCACATGGCTGTATTTCTGCTGCCACCTAAAATGATGAGTTTGTATAAACCCAATATCGAATTCATTACCGAACATGCAGTGGACCCCGACAAAAGGAGGTATGCCATTCCGGAAGAAGGCCCGCGGCATTATATAGATATTGACCATTACGGCAAATATCCATTTACTGAAGTGCCCAGAAAATGGGAAGATGCTGTGGCCAAATTTTCTGAAGACACTTTAAACGCTTATGGCATTGTGCCTTGGTGGATCCAGGTAATGCTACGCCGCCTGACTTATGCTTTCAAAGATAAAAACCAGGCTAAAATTTTGAAATATTCGGCGGAGTTAGGGCATTATATTGCCGATTCTCATGTACCCTTACATACCAGTACCAACCATGATGGACAATATACCAACCAAAAAGGCATTCATGGTTTTTGGGAAAGCCGCATACCGGAATTGCTAGCCGATACGGATTGGGATTTTTTTATTGGTAAAGCCCAATACATCAAAGACCCGGGGAAATTTGTCTGGAATACAATTCTCGAAAGTGCTGCTGCTGCTGATACGGTTCTGCAATTTGAAAAAAAATTAACGGATGAGTTTCCGGCCGACCAGAAATATTCTTTCGAAAAAAGAAACGGCATTACCATCCGGCAATATTCCACTGCTTTTACCAAAGCCTACGATGCCATGATGAAAGGCATGGTAGAACGTAGAATGCGGCAATCCATTTTTGCGGTGGCTTCATTTTGGTACACTGCCTGGGTCGATGCCGGGCAACCGGATTTAAATACTTTATCCGATAAAGAATTTTCCGAAGCAGATAAAAAAGAATTTGAATCGCTCAATAATTCCTGGAAAAGCGGAACCATCAAAGGAAGAGAACATTAAGCCTCCCAATAAAAACTTTTTTCTTCTCTCGCATACAAGTTTACAGTTTAAAAAAAGCCGAATTAATACCTTTGCGCAATGATGCATAATTTCAATGCCGGGCCGGCCATTTTACCGGAAGAAGTTTTTAATGCTGCCAGTCAGGCCATCCTGAATTTTAATGACTCAGGGCTTTCCATTCTTGAAATCGGACATCGCACCAATGCTTTCGAAGCTGTCATGGCAGAAACAAGGCAATTGATAAGAGAACTGATGCAGTTGGACAATGATCATGAAGTTTTATTGCTACATGGAGGCGCCACCACACAGTTCATGCAAATACCCATGAATGTATTGAATGAAAACGAAACGGCTGCCTACACTGAAACCGGTACCTGGTCCGGCAAAGCCATCAAAGAAGCAAAACATTTCGGTGAAATAGCTATTGCCGGTTCTTCAAAAGATAAAAATTATACTTACTTACCGAAACAGTTATCTATTTCGCCTGCGGCAAAATATTTACACATCACTACCAATGAAACCATTGCCGGCACTCAATGGCATGCCCTTCCCTACGATTGTGGCGTACCACTCATTGCTGATATGAGCAGCGATATTTTAAGTCGTCAACTTGATTTCAATCAGTTTGATTTAATCTATGCCAGTGCTCAAAAAAATCTTGGTGCCGCCGGTGTGAATCTTGTCGTTGTTAATCAACATTTACTCGGCAAAGTGAGCAGAAAGATTCCCACAATTTTGGATTACCGAAAACATATAGAAGCAGAAAGCATGTTGAATACACCACCGGTTTTTGCTATTTATGTTGTGTTGCTCATGCTACGATGGGTTAAAAATAAAGGCGGCATCGCTCCGCTGGAAAAAATGAATATGGCCAAAGCAGATTTGATGTATCGTACCCTCGACAGCCTACCGATATTTCAATTATCGGTCGCTAAAGAAGATCGTAGTTTGATGAATGCAGTCTTTACTATAGACCATAAAGAATTGGAAAAAGAATTTCTTTCCGTTTGTACCCAACACGGCATCGTAGGCATAAAAGGGCATCGAAGTGTTGGTGGTTTCCGTATTTCTATGTACAATGCCCTTTCGCTGGAAAGTGTAAAAGCGATAACAGATTTAATGATTGATTTTGCAAATAAAAAAGGATAAAAATGGCAATTATAAAACCGTTCAATGCAGTTCGTCCCAAACAGGATATGGCCAAAGCCGTGGCCTCCAAACCCTATGATGTTTTATCGAGTGAAGAAGCAAGAGATATAGCAAAAGATAATCCACAGTCATTTTTGCATGTTACGAAATCTGAAATTGATTTGCCGGTGGGTACCGACCCGCATAGTCAACAAGTTTATAACAAAGCCAAAGAAAATTTACTTCATTCCATTCATACGTCGAAAGTATTGTTCCGGGAACACAAACCCTGTTATTATATTTATAAACTGGTGATGCCGGCACTCGAACCCGGCGGTGAAGACAAAAACCAAACCGGTCTCGTATGTGCATCATCGGTAGATGATTACCGTGAAGGCATTATAAAAAAACATGAATTTACCCGTCCCGAAAAAGAAAAAGACCGTATAGACCAGATGTCAACGATTCGGGCACAAACAGGAAATGTTTTCCTGGCATACAGGGATGTTGATGCATTGAACAGCCTTATTGAAGACTGGAAAACAAATTGCCAACCGGCCTATGATTTTACGGCCGATGATGGTGTACAGCACACCATTTGGGTGGTGGATGTAGATGAAACCATCGAAAAAATCACAGGCCTATTCAATGATAAAGTGCCGTGTACCTATATTGCTGATGGGCACCACCGGGCAGCGGCAGCAGCCAAAGTGAGTGAAATATTTCCGGAAAGTGAAGACGCAAAATATTTTCTGACAACTATATTTCCGGCCAGTGAATTATCCATTTTGGATTACAACCGGGTGGTGAAAGATTTGAATGGCCTTAGTTCAGAAAAATTTTTCAGCCGCTTACAGGATGATTTTTTTATCACCCTGAGTAACAAACCGGTTAAACCGGCTCAATTACATGAGTTCGGTATGTACCTCGATGGCAAATGGTATTTTCTTACCAGCCGGAAAGGCACCTTTACCGAAGACCCTATCGGCGTATTAGATGTTAGCATTTTATCAAAAAATATTTTGGATAAATTATTAGACATCAAAGATCAGCGTACGGATAAACGCATAGATTTTGTCGGTGGCATCAGGGGTTTGGGCGAGTTGGAAAAAAGAGTTGACAGCGGCGAAATGGCAGTCGCTTTCAGTTTATTCCCCGTTTCTATCGAACAATTATTCAATATTGCTGATAGTGGAGAAGTCATGCCGCCAAAATCGACCTGGTTTGAGCCTAAACTGCGTGACGGACTGCTGACACACCTGATTTAACAAGGTTCTCTCTGATTAATTTATTATTTTGCAACAGAGGCGTTCCTTGTAACGTCTCTTGTTTTGTTGCAGCATTTTTAGAGCAGCCAAATCGTTATATGAAAACTTTTTAAATACACACACAGATGAAAAAAATCTTTTTGTTTTTATTGCTTATCGCTAGTAGTTATTGGGTTTCGGCGCAGCCGGATAATGTGGAAACCATGCAAGCCAATGCCAGGACATTTATGCAATCAGGCGATTATACGAATGCGATTCTTATACTGCAAAAAGCATTAGAAAAAGAACCCAAAAACTTAGCATTAGAGAAAGATTTGGCAATGAGTTATTATCTCAAAAGAGATTATAAACAAGCACTGACCGAAGTGGAAAAACTAATAGACCGGGATGATGCCGATGTAGTGTCGTATCAAATTGCCGGCAATGTGTATAAGGCATTGGAAGAAGTAAAAGACTGTGAGAAAATGTATAAAAAAGCATTGAAGAAATTTCCGAACAGCGGCCCTTTGTACAGCGAATATGGCGAATTGCTTTTTTCGGCCAAAGATTATTCCGCCATCGATAAATGGGAAAAAGGAATTGATGTAGATCCGGCTTATTCCGGTAATTATTATAATGCAGCATTGTATTATTTCTATACAAAAGATAAAGTCTGGAGTTTGATTTACGGCGAAATTTTTGTCAATATGGAAAGCCTTTCACCAAGAGGTGCCGCCATGAAACAACAATTGCTGGAAGCCTATAAAGAAAAATTATTTACTAAAATTGACGACAAAGAAAATGAAGCCGACAATGGTGTTTTTGCCAAAGCATTTTTAAGTACAATGGAAAAACTATCGGGCTTAGCTTCGAAAGGCATCACTGTAGAATCGCTTTCCATGATTCGTACAAGATTTATCCTGGATTGGTTTGCCAACTATGCTGAAAAATATCCTTTTAAATTGTTTGATTATCAAAAACAATTATTGTCACAAGGCATGTTCGATGCCTACAATCAATGGCTTTTTGGCGCTACCGAAAACCTGGCGGCTTACGACAACTGGACCAAGACACATAGTGAAGAATACAACAAGTTTCACAATTTTCAGAAAAACAGCATTTTCAGAATGCCGAAGGGACAACATTACCGGGTATTCTGACCGATTTTATTTAAAATATGAAAGCTCCGTTTTTCCATGACGGAGCTTTTTTTATGTACCAATTTTACTTAAATTGTAGAGGAATCTTCCACCATTTTTTCTCTAATAAAATTGTATATGAAAGAGCCCAAAAGACTTTTTGATTGTTTAGCAATAAATCTCGAAAAAAATCCAATTCCCGATATGGTGGTTGGTAAAGAATCCGGTAGCTGGAAAAAATACAGTACGGAAGAAAGCTATGCGATTGTCAATGACCTGAGTGCCGGTTTATTGCGTTTGGGCATCGGTTGTGGCGATATGACTGCCGAAGGAAGAGATAAAGTTGCTATCATAGCCAACAACAGGCCTGAATGGGTTTTTCTGGATTTAGCGGTGCAACAAATTGGCGCCATTCTCGTACCGATTTATCCTACAATCAACATTCACGAACTGGAATTCGTGATGAATGATGCTGCTGTAAAATTAGCTTTCGTTAGTAATGAAGATTTATTTATAAAAATCTCCAGTTTGCAGAGCAAAGTAACTTCGCTAAAAGATATTTACACTTTCAATCATGTTGCCAATGCCAAATATTGGAAAGAAGTAACGGCAATGAGTACCCCGGAAGGAATTGCTTCCGCAAAAAAAATTGCCGAACAAATACAATACGAAGACCTTGCTACAATTATTTATACTTCGGGCACCACCGGAAAACCAAAAGGCGTCATGCTGTCGCATAAAAATATTGTGAGCAATGTGATGGCCAGTATGTCCTGTTTTCCTCCGGGAACAAAAGCTTTGAGTTTTTTACCGATGAATCACATTTTTGAAAGAATGGTAACTTATCTCTATCTCTTCAAAGGTATTTCTATTTATTATGCCGAGAGTATGGAAACCATCCCCGAAAACCTGAAAGAAGCAAAGCCACACATGTTTACAACCGTACCGAGGCTTTTGGAAAAAGTATATGAAAAAATAATGCAGAAGGGCAGTGAACTTTCCGGGCTTAAGAAAAAATTATTCTATTGGGCACATGGCCTGGCAGAAAAATTTGAAATCAACAAACCGCAAAGCCTTTGGTACAAAATGCAGTTGGCGCTGGCCAGGAAACTTATTTTCAGTAAATGGAAAGAGGGTCTCGGAAGCGAAGTAAATGCTATCATTTCCGGCGGTGCTGCCTGCCAGGTCAGGCTTATCAGGATCTTTACGGCCGCCGGTATTGTTATTATGGAAGGCTACGGCCTTACGGAAACTTCACCTGTGATTTCCGTAAACAGGTACCAGGAAGAAAACCGGAAATTCGGAACCGTGGGCCCCTTGATTGATGGCGTGGAAGTAAGGATTGCCGAAGACGGCGAAATACTTTGCAAAGGCCCCAATATTATGATGGGCTATTACAAAAGGCCTGACCTGACAGCCGAAGTAATGCACGACGGTTGGTACAGCACCGGCGATATTGGTATGATAGTCGAAAATAAATTTTTGAAAATTACCGATCGTAAAAAGGAATTGTTTAAAACCAGTGGTGGCAAATATGTAGCACCGTTGGCTATCGAAAATAAATTAAAAGAATCTCCATTTATAGAACAGGTAATGCTGATTGGTGCCGACCGTAAATTCGTTAGTGCCGTCATTGTTCCTTCATTTCCCAACTTAATAAACTGGGCCGGGAAGAACGGATTGCCCGATATGAAAAATGAAGAGCTTATAAAAAACGAAAAAGTAGTCGCTATGCTCAAGCAGGTTGTAGAAATTTATAATAAAGATTTCAACCACGTGGAGCAAATCAAAAAATTTGAATTGCTGCCGGATGAATGGAGTGTAGATACCGGGGAACTTACACCTAAACTCTCCTTAAAAAGAAAAGTGGTGATGGAAAAATATAAAGATGTGATTGACGGCATGTATCATTAGATTAAACATGAGAAAGGCTTTTCAGGAAAAAATCTTTCAGTGAGCATTTAAAAAGTTTTGCTAATTCATTTAAATCTTGAATATTATATTTTGCTCTAAAATTTGGGCTTTCAATATGGCCTATAAAACCAGTAAATAAATTTAAATGAATGGCAATATCTTCTTGTGAGAAGCCTTTTTCAATTTAATGACCTAAGATTTCGGCTATTTTGTATTTTGATGAAAGAATTTCTAGTAGGCGATTTATCTTTATCTCAATTTAAACAAGCACCCGGATGCCTTTAAAATAAATGTCAAGAATTAAAACATTTAATCAGTATTTTACTATTTGCGTGTCCGTAATTATCTTATTTTCATTTTATTCCATAGTATTAGACCAATTGTTTTTTCATATTGATTACGGCAAATATGAAGAGAGAATTATATCCGTGTTTTTCTATTATGTCTCTTATTTTATTATTTTTTATTTCCCCTTTTGGGTTATAATAATTTTATTTTACAATTGGATTGTTATTGAAAATTTGAAGGCTTTTCCTAATTTACCTCTAATAAGAATTGTATTTGGAATAATAACAGGCTTTATAATAGGTTTAATTTGTCAACATGTACAAGGTACATTTTATATCGGCAAATTCAGGCCACTAAGAAATATTATACTATTTACACTTGTTGGATTATCTACGGAAGTTGTCAGAGTTTGTGTTAATCACTATTTCTTCAAGAAAAAATCAATATAAATTGATTGACGGCATGTACCACTAATCGTCATCGTTCTTTTTATTATTTGATTTATCGTGGTTCGGCCTTTTCCAGAAAAACATTTTATTCAGAAACTTGTCATATTTTTTCAGCATGTCGCCTTCAAATAAATTTCTTGTTCTGCGAAAATGGTTGATGGTCATTTTATCGGCTTGCGTCTGGCCTTCGGCAATTTTAGCCGAGTAAACTGTAATCAAACTATCATTCAATTCTTTATCCCAAATCATTTTATACAAGGCTCGCCTGTTGGCACGAATAGAATCAAACACCGGACGAATGGCATCAAAATGCATGGTACGCAAGCTGTCGTATTCCGCTTTTTGTGTAGCACTCATCCCCATTTCTTTTTCAAATTTTTCAAATGCCGCTTTTCCGCCCATGCGGCCATGATCATTTCCTTTGGATTTATCCAACACCATATACAAAACCAATGCAATATTGACAAGCAATAAAAGAATGACGGCGATTAAAAGAAATTTATTCGTATTATTTTTCATTTTTGTTTAATGATTTATCTCATAGGTAATACTCGAGTTGAGGCTGTAATCAGACGCAATGGATTGCATTGTATCATTGTCTGAAGATGACAGGGAAGCATTGCCTTTGAAAATAACGAAGGCATTCAATGCCAGTACCAATAACAGCGTAACGAGAATAAAAGCCGGACGAAGTGTCCACGACTTTTGTACCGGTTCTTCCAGGCCTTTTTCCATTCGGGCTTTCAGCCGGGTATAAAAGAAATCGGGAGCAGTAGCTCTTTGTACATTGTCAAGGCTACCGAGGATTTCTTCAATATGGTCTTTTTTATTTTCCATGATACATAGTTTTTGACGTTATTACCTTAAAAAACCTTCGTATTATTTTTGGCCTTCTTCATCTTTTTCCAAAATTTTTCTGAGATTTTGTTTAGCCCTGTGCAATAAGGACTCCACTGCCGAAACAGAAGTCTCCATAGCATCGCTAACTTCCTGATAACTAAGGTCTTCCAATTTATGTAGCGTAAAGGCTGTTTTTTGATTTTCGGGCAATTGGGCAATAGCTTTAAATAATTTTGCCGCATTTTCTTTTTGATCCAAAGCGATTCCGGGGTGGTGAAAATCCGGAATTTCGAATAATTGTTCATTACCATCGCCAAATAATCGCTGCATCAGCCCAAAACGTTTTTTACTTTTCCTGCTGCGCAAGAGGTCCAGCGACCTGGTGGTGGCAATCCGGTACATCCAGGTGGCAAGTTTCGAATCGCCTTTAAAACTGTGAATTGATTTATACACTTTTATAAAAACATCTTGTGCCACATCTTCTGCATCTTCTGCATTTTGAACAATGCCAAGCGCTGTATTGAAAATCTTGTCCTGGTAATTGTCAACAAGGTATCTAAATGCATTTTCATCGCCCTCTTTCAATCCTTGTATCAATGCTTCTTCTGTCAACAGTAGTTGGTTTTATTTTAGACGTTGTAACTTACGAAAACATGTCGGGTTTCCTATATTTGCACACCTATTTAGGCGTAAAAAATATAGATTTCTTCCGGCTCCGTAGCCTGCCTTTGTCGGCAGACAGGTTCAATGGCCGCCCGGATGAACACCGTTCGGACGGGAATAGAATAGAAGTAGAATGTTTTTTTGGCCCCGTAGTTCAATGGATAGAATAGAAGTTTCCTAAACTTTAGATGCAGGTTCGATTCCTGCCGGGGCTACCAACAAATTTTGATTGAAACTTTTTCATAAGAGGCTGTCTCAAAAACTCTTTACCGCAATGTTGAAAAATAGGAGACAGCCTCTTCGTTTTACTATGGCAAGAAAAAAGAAAAATATCATCCTCGAAAAAATTCTTGTTACGAATTATGCGGCCGGTGGTAAATCGCTTGCCAAAATAGACGGCAAGGTCGTCTTTATGGAAAAAACAGTACCCGGCGATGTGGTAGATGTACGGTTAACAAAAAACAAAAAAGACTGGGCCGAAGGAAATGTTTTACAGTTTCACACTTATTCAAATGAAAGAGTGAAACCTTTTTGCTCGCATTTCGGTGTATGTGGTGGTTGCCAATGGCAAATGCTACCGTATGAAAAACAACTCGAATACAAACAACAACAGGTAGATGAAACACTGAAAAGAATCGGCAAAATAAATATACCAGCTGTACTGCCTATCCTAGGTGCTGCCGACACAAAATATTACAGGAATAAGATTGAATATACTTTTGGCAACAAAAAATATTTGCTGCCGGAAGAATTGTCCGATGATTCTATCCGCAGTGAAGAAAATGTAGCCGGCTTTCATGCCAAAGGTTTTTTTGATAAAGTGGTTGACATTAAAGAATGTTTTCTACAAGCAGAACCAACCAATGCCATTCGACTTGCTGTAAAAGAATTGGGCATCAAAAACAACTGGCCTTTTTACGATATTCGCCGGCATGAGGGCTTTTTGAGAAATATGCAAGTGAGGCTTTGCACCACCGGAGAACTGATGGTCAATATAATTGTGGCAGCAAATGATACCAAAAAAATTGAATTGTTGATGTCAACAATTGCAAAACAGTTTCCTGAAATAACCACTTTATTGTACACCGTCAACACAAAATGGAATGACAGCCTCACCGGATTAGCACCCATCGTTTGGTATGGCAAAGGTTATGTGATTGAACAATTAGAAAATTTTCAATTTAAGATCGGGCCAACATCTTTTTTCCAAACGAATACAAAGCAAGGAGAGCAACTCTACAAAGTAGCCAGGGATTTTGCAATGCTCACCGGCCGGGAAACGGTGTATGATTTGTATTGCGGTACCGGTAGTATCGGCATTTTTTTGAGCCGGCAGACAAAAAAAATTATAGGCGTGGAAATGGTAGAAGCCGCCGTTGACGATGCCCGTGAAAATGCAGCGTTGAATCAAATTGAAGATGCTACATTTTTTGCCGGCGATGTGATTCAAATATGTGATGATGGTTTTTTTGAAAAACACGGCCGTCCCGATGTCATCATTACTGATCCGCCACGGGCAGGCATGCACGAAAAACTGGTCCGTAAAATATTAGATATAGCGGCACCAATAGTTGTGTATGTAAGTTGCAACCCCGCTACACAAGCCAGGGATTTACTTTTATTAAGCGAGAAATATACTGTCAGTAAAATACAACCGGTAGATATGTTTCCACATACGCATCATATTGAAAATGTAGTGCAGTTGAAATTGAAATAAAGAATTTAATATATAGACAGATGATTTTTATTGTAAATCCTGATTGCTTTTTTTCGATTATGTATAAGCTTGATGACTTCATACAATACAATTCCCGAACTGATAAATCCTACTACTAAATATCCATTGAGTTTATTTGTAGCAACCTGTTCACGGTTATTGGCAGCTAAAGTA
>JAGQWM010000129.1 GCA_020437365.1 Chitinophagaceae bacterium | reverse complement strand
CATCATATTTTTTTTCTTTTTTTTGAATCTGAAAATCGCCCATGGAAAGATTTTTTTAAAAGAGATGAAATAAATTCACTGTACGGGTTATTGCTTTTTTTGCGCTGCTGCATCAACACTTTTTCCAAGAAAATATCCGCCAACACCTCCCACAATTAATCCAATGATAATGGCGATTAAATTGCTATTCGTAGCAAAAAATCCAATGGCAGCAAAAACAAGGGCACCGACAATTGTAAAAGTTTGAAATGTTTTTCCTTTTTTAACTGAAGCGGTAGAATGGCTTCTTTCTTTTTTGAATTGCTGCACATGCGATTTATGCTTTTTCCGATGATGTGATCTGGCCATAATTATTTTTTGAGAAAGGTAAGCAATTCTTTTTGCAAAATTTAGAGGAAAAAGATGCTGTAAGTTACATTTTGCAAATCGGCGTGGACAAATAATCAGAAAGCAGGTAACATGATTGCAGCTACAAGACTATTGCATTGAAAGTGAGTAAAAAATACTATGAAAAAAATAAAATGCTACTGAAATTTTGTTTAGGAATAGCATTTAATTTGATAATGAAAGAATGCTCTTTTGGATGAGTAAAAAGACATTGAAAAATAGAGCAGTCCGGTTAGGTGTAGAACAAAAAAAGTCATCCCGCAGTGGCAGGATGGCTTTTTACATTCGTTGGAAATATTTTTAATAACGATTTCTATCCCTGTTGTAACCACCGTCAAATCTTCTTCTTCCGCCGCCGCCGCCGGGGCCGCTTCGTCTGTCTTCAGCTTCTTTTACAACAAGTGTTTTTTTGCCAAGTGAAATATTATTCAATCCATCAATGGCTTCTTTTGCTTCTTCAGCATTTGGCATATCTACAAATCCAAATCCTTTACTTTTTCCGGTGTCTCTGTCCATAGCTACTTTTACAGAAGCTACTTTACCGAATTTCTCAAAGAATTCTTCTAATTCGGCATCATCCATATCATAAGGTAAGCCGGCAACAAATATTTTCATAAAATATGATTTTACCAAAGGTACACAACAAAACCCGAATTGTTGAATAACGCAATGTTTGTTTTTGGAAAAAACGGGCAATTGCGATTGCTTATCTTTGAAGCTAAAATAAATCCAAATGAAAGAAGTATATATTATAGCCGCCGTTCGAACACCCATGGGAAGTTTTGGCGGTGTATTGAAAAGCATTTCGGCAACGCAGTTAGGCGCCAAAGCAATTAAAGCAGCTATCGATAAAGCCGGTATCAAAGGTGAACAAGTACAAGACGTTCTTATGGGTTCCGTTTTACAAGCCAACCTTGGACAAGCACCGGCCCGCCAGGCTGCAAAATTCGCCGGCTTACCGGATCATGTAAATTGTACAACTATTAATAAAGTTTGTGCCAGTGGAATGAAAGCCATTGCGCAAGCCACACAAAGTATTTTATTGGGCGATGCCGATATTGTTGTAGCCGGCGGAATGGAAAGTATGAGCAACGTTCCATTTTATAATGCCTCGCAAAGATGGGGACATAAATATGGCGACAGTAGCATGATTGACGGTTTGGCCAAAGACGGACTGATC
>JAGQWM010000128.1 GCA_020437365.1 Chitinophagaceae bacterium | reverse complement strand
AGTGATGTAGCAGCCATCAAAGAAGTCAGGGACTTTGCCGTGCGGCAACAACAAAAAATGGACGAAGGAAAAGGTATCGTCATGGATGGCCGTGATATTGGAACGGTGGTTTTTCCCAAAGCCGAATTAAAAATTTTTATGACAGCTGATAGTGCCATCCGTGTACAACGAAGGTTTAAAGAGTTGTATGAGAAAAATCCGAATATAACCATAGAAGAAGTGAAAAATAACCTGGAGCTAAGAGACTATATTGACTCTAACCGGGAGATAAGCCCCTTACAAAAAGCAAAAGATGCAAAAGAATTGGATAATACGAACCTCTCTGAAAACCAGCAATTTACTAAAGCCATGGGCTGGGCAGAGGAAGCGGTAAGTAAGAAAATCTAGAATTTACTTGCAATTATTCATTTCAATATATAACTTAGCGTAGCTGAAGATTCAATTCACCGGACTTATCCACATCTCCTAAGAATTTCACACCTATTCATGCCTTTTAAAAACCCAAATTGAATGCGTTTGTAGCAGCATTGATGGGCTACAACCTTATCCAGATTCTATCGAATTTCCCCAATCCTGTAAGCTGTTATTGAGCTAACAGCTACCTCCTTTGCGGCTATTTACTAGCTGATGAAAAACGTTGATGTTGCAACACATCAAGTATGAATTTGGATATTTTATTCGGACACATAAAAACTAACTTTAAAAATTTAAAAGCATGAAAAAAATTACACTTATTTTAGTTTTTGCACTCAGTGCAAATCTATTTTTTACCAATCAGGGCTTTGCACAAAATAATGCACCTATAGGTTGTAACGGACAGTACTATGTAAGCCATGGACCCAGCAGTGGAAATAATGGTCAGACCAAGCTAGATAAATTGGCTTTTTCGGGTAGTACATTATCTGCTTCGTCATTTGCGCTTAATACCGATCAATATGGATTTAATGCCATTGGTTTGAACCCAATTGATGGCTATATTTATGCAATAAGATATCCGGCTTTTTTTGGTTCTCCGGAACTAATTAAAATTGGAAATGGTGGTACGAATGTTACCAATCTTGGCAGTTTCAATGGTGATGGTTTAGGCAATACATCTTATGCAGCATGTTTTGGGAACGATGGTACATTTTATTTTGTTGATAATGGAGGTTTTTTTGGTTCTGGTAGGCTAAAAAAAATAACAAATGGTAATTTGGCTTCCAGAAATGTTCAAAATGTAGGTAGTACTAATTCTGCATATAATACTATTTATGATATAGCCATCAACCCGGTGGATGGTCAAATGTATGGAACGAATAGTTCTACCGGTTCAAATTTTTTGGTAACAATCAATAAGGCTACAGGTGCTATATCAGCTCCTTATGGAGCAGATATGGGTGGATCCGATTTTATTGCCGGATTGTTTTTTGATGAAACCGGAGAGTTATATGGGTACCGTGCGGATGGAGGTTTTTACCAAATCAATAAAACTACTGGGGTTTTAACACCTGCAGGTTCAGGTGCATCATATTCCGGTGCCGATGGTTGTAGTTGTACATTTGGCCGAGTGTATCATGACCTTGATTTTACTGCCAATCCTTCAAACCAGATTTGCCC
>JAGQWM010000127.1 GCA_020437365.1 Chitinophagaceae bacterium | reverse complement strand
TGTGAATAGCTTTCAAAATTTTATCTTTAAAGATGATTTGGAACGTTCCTGGCAACTAGGCTTTATGTGGGCCCGTTGTGAATAGCTTTCAAAATTTTATCTTTAAGGATGATTCGCAACATACCTTGCCTTAACAGGCTGGTATGCTGCGTTTTATCTTCAAAATCAGGATAAAAAAACAGGCTTCCTGTTCAAAACAACTCTAATTGTTGTACAGGCTTTTCGGTTTCCACTTTTTTTCTGCCAATAAATAGTTCCATCATCCCAAATTGTTTATCTGTAATTGTCAAAATACTTATATGGCCATTTTCGGGCAATAATTCTTTGACCCTTTTACTATGTACCAATGCGTTTTCACGGCTGGCACAAAAACGAGTATAAATGGAAAACTGGAACATACCGAAACCGTCATTCAACAATTCTTTACGAAATCGGGAGGCCACTTTCCTGTCCTTTTTGGTTTCTGTCGGCAAATCAAATAATACAAGTACCCACATGCTTCTGTATTGGTTTAGCCTCGAAAAAATATCTTTACGCATATTCAGGATACAAAATTTTACGGCTGCTTCCTTTAAAACAATCGTACAAGCTGTTGGTGGTACGGCTCATGGCAATCATCAAAGGTTTCTTTTTCTGTTCAATCATAACATCTATCGCCGGAATTTTTAGCAACTCTTGTTTCATGGCCGGTGTCAATTCTACTGCTTCGCCATAGTTTTCAACCATCCCGCAAACTATGCTATCTACAAAAGGCCTGTAAGGCTCCATTATATCATCGGCAAGGCAATAGGCATTGTATTTATTGGCATGGTGAATCCCAATGGTGGGAAGCAACCCACTACCCACCAATGCCCGGGCACAAACTGCTCGCAGAATGGCATAACCGTAATTCAATAAATTATTAGGCGGCTCGCCATACCTGTATCGGTAAAAACCATCAATTCCGAATAATCGCTGCCAGTAATAAGCTGCCGCCCTGGCTTCATGATTTTGGCTGTCGCCGCTCGTAACTTCCCTGGCCCAATAGAGCATATTGTCGTGTTCAATCTTTCTTTCGGCCAATAAAGAAGCCTGATTTTTGATCTTCATTTGCACTGTTTGCTGCCAAAGGTTTTTACGTAATGGTTGCGATGCATTCAATTGTGCCCTGAATCGTTCATTCTGTTCTGTATGCCCAGTTAGTGGCATTAAAAGGCCAATGGGCAAATGTTGCTGATTGCAATGAATTATGGCAGCATTATTCAACACCAGTTTTTCAAGTAGCCGGTTGCTGATAGTAATCTGAGGGTTCTCCAACACCACAAACCCAATATCCTCAATCGGAACTGTTTTTGCCTCCTGCCCTTCATCAGGATAATGAATTACCAATTGATCATTTTTGGTATTTAGGTAAGCCGGATTTGTAAAAAAAAGTGTACGTTTTATCATGTCGGTTGTATTTTAATATTCGCCAACATTCACAATATCTCCAATATGATTAATTCGAATTTTAATTATTCCATTTATACCAGTAATTCCTTCTCTCCTCCATGTTATATTTTTGGTTATTGAGTTATTTTCTATTGTAGTTTCTAAATGATGCCTAAAAAAATAATCTTTTGTTGCAA
>JAGQWM010000126.1 GCA_020437365.1 Chitinophagaceae bacterium | reverse complement strand
CCGGTGCCACTTTAATATTTCTGATTTCCCAGCCTCCGTGCATGGTTCCTAATAATTCGGAGGTTGTAATTTTTTTGCCGGAAGGTGTATAAACGGCTAAACGGTTTTTTTGCACTTTAAGCCTTATTTCTGTCGTTTCTTTCGGTACATAAAAATAGCTTGGGTAAAAAGGCGGTTCATATGTCGGTTGTCCCTCATTGTTATTAAAACTCATTTTCCCTCTTGGTGCAGGATTAAAATAAGTCCAAATATTTTTTACCTCTATATCAAATTGATAAACCGTGTTGGGCCTCGCATTGACAAATAAATAGGTTATCCCTTGGGGAATGGTGATTTTGTATTTACCCGACTTATCAGTCAATACTTGATCTATTATATTTTGATAGCTTTCGTCCGTACCCGAAATAGAAATAGAGGGTGCTGTTTTGGGGTTAGAAAGTGTATAATTGATTTCTATGTCCGATTTTTTCTCGGCATAAAAAATAAAATAGCCTCTTACCGTGCTGCCGCCACGAACCCGGAATTGTTCTACCGGTTTAAAATTCATTCCGGCTTTTTGAATGATTTCGGCTGTAGCCAAAGAT
The DNA here is from genome assembly GCA_020437365.1 of Chitinophagaceae bacterium. Taxonomy (GTDB): domain Bacteria; phylum Bacteroidota; class Bacteroidia; order Chitinophagales; family Chitinophagaceae; genus JJ008. The sequence goes on along the minus strand of JAGQWM010000126.1, from coordinate 1,067 downwards.
GAAGTAGCATTGGTCAACGAATTATTTTTTGTTTCCTTTGTTTGCTGTTGATACATGTTTGACAGCTCTTTTGCAGAATACATAGCAACTGATGCATTTTGTTTCCAGTAAGCATCAGTGTTTTTTGTTTCGGGAAATAGTTTTTGGTGCAAGTCTTTATATTTTTTGGTTGTAGCTGCATCAAATCCTTTAGCGTTAAGAAAGCTGTAAGATATCAATTGCATCATCCGGTAACTATCTATTATTTTGGATTCATAAAGCGTCCAGGCCATTTTATAAACCGGTAAAAGCCTTTGTTCCATATCGCCTGTTTGTGTATTTTTTGAATCAAGTTCTAATTTTACATACGTCAGGTACAATTGCAGTTCATCGAGTCTTTTGGTAATGGTGGAACCGGGATTGGTTTTTCTGGCTTCTTCTAAATAATGCTGAGCTTCCTGTAAATCATTACCAACGAAATTTGAAGACTCATAAAACAGGTGAAACATTTTTCCGATTGGAGCAGCCGCTGTACCAAACAAGTCGCGGATAAGTTGTTGGTATTCATTTTGCCAATCAGTTTTGCCGTCAGCCATAAAACGGATTAATACCCAAAGCGGAATAGCAGTTGCAAATTTGGAATATGAACTTTCATAGGTAGTTCCTTCCGAACCGGCTCTTTCGGCATGCATGGCACGGGTCATCAGCTGATTTATTGTATAACCTCCCGGCAAGTCGTAATAGCTGTCAGGATATTTGAAATAATCTCTTATGCCAAACCGTTTCACTTTTTCGGCCCAGCGTTCTATAAAAGCAGGCCCAAATGCAATGTTTTGAAACTGGTACGGAACTATTTGCACAAATACCCTTGGATTCAATTTGAAGTTGGGAATATCGGCATGGCCGCTATAGGCATAAAGGTTCACGTCGATATTTGAGTTTTTAGGAAACAGCTTATCTAATTTTTCGGCCGCTACATTGGCACTATAAAATACCTGGTCACTCACAGTATTGATGGTAGTGCCGTTGATGACAGCTTTACCGGTTGCATAACCGCCACCATCAGCCGGGTCAATGGAAACCATGTC
>JAGQWM010000125.1 GCA_020437365.1 Chitinophagaceae bacterium | reverse complement strand
GTTCCGCAAAAACAACACGCCGCTGTTGTGTCTTGCGTGCTGGCTTTGTGATGCAAGTGAGAGACCAACAGCAAAAAATTTATAGGAAATCAGTTACATTCGTTTGTCGGTGTTTTTGCATGGCGCAGCCCTGCACGCAACACCAACAAAGGCGAAAATTCAAAGGCGACATAATGAATCCATTGGATAGATATAATCACGGAATGAACAAAATAGTCCCATATTTTAAAAAACTATTTAGAGTTCCTTTCTAATTTCGTTTTAATCGTACTATTCATGAGAAAGTTGTTTTATTTAATATATTGTTGTTTATTGATGAATTGCAATTTAAATAATGATAGTTTAGATAAAGATTCTTTGGATAATCATATTGAAATTATAGAAGATACTTTATTGCTACCGGGGATAGTGTCGTCTAAAACAGCTTACTTCGATGACGGGAAAATATATTATCAAGCAATGGACGAGCAAGGACAAGAGTCCTTTAAATGTTTATCATTGACAAATAAACAACTACTGTGGTCCAAAAGTATAAATCATATGGGCATAAACAAAGGAGCTATTACTTCAACAAGAGAGTATGTAGCGCCAACATTATCGGATAGTGTTTATTTAATTGATACAACCGGGAACGTAAGAATACTAAACTTAGAAGACCGGTGTAAGATTAACCCATTAGTGTATAAGAATACCTTTATTCTTCAGGACAGAGGTGTTGGTTTAAAGTGTTTTGATGCAAAAACTTTGCAGCAGCAATGGTTTATACCACAGAAAAAAGGGGGAGCTACCATGTCGCAACCTTTGTTAATAGATAGCAGCATAATTTATATTTTGGATGATGAATATCTTCAGTCGTCAGATGCCAAAAACGGCAAATTGAATTGGAGTGTTCGGATAGAAGATAGTTTAAGCATACAAATACTTTATGGAATGTACAATAATCTTGTCTTTGTTTTAGGCACAGACTTAGAAAAATCACATTTTATTACTGCTTTTGACAAATTTACCGGAAATCAAATATGGAAAGAAAAAGTTGATAGTACAATTGAAGTATGGCAGACATCAATGGTTGTAGCAAATGAAAAACTTTTTTGTAGAGGTGACCATAGTATATTTGTTTACGCTGTAGAAAATGGCTCAAAATTAAAAACATATAATTACAAGTCAAGGATTGGAACTAATTTGATTGTGAATAAGAACGGAGACGTATTGTTTGGATTAAATAACGATACTTTAATGAAAATAAATAAAAGAGATAATGATTTTCCCATATTTATTTCTAAAGAAGGCATAGGTTATTTATATTCATACAAGGGCGGGTCTTTTTTTTATAGTTACCCTAATTTATATTCTTTAAAAACAGGGCATGTTCCGCTGTAGGCAGTTCCCGTTTTTCGCAATTTTCAAAAAGGCCATTAGCAGTGCGGCAGGCAACATTGGTTCCTTTGAGTAAAAGTCTGAGAGAACCAGAAGGCAGTCCATATCCGGCACCTGTGTTTTCGCCTAAAACTCAAACAAAAAGCTTCCCAAAGCCAAAATTTAGTCCCGATATGTATATGCCAAAGCCAGTTGACCCCACTCCTGTATTGATTGCAACAACTGTATACTGGATTTCAGAGTATTGGTGGGTAATTTGCCATTGTTGGAGTTCCGCAAAAACAACACGCCGCTGTTGTGTCTTGCGTGCTGGCTTTGTGATGCAGGTGAGAGACCAACAGCAAAAA
>JAGQWM010000124.1 GCA_020437365.1 Chitinophagaceae bacterium | reverse complement strand
TCGACTGGAATCACATGGTCGGCGCCTTTTACTACGGAATAGGTATTGTAAAAAAACGGCCCGCCACTAATGGCACAAGCACCCATAGCAATCACATATTTCGGGTCGGCCATTTGGTCATAAAGTCTTTTGAGAACCGGCGCCATTTTATTCACGATTGTGCCGGCTATAATAATGACATCTGCCTGGCGGGGCGTGGCTCTTGCCACTTCAAAACCAAACCGGGAAAAATCGTATTTGGCACCGGCGGTCGCCATCATTTCAATACCACAACAGCTTGTAGCAAAAGTGAGGGGCCATAATGAATTGGACCTGGCCCAATTGATGATATCGTCCAATTTGCTCAGTACGATGCCGCCACCGGGCAATTCTTCTATTTGCCCCGGAAATGTTTCACCGCCTTCCTGTTTTTTTTCGTTGGCGGTATTCGTATTGTTCAATTCGGCCATTTCTATAACTAAAAATTTATCATTGAAAACTTACATCCATTTTAAGGCGCCTTTTCGATGTGCGTATAACAAACCTATAAATAATATAAAGAAGAAAATTACAATTTCGATAAAAGCCACCCAGCCTAAATCTTTTGCTACAATAGCCCAGGGGAATAAAAACACCAATTCCACATCAAAAATTAAAAACACCAATGCAAAAAGATAATAACCAACATTCATTTGGACCCAGGTTTTTCCCTGCGTGGGAATGCCACATTCGTAGGGTTCGCCTTTTTGCGGATTCGTAGTGGATTTGGTTACAAGTTTAGAGATAAGAATAGCAATGCCAGAAAAAGCAATGGCAGCAATGATGAGTACAATGAGTGAAGATGCGCCCATGCTCGATTGTTTTTACGAATATAGGAACAATGGATTGAAACGCAAGAGGCGTTTTTGCACTTTCGGCAACAAAAAACTAACCGTACAGTTCCTGGTGGATAGATTTTTTATCATAGCCCAATTGAAGGATTCGTTCTTTGGCTTCGTCAATCATTTCTTTCCAACCGCAGATATAGAAATGTGCATCAGGCTTGTCCTGGCAAAGCGATTCGTAAATGGGATGAACATAACCATGATGCCCTTCCCAATGTTCACGGGATAAAGTGGGATGGTAAAAAAAGTTTTCCATTTTTTCTTCCAATGCAGTAAGTTCATGATAATAGAGTAGGTCTTCTTTCCTTCTGCAGCCATACACCAAATGAATTTTTTTGTGTGGAATTTGATGGAGATGCATATAATTAATCATACTACGGAAAGGCGCCACACCCGTTCCGGTGCATATAAGGAAAATATCTTTTTCAATTTTTTCGGGTAAAACAAAAATGCCCAGCGCACCCCGGAAAACCAATTGGCTGCCTACGTCAATTTTTTCGAAAAGATAATGTGTGCCAAGTCCGTGTTTGGCCAATACAACGAGCAGTTCAAAAACATTGGTGCCGTCAGGCCAGGAAGAAATGGAATAACTCCGCATCCGCCTGTTGGGTTTTTCATGGATCGGTAAATCCAGCGTAACAAACTGGCCGGGTTTGAAATCAAAAGATTGGCAATCTGGCACCTCAATCCAAAATTGTTTGGTGTTATGTGTATGGTCTGCAATCTTTATCACCTTACCGGTTATCCAGGGAAGTAAAGCCATTTTGTTTCAATTTCAATAAAGGTAAAACCAAACCTTGTTTTTGATTAGTAAAATCAGGAATAATTGAATCAAGACATTTCTCGCGGAGGTTGTTTGAGAAGTTTTATGTTGTTACATTACTTCTTTTTTTGTTTCCCCAAAAAAGATTCTATGGAATTGAGCGGGACAAACGCTATAAAAAGATAGTTTCGTCAGGTTATTGGGATACGCTGATACCAA
>JAGQWM010000123.1 GCA_020437365.1 Chitinophagaceae bacterium | reverse complement strand
TCGGTTTGTTTTTGTACCAGGTCCCATTTATTGACCAGCACCACCATGCCTTTTCCTTTTTTACTGGCCAGGCTGAAAATATTGAGGTCTTGTGCCGTTATGCCTTTTTCGGCATCGAGCAGCAAGAGGCAAACGTCGGCTTCGTCAATGGCTTTGATAGCCCGGATGACGGAATAAAATTCCAAATCTTCCTGCACTTTATTTTTTCGGCGAATGCCGGCAGTATCAATCAGTACAAATTCTTTTTGAAATAAATTATAATGGGTGTGAATGGTATCACGGGTGGTGCCTGCAATATCGCTGACGATGGTTCTTTCTTCGCCAATGAGAGCATTCAATAATGAAGATTTGCCGGTATTGGGCTGGCCGATGATGGCTATTTTGGGCAAAGCATTTTCCTCTAAAGTTTCTTCCACATCTTTTTCGGTAATGAGTGCCGTTACTGCATCGAGCAAATCGCCGGTGCCGCTGCCACTGGCTGCCGCAATAAAAAAAATATGTTCGAAACCAAGACTGTAAAATTCATTGGCTTCCAACATGCGGTCGTTATTATCTACTTTATTCACGGTCAGGAATACCGGCTTTTTGGACTTGCGTAAAAGTTCCGCCATGGCATCATCGAGTTGGGTAATGCCACTGGCCGCATCCACCATAAATAAAATGGCATTGGCTTCGGCTGCCGCCACCAAAACCTGTCGGGCAATTTCTTTTTCAAAAACATCTTCGCTGCCCGCTACAAATCCACCGGTATCAATGACGTTGAACGTTTTTCCATTCCAATCGGTAACACCGTACTGCCGATCACGGGTAACGCCACTCATGTCATCTACAATCGCCTTGCGACTGGACAATAAGCGATTAAACAATGTGCTTTTACCGACATTTGGCCGGCCTAATATGGCAAGTGTAAAACTCATTACTTTGGTTGTTTAAAATTTTGATGTAGCCTTTCTAATAGCCATACTCTTTTAACTTCAATTCATTATCTCTCCATTTTGGTTTTACTTTTACAAATAATTCCAAAAAAACTTTCTGTCCAATAAATGCTTCAATATCTTTTCGGGCGGCGGTGCCAATTTTTTTTATCATACTGCCTTGTTTGCCTATCAAAATCATTTTCTGTGTTTCGCGGTGCACAATGATGTCGGCTACAATTTTTACCAGCGATTCTTTCTCTTTGTATTCCTGCACCATCACCGTGGCCTGGTAAGGAATTTCTTCCTGTGCCAGTTCATATATTTTTTCGCGGATTAATTCGCCCACAAAAAAACGGGTTTGCAAATCGCTGATATCATCGCCATCGAAATACGGCGGCCCTTCGGGAATAAAAGGTAATACTACTTTGATAAATTTCTTTTGTGATAAGCCCGTAGCAGCAGAAATAGCCAACACTCCGTGGCAATATTTTTGTTGACGAAAAAAAGTTTCGGCTTCGTTTATTTTTTCTTTGTTTGTTGTATCTATTTTATTGATCACCACCAGTGCCGGCACTTTTAAATGCAGGTCGGTGAAAATCTGGTTCGCTTCTTCCCAATTTTCATTTACATCGACCAGCAGCAAAGCCAGGTCGGCATCTTCGAGGGCTTCTTTAACTGCCAGCATCATTTTTTCGTGCAGCTTATAGCGAGGTGCGTCTATGATGCCGGGTGTATCCGAAAAAATCAATTGAAATGCGTCGGTTGTCAAAATACCTTTGATGCGGTGGCGGGTAGTTTGCACCTTACCGGAAACAATGGCCAGTTTTTCACCCATCAAAGCGTTGAGTAAAGTGCTTTTGCCTGCATTGGGCCTGCCGAATATGTTGATAAAACCGGATTTCATAAAAGAGGTGCAAAGGTACGTGAAATGGATGGCAGCAAAGCAATCAGTTCGTCCATCGAAAATGAACCGGAAAGCCGGAGAGAATGGCTTTTATATATGTTTCATTTTTTTGCAAACCGGACGAATGCAAATGATAACTATTAAGTGTGAACCTGTAATAATCACC
>JAGQWM010000122.1 GCA_020437365.1 Chitinophagaceae bacterium | reverse complement strand
GTAGGCACAAAACCAAATGAAATGCCCCGCAAATAAATGGATGCAACATATCCCGTAATATCTGTTACAACACCGCCCCCAACACCGATTAACATTGTTTTCCGATCGGCCTGCATATCTATTAATTGCTCAATAACGGAGTCAACCGTAGCCTGAATTTTAAAACTTTCACCCGGTTTTAATACGATGGTGTTCCAGTTTTCAAACTTTTTTTGATGGGCCAAAAAAATATGTTCATCGGTAATGATGACTGCCGATTTTATATCCACTATTTTTTTTAACCGGGAAAAATGTTCCCCGGTATAAAAAACGGTTTGTGCATTTGTGAATTTAAAAATACGTTTTGTCATTCCTTTTCAGTTTCAATTACAAATCATCAAATATTTTCTTCTGGTGATTAATACTTTCCATATGCACCGCATCAAAATACCGGGTTATAAATTCTTTACTCAAGCCTATTTTTTCGCCTTTGGCAAATGACCTTTCCAAAATCTCATTCCACCGGTTGGTTTGCAAAATGGTAACATCATTATTTTTTTTGTACTCACCGATTTTATCGGCAATTTTCATACGCTGGCCCAACAATTGCATCAGTTCATCGTCAAGATGATTTATTTGTTCTCTCAATTTTTCCAACGCAGCGTTAAAGGATTCGGAGCTGGCATCTTCTTTTCTCCAAACAATTGCGTCGAGCAATTCATTCAACTGTTCGGGTGTTATTTGCTGTTTGGCATCGCTCCAGGCATTACCAGGATCAATGTGGCTTTCTATCATCAAACCATCAAAATCAAGATCGATGGCTTTTTGAGCCGTGTCCAGTAAAATATCACGGCGCCCGCAAATATGCGAAGGGTCATTTACCAGGAGCATACCCGGATACCGTCTTTTCATTTCAATAGCCATGTGCCACATCGGTGCATTACGATATTCCGTATTGCCGAAGGAACTAAAGCCCCGATGGATTAAACCAATTTGTGGCACACCCACTCTTTCAATTCTTTCTACGGCACCTGTCCATAATTCCAGGTCAGGATTTATTGGATTTTTAATCAGCACCGGAATGGCGACACCGCGTAATGCATTGGCCACTTCCTGCACACTAAAAGGATTGACAGTCGTACGGGCACCAATCCATACAACATCTACATCGAAATTCAATGCATCTTCTACTTGTTTGGCGGTGGCCACTTCCACCGTAACCGGCAAGCCGGTCATTTTTTTTGCCTTTTGCAACCAGGGCAAACCTTTTGCCCCGATTCCTTCGAACAAACCGGGTTTGGTACGTGGTTTCCAAATGCCGGCACGTAACATATCTATTCGGCCGGTGGCTGCCAATCGTTTGGCGGTTGCCAAAACCTGTTCTTCCGTTTCGGCACTGCAGGGGCCCGAAATAATCAATGGCCGTTTGTTCCAAACCGATTGTATTGATTCATCCTTTGTCGCTGATTCCTTTTCTTGCATGGTGTAAATTTAATTCTTTCCTTGTCAACGTTTTTTTACTCATTTTCTATCGAATAATTTTTTGAATCTTATTCGCCTTTTCAATTAACTCCTGCAGGTATGCAACATTTTCTTTTTCCAAACAGGATTTGAATTTTCGCAATTGCGAAATGTGTTCATTCAAAACATCCAACACATTTTCTTTATTCTGCATAAAAATGGGCACCCACATAGCCGGGTTACTTTTTGCCAGGCGAACTGTACTTTCAAAACCGGCAGATGCCAATTCAAAAATGGCATCCTCTTCTTTTTCTTTTTCCAAAACCGTATTGGCCAATGCAAAAGAAGTGATGTGAGAAATATGACTGACATAAGCCGTATGCACATCATGGTCAGTCGCCTTCATGTTCAACACATGCATACCGATTTTTTTATACATCTTCGTTACCCAATCCAATGCATCTTTATCGGACGCTTCGCCATTCACAATAACGACAGCTTTATTTTCGAATGCATTTTTTGCAGCTGCCTGCGGCCCGCTGTATTCCGTTCCCCACATCG
>JAGQWM010000121.1 GCA_020437365.1 Chitinophagaceae bacterium | reverse complement strand
CGTTGCCATCGTTCCGCTTTGCACCGGGCTTGTACTCCAGGTGTAATTCAATGTCCCATTCGAATAGGCTGCTGTAGCCTGCAATGAACCACCATTATTATTCAGGCAATCGGCCGGTTTTATCATCATTACCGTAACATCGGTAACGCTTATATCCTGCGTAGTGGTAGCGGGTGCATTATCCGGTCCGCTTACAGTTAACGTAACGGTATAAGTGCCAGGAGCAGAAAAAATATGCGTGGGGTTTTCGTTGGCATCGGTATTGGCAGCAGCGGAAGCAGGGTCGCCAAAATCCCAGGAAAACTGTGTGGGACATAATGCAGAAGTATTGCTAAAATCTACCGTGTTTTTATTGACACAGTTATACGAAAATGAAGCATCATTCGGCGGCGCTTCTTGTATGGAAAAATTATCCATCGCAAATCCATCATAGGCATTGCAAATAGTGCCGGCACCAAAAGTAAAACGAAAAATAACTTCCGGCTCACCGGCGAGGTAAGGCATAGTATGTTTGGCCGTTACCCATCCATTGCTGCCATTGCCTCCACGGCAACTGCCCGCAGAAGTTTGAATATTGCCCGACCAGCCATCCCGTTGATTGGTCAATGGCGATAAATATTGTACCGGCGAATAATTATACCAGTTTTCATTCAAACAATTCACGGCATCGGAAAAACTACCCACAGTTGTCCAGCTATTGCCATTGTCCAGGGAATATTGCAAATTGGAGCCATCGAAACGTTGTTCCATTTCCCAAAACACACTGACTTCAATATAAGGGTATTGCAAATTGGTAAAATCAAAACAAGGGCTTTGAATCCAGGAAGCTTCGCCATCGGTGTAGGAGCTACCGTTTAATCCACCGATAACCCAACATTTTGTGCCGCCAGCTGCTGCAGTAATCACCGGTTTGGAAGGTGTGCCCCAGGCCCAATCGTTGCCCGTGCCACCGGAAACCCATCCGCCATCGGTGGCTTCAAAATCTTCTGTGAATGGAAAGCTATTGATTGCCGAAGGACATTGCGCCTCTAACCGAAATACATTCAACAAAACAAAAACAAACAATGTGAAAAACCTTATAAGCATTTTTATTGAAAATAACGGTTAGGGTTAAACGAAAAAATAGGTCCGGTATTAGATTTTTTTCTGCAATGCCAACAAAAGCAAAGGGCAAATGTACATTGAAAAAAGAAAACCTTTGACAAGATGAATGGCTAAAAATCATCGCCCCATAAAAACCATCAGGATTTGTACATCGCTGGGATTGATACCGGAAATGCGACTGGCTTGTCCTAAAGTTTGCGGCCGTATGCGACTCAGTTTTTCCCGGGCTTCATTGCCGAGAGAAACAATTTTTTTATAGTCAAAATTTTCAGGAATGGCCAGTTCTTCTAATTGACGCATTCTTTCTACGAGTTCTTTTTCTTTTTCTATATACGTGGCGTATTTCACCTGGATAGATGTTTGTTCGATGGTTTCATCATCGAAATTTTCCAGTGGCTTTTGCAAAGTCGAAATATTGTCTTTCAACGCCTGCAAGCTGATACCCGGACGCAATAATATTTTTTCGGCTTTTTGTTTTTCTTTGATGGTGGAAGATTGCATTGTTTCAAAAAACGAATTAATATCTTCCGGTTCAATGGAAGTTTCACCCAAAATCGTTTTTATGGCCGATACATTTTTTTGCTTATGCAAAACTTTGTCCATTCTCTCCTGCGAAGCCAATCCCAGTCGGTAACTCATTTCAGTCAGTCGCAGGTCGGCATTATCCTGTCGCAATAAAGTTCTAAATTCTGCTCTCGAAGTAAACATTCTGTACGGCTCATCCGTACCCTTGCTAATCAAATCATCAATCAATACACCAATATAGGCTTCACTTCTTTTTAAAATGACCGGTTTTGCATTGATACATTTTTGGTGAGCATTGATACCGGCCATCAAACCCTGGCATGCGGCTTCTTCATAACCCGTCGTGCCATTGATTTGCCCGGCAAAAAATAAATTCGCAATGCCTTTTGTTTCCAGGCTGTACTGCAATTGCGTTGGCGGAAAATAATCATACTCAATGGCATAACCGG
>JAGQWM010000120.1 GCA_020437365.1 Chitinophagaceae bacterium | reverse complement strand
TTTTGTTATAATACGGAATTTGATGGCCATTGGTGCAATTTACATAAAAAAGGTATGAGGGTAGAATGATGAAGGCTAAAAATAAAAAGTTAAAACCCTTCTTTCTCAGCTCTTTTCAATAATTCTTTTTCTTCTGTTGTAAGTTGCTGATATCCGTGTTGATTTATTTTATCCAAAATAATATCAATTCTTTCTTGCGTAACATTGGGTGTGATGGTAAAAGGTTTTTTGGACGCATTGTAAAAAAGATCTTTCTTGATGCTGCTGCTTTTTTTCGGTTTATCCGGATTGAAAAGATTGGTCACCCATTCAAAAAATTGGTTCATCCATTTACCACAGTCGATTCCTTTTTTATATAATAAAATAAAAACGGCACCAACTACAGCTCCCGCAAAATGAATAATGAGTGTTGCAGAATCGCTGATGGAAACGGTTAAGAAATCGGTGACTACATAGATAACCGTTAAAACCCAAAGCGGGATGCCGCCATTGAGCAAAGGAAATAAACGGTAACCCGGCGATAAAATGGTAGTAGCTACAACGACAGCCATAACGGAAGCAGATGCGCCTCCTAAAGTTGCCACCGGTATTTGCGATTGCAAAGACGGAATAAAATGATACGCCAGTAAAAAAGCTACTGCGCCACCCAGCCCACCGTAAAAAAATAAAGGAATGATTTTTTTATTTCCCTTCAGGTCTTGCAAAATATATCCGAAGCACCAGAGCCAAATCATGTCGGTGAAGATTTGCCAAAAGTTATCTTGTGCAAACATGAAACTAATCACCGTCCAGGGTTTATGCAAAAGTTGATCCCAACTGGCCGGCAGGATAAATTGGCTTAAAACATTTTTTTGATAAACGGCTACAGCCACTTCTTTGGCGTGAGAAAAATAAGACAACGTTCGCATAAATGACAAACCGATGAATACCGTCAGGCATACAATAACCAACTTGGTCAGCATATTATTACTGTGTCCAAGCGACATTCTGTTATATGATTTCGGTTCGTAAAAAGCCATACGCAAAACTAAGCGTTGCCGCACAATCTTTATAGGTGAAATTATTAAAAGGGTTTATCAAAATTAGTACATAGTTTTCCGGTTGGTTTTGTTCCAATACAAAACAATTAAAAAGCCGGTTAAGGCGCCGCCGAGGTGAGCAAAATGGGCAATACCATCGCTGCTCATACCACCGAAACCACCGAAGAGATCAAAAGCGATATAGGCCAGTACCAACCATTTGGCTTTGATGGGAATCGGAATCGGAATAATCATCAATTCAGTATTGGGAAATAAATAGCCAAAGCCGACGAAAACACCCATGACGGCACCCGAAGCGCCAATGGCAAATGAGTAGCCACCCATAAAATATTGCATAGCTAAATGTGCCGCAGCGGCACCGACTCCACAAGCCAGGTAAAAAAATAAAAACCGTTTACCGCCCCAAACGTTTTCCAGGATTCTGCCAAACATATACAGCATAAACATATTGAAAAGAATATGAAAAAAATTGACACCGCCACCAACGGAATAAGTGGCATGGGCAAACATGTGAGTGGCAATTTGGTAAGGTTCGAACTGTGGCGAATTGATAGGCCACAAACCCAATTTGGTCGTCAGGCCGAGATTGCCCCATTGTTTATCATAAATCAATTGAGCCATCCACACCAGGCCGTTGATGATGATGAGATTTTTTACAACGGGCGGAAATCGTTGAGGCACAGTCGTTCTGAAATTACTCATTCGGCAAATGTAACCGATTTATGATAAGTAACTTATTGAATTTGTTGAGGAATGTATAATTCGCTTCGTTTGTTAACAGAATAATTGTATTTTCAAAGGGCTGGATTTTATAAGAATGGGAATGCTGTACCAATTTCCGGTTTTATAATAAAAAGTTTTAATGAAAATACTTTATTTAACTTTTTTTATTTCCATTTCAAAATGTAATAAGGAATTTGAATGAAAATTTTACTATCAATACTAATTATAGCTTTCACGTTTTCTGTAAATGCGCAAGAAACAGGTTCTAAACAAAAAGGAACACTCAGTTTTAATTGGGGCAAATGGCGTTTAGACGGGAAAAGGATACAGCTAAGGGAAGTAAAAAATGAGATATTGAAAGTAGAGAAAGCCAATTTTTATTTTAAGAGAAGCCGGGCTAACTTAACAACAGCTTACCTGGCTACAATTCCAACGGTAGCCTTTATACTTTTAGGTAAACAAAATCAAAATCCTGCTAGCCCAAATTTTGGAAAATCAAGAGCCGGCTTTAGCATCGCTGGGTT
>JAGQWM010000011.1 GCA_020437365.1 Chitinophagaceae bacterium | reverse complement strand
ATCCTGACAGCATTTAATCCCCGATAATTTTCTCCATCAGGCGCCATGTATGCCGGATAATCTTTTCGTTTCGGGCTGTTATTTCCGGCAACAGTAAAAGGTGTTGAATTACAATTCTGCAACCAACCATTTGGCGGATTGTATAAATGTACGGTTTCGTTCACGGGGTGAAATCCTTTCCATTCGGTTGCACTGGTAGTGCCGTCAACCGGTTGACTCCAGTCGTAATTCGTATCTCTGCGAGGCATAAAATTGCCATGCCAGTAGGCAATATTTCCTTCGGCATCGGCATACACAGTATTATTGGAAGGATTGGCACCGATGTCCATTGTTTTTTTAAAATCAGCAAAACTGCCGGCTTTGGTGCGCAGCCAGGATTGTATCAAGCCATTCATGTCGCGGTTGTCGTGACGCACGGTTATGTAGTGTCCATTTCTTTTGGCCATCACCGGGCCATGATGCGTAAACAGTGCTCGGAAAGTTTTGGTGTCATAACCATTTGCAGTTTTTACTTTGATGGATATTATTTTTTGCATCGCAGGTTTCCATTCTCCATCATATTGATATAGCCATTGACCATTTTCATTTTTAATGTTTTCAATATAGGCATCTGAAATATCGGCCAGGCTCGAAGTGTGCATCCAACCGCAATGCTCATTGAAACCCTGGTAAACAAAAGGTTGTCCCCAGGTAACGGCGCCATAAGCATTTAATCCTTCCTCACTCACCATGTGTACTTCCGGCCGGAAATAAAATGTAACATGCGGATTGATATATAAAATAGCATGTCCTGATTTTGTAATGGAAGGAGCAAATGCCAAACCGTTTGATCCGGTTACCATTGCATCTGCATTTTTATCGACCGATTCTTTTTGGGCAATAACGGCATCGTCGTGGCTGCCATAAAGTTGGATTAATTCATATTGAGCAATGCCGCCGGTACTGATGGCACCAATACTTCCATCGGTCCACAGCAGCGGATACCAAGGATAAAATCTTTTTAATAATGCCGGTTTTACTTGAGGATTTTTATATAAATAATAATTGACACCATCGGCAAAAGCCGTCAATAATTTTTTTAACCAGCCGGGTGCTTTTTCAAAATCGGTTTTGGCATCGGCGGTGTCTATCATTAAGCGATTGAGTAAATCATTGTACAAATCTTTTTTACCATTGACTTCGGCCAGCCGGCCCAATTTGTCAATATAATTGAATTCTATTCTCGGAAAATCATCTTCACATTGGGCATACAATAAACCAAACACAGCATCAGCATCTGTTTTTCCATAAATATGAGGAATACCAAAATTATCTCGGACGATGGTAACCCGTGTTGCTTGATTTTCCCAACGGGTCAATTCTTCTGTAGTAAAATTTTGTGCCGCTACCTGAATGGGAATGAATAGCAGTAAAAAAAATTTTTTCATCCGGTAATTTACAAATGAATACCGATAATCAATGCCAACATACAAATGATGGTCAGGATAGCCAATAGTGGCATGATAAATTTGAGCCAGGTTTTGAAACTAACGTTGACCATTGCCAGTGATGGTAATACCAATCCCGTAGGTGCCAGGAACGACATCAGGCACATACCATACATATAGGCGTTGACGATTTCCCTGCCAGGCAATTGCACCAATATTGCCAAGGCTCCAATGATTGGCATGGTCAAAACAGCCATGCCTGAAGAAGACTGGATGAACAGAGAAAAAACAATGTAAAAAACTAAGATGAGTAAAATAAAAAATGCCGGTTGCACACCTTGCAACATATTGGATGCAAAATATAAAATTGAATCGCTGATTTGGCCTTCATTTAGTACAATTGTAACACCCCTGGCTACACCCACAATAAAGGCAACCGATAATAAACTTTCAGCCCCTTTGATAAATTCTCGTGTAAAATCTTTTTCACGAATGCGACCAATAATGGCAATTAAAATAGAAGAAGCAAGAAACAGTGCCGACATTTCTGTGGTCCACCATTTTAGAAAAACAACACCACCAACCATTGCCAGAAAAGTACCGAGATAAATAAATAGCAGCAAACGGGTTTTCATTGTCAGTTTTTCAGCCGGCGCATGGGCGTCAATATCGACATTATAAGGAGGTAAAACGGAGCCGTCAATTTTTCGTACGAGTGAAGCGGAAGGATTGTCTTTTATTTTTTTGGCGTATTTTAAAATATACCAAACAAGAATGGCAGTAAGTAATGCCCAAAGAATTAAGCGTTGCACAAGGCCGTCCATCCAGTTGATGCCCGCTGCATTGGATGCAATGATGACGGAAAACGGATTGGTAAAAGACGAAATACAACCCAAAGAAGTGCCGCCGAATATAATGGCCAAGGGGACTAATAAATCGTAACCGGCAGCAAGAAATAAAGGCACCAAAATGGGATAAAAAACCAAGGCTTCTTCTGCCATGCCGTACGAACCGGCGAGAAAAGAAAAAATAATGGTGAGGATGGCAATTAATAAAGGCTCCCTGCCACTCATATTTTGCGAAAGCCAGGTAACGCCTTTCATCATGGCACCAGTCGTATTGAACACAAACATAAAACCACCGATGATGAGAATGAACAAAATAATATCCATACTATCGTAAATGCCTTTTATCGGTGCCTCGAGTATGGCTATAAAACCTTGCGGATTTCTTTTTTGATGTGTGTATGTGTTGGGAATAGAAACGGGTTTTCGTATATCGCCGCTCTCAAATTTTTCTAATTGAATTTGCACACCAAGGCTATCCAATGTTTTTTGCGTAGCAGGCAAACTGATTTCGCTGCTGTCTGTTGCCAATATGAAATGATTGTCTTGCAAATGCATTTTATTGTATTGTCCGGCCGGCATTAGCCAGGTTGCTATGGCAGCCAAAACAATCACCATCATCAGGATGGGAATAGGGCCGGGAAATGATTTTTTATTGGCCATAAAAATTTTTTTGTACGATTTATGAATCTAATATTTATACGTCTGTCAGTACATCAAAGCCTTTAAAACTACCGACAATTGCAAGCCCGGTAATTGTTTTGGCTATTTTTTTTTGTTTAATTTTTCCTGCAATTTGATTTAGCGTTGCACCGCTTCCTATTGCGTCATCAATTAATAATAGATGCTTGTAAGAAATTGATTCTTGTACGGCAAATGTATTTTCGGCGTTGTTAATTCGTTCATCAATTTTGTTCAATGATTTTTGAGGTACAGGTATAATTCCTGAAATTTTCTGAATATTTATTCTTGGTAAATTAATTTTTAAATGTGTTTCCAAGTACTTCATAATTTGTACTTCACGTCTGATTGTCGGTGGTACAAATCCCACAGCATCGAAATTTCCATTTGCAACGAAGTTGTTTATTTTTTGTTTTATTTCAGCAATTAATAGACTCATTAAAAACTTATTTTGCCCTTGTTTTGCAAAATGTAATAAGCTGCCCAGTCTTGTTTTACCGAAACGTTCTATAGCGTAAAATTCAAGATAGAAAATTTCATCCAGGTTTATTTTTGTAAATCCTTTTGTATTGTGAAGTTTTTTTTGGCCGTTGATAAATCCATGATGATTGAAATAAGTATCATATTTTTTTCGGGTTTTAATAAATTCAAGAGTTGTTTTTTCTAATGGTAATTTTCTTTGATTGCACCAGTAACTGAAACCATCAATGCCATCTAATAATTTTCCTACTTCGGAAATATGTAAAAAATTTTTTTTGAGATAGTTTGCATTTTCTGTGGTTAATAGAATTTTATCTAATGAAGGGGTGTCCAGCTCTGGGTTTAATTTGTAAATAGTTTTTGGGGTGCGACCCAATTTGATAATTTTATTTTCTTCCAAAAGCTGTTTTAAGGCAATATGTATTCCCTGCTTTGAAGCATGTAAGATGTCAACTAATTCCTTTACACTCAAATCACCTTCTTCTTCAAGAGCTTTTACTATCTTATCTTTTATTTTCATCTTTACTATTTACTATCAATAGTCAAAAGTAAAAAAAATAACTAAACGATTCATATTCAGCATGTTAATTTTTTCAGTTAAGGACGGTTTTCCAGTTTTTCAATAGTTTTCTTGGCGGCTGCCAAGCGTATCGCTTTATTCTTTTCTACCAATTTGTGTTTTGCCCATTTTTCTAAACGATGATGCAGTGGAACCAATAACGCCGCAATGCATACCAAGGCCAATAGCATCAAAATTGGATTATGGTGTGTAATGCTTTCTAAAAATGGATGAAGTAGCAAATTGAAAAATTCAAAAACTACCAATAAAGCTACAACGCCGAGAAACTGAATCAGTTTTGTATTGGTGATGTGGCGGCGACTGAGTGCCAAAAAGAGAATGACGAAAATGATAATTCCCAATGCGATTAATACAAATTGAATATTTTGTTTTCGCTGTTGTGCCGCTTCTGCCAATTTCGCTTCTTCTTCTATATTCCTTAACTGTTCTTTAAATGCAAGTGCTTGTATTTTATTGATATTTTCCTGGCTGAATAAGGAATCTTTTGTAGCTAACTCTATGCGGGAATAATAATAGGCACTATCTGCCCGGTGCAATGTGTCGTATATCTGTCGCATAAAACCAGCAGCCAACATTTTTACATTATTGTTTTTGCTTTGAATGCCGAGTTGTAGCAGTTCCAATGCTTTTTCTTTAGCTGTCGAAATTTTCTTTTCACTTAACAGAAAAGGAATATACATTTTTAAATGACTCGCTTGTAAACCCACCAATTTTGTTGTAGCTGCTAATGCATCAGATCTTTTAAAATAAATTTCTGCCATTTCGTTATCGCCTAATTGACCATAAGCACCTCCATTCAAACTCAATCCTGCCAATTCAAAAAGAGGGCTTTTGATAGCCCGATTAGTTTCAATAGTAGCCTGAGCGTATTTCAAAGCAGAATCCGGCTGATGCGTTGAAAAGAAATAAATAGCCATATTGCGTTGATATTGTATCAACATGTATTGATACATGTGTGACTCTTTGTCCGGTAAATTTTCATATCCTTTAATGATGTATTTATAGGCATCTTCATAATTTGAGAGGGTAAAATAACCCAACGAAATATCGAAATACAGGGAGCTGATTCTTCGTTTATCTTTTGCTTTTTCAGCCAGCGGAATGCCTTTAAAAAAATTTTCTAAAGCACTGTTCATGTCGCCGTTGGTAAATGCAAAATAAGAGCCTATCCAATTATAGCTGATTGCTTTTAAGGAATCATTTTTTAATTGTTGTGCTATTTTCAATAATCGAAGGCAGGAGGCTGAATCTACTTTTTGCACCTGGCTGGTGTTAGAGATTTCTAAGATATTCCTAAGCAGGTCAAATTGTTCAATAGGTTTAGTGGTTTGGCGTAACAAGTTTTTTAAACTATCTAATTGTTGAACTTGTGCAAACGAGTTATTGTGGAGTAAAAAAATCGAAAAAACAATTAGTAATTTTTTCATTTGATTATTTCAGGCTTTAATTTTTATTTCTCTGATTGAAATGTTGATTGATCTATTGTTCTTACTTCTTCTTGAAAGATTTTCGTTTTGCTATCTTTAATATTAATGGAATAAGCAGTGGCACATAAACTGCGTACAATACGTCGGCTAAATAAGCTACAGGTAGCATTAGTAAAAAGATTAATGGTACTAACATTGACCTAGCTTTTGCAAATGCAGCAATTTGTTTATCAACCGGTGGATCGGCTAATTTATATTTAGGATTGCAGATACGGAGCCAGATCAGGTAGTTAATAATTCCAAGGCAGCAAAAATTAAGCACATAAAAAGTCATGGGCACTTTTAAATGCTTTTCAAATAAATCGCTACTGGCATATTCTCCATAAAATCCCGTACTAAAAGGCATCAGTGCAATAAAAAAAAGAAAAAAAAGATTTAGCCGAAGAAGAGTATTATCAAAGTTGGTCACAAAGCCAAACATGCGGTGGTGTATGCTCCAGTAAAGTCCAATCAACATAAAGCTGATAATAAATCCCGCAAATTTAGGAAGAAGATGTTTGAGTTCAATTAACAAAGTTCTATCCGAAACATTCTCATGTACTTCAGGTATTTTAATTTCAATGACCAACAAAGTGATGGCAATAGCAAATACTGCATCACTAAAAAGGATCAATCGTTCTAATTGAAACTCTTTGCGAAGTTCATTATGTAAATTATTACTCATAGTAAAACAAAACTAATTTACTGTTCTTTTTTTATTTGCCATAAAATAGTTTTAATATTTTTTTTACGCTAAATAAAAAGATAATTATAAATCAGTAGAGGCGGGAAAGGTTTTCTTGTTTTTTTCTTTTGCTCCTTTTTGTTGATTCGTTCTAATCAGGTGGATGAAAAGATAAAGAACAGATGAGATGCCCATAAAAATAAGAATAGAAATTAATTCTTTCCCGGCTAATTGCGATAAAAAAACAAGGGTAATAATCATAGATAGAATCGGCACCAATGCCCCACCGGGAATCGTAAATCCTTTGTTTTTCATGGTTTCCATTTTTCTGAATTTCAGCACGACAAAACTTAAAGATAAATAAATCAACAAAACACCGGCTACACTAAAAACAGCCAAAGTTTGGAATCCACCAGCCAGTGTAAATGCACAGGACAAGATGATTGTTACAATAATGGAAATATGTGGTGTTGCATATTTAGAGTGTATTTTTTTTAGTGAGGGAATGGGTAAAATATTGTCGCGGGAAATAGCGAATACACAACGTGGCAGATTTAAAACATTGCCACTCACAGAGCCAAACATGGAAATAGCGGCACCCGCAAAGAGTAAAGTAAAACCAAAAGAACCCAAAACGATTTGTGCAGTATGTACCAGCGGTGTTGCCGATTTTGGATCCAGCGCATTACCCAATACACCGGATACAACGATTTGTACAAGTATATAAAACAAAACAACAAATCCTACTGTAATTAAAATAGCTTTCGGAACAGTACGTTCCGGTTTTTTTATTTCACCGCCAACTTGTAAGCCGCCCTCACCCCCGGTATAAGCAAAAAATAAAATCAGCGAAGCCGCACCTATGTCATTAAAACCCGGTACCGAAACCCATTTTAAATTGGCCGGATGGATAAAAAATATACCGGTGATAATCAATATGGTAATTGGTAAAATTTTAGCAACGGTGAGAATTTTCACCAAGCCAATGCCTTGTTTTATACCTCGGATATTGATGAATGTCAGGCCAAGAAAAATTAAAAGAATAAATACAACTCTTACAATTTCATTTTGAAAAAACGGAACTATTTCTGACAATGTATTTATTAAGGCGTTAGTGATAGCAGCAATACCACAAATGGTTGAAAAAAAACCAATCATAAAAATCTGGAAACCGGCAAATTTTCCAAACGCTATTACATTGTAGGTATAATCGCCACCGGATTGTGAAATTTTACTACCGGCTTCAGCGTAACAAAGCATAATACTGGTAACCAATACGCCACAAAAAATATAAGCTACAATCGAGGCCGGCCCTAAGATTCCTGCTACAATTGCCGGCAAAATAAAAATACCGGAACCAATAATAATGTTTGTCATATTGGCGACTAAGCCGAATACACCAATCTCTTTTTTAAGGCCTTCATCCTGATTTTTCATTTTGTTTTGTTGATTGGTTCATTGTTTTACAAATAACTCAACCACCATTTTTCCCGGTGATTCCGTTTATATGTATCATACCGCTTACACAAAGGATATAGGACAATGACCACCGCCAACCAGATGAGCCAAACTATCCATAGCGAAAACCCTTCGCCCGGTAATACAAAATTGATGCGTGAACTTGGTTGATTAAATCCATCGCTCAGCGAATGGCCCCTGGCCAAAAAACAAATTGTCGTTGCAAGATGAATAACATATAAATGCAGGATATAATAAAAAAATGCTGTACGGCCGAAAACAATCATCTTTTCGGTAAACCATGTTTTTACATTTTCAAAATAAGCCAATAATAAAAATGAAGGCCCGATAGTAATACTTAAATACAATAAGGATGGCGGATATTTATTTACATTCAGTATGGAAAGAAAAGTAAACAGCCCGTTTTTTTGTGAAGACCAATGAACAGGATCACCATAGAAATTGGACCAGCGCAGTACAAAGAAGAAAACGATAAGTGCCCAACCTATTCTTACAAATATTTTCTTTCTTTGCTCTGCAGAAAACTGTTGCGAAAAGAAAACACCGGTGCAGTATCCCAAAATCATAACACCGGTCCAGGGTAGAAAAGCATAAACAATCAATAAATAGACGCCGGGCACTATTGGATAAAAATTAAAATTCGCATGGTGCAATAAATCCCACAAAAAGCCGGCTTTGAAACCTTCGGCAGATTCGGGAATATCCAACAGGTTATGACCGAAAACAATAATCAATCCGAGTAATAAAATAACCTTGAAAGGAAGCCGGATGATGAACCCCAATAAAACCATACTCATTCCAATAGCCCAAATAACCTGTAACGTAATGGAATGAAAAAACGGGTCGAATCGCCAGGCAAAATTGACAATGGTAATTTCAACAAGGATTAGCCAAATGCCCCGTTTAATTAAAAATAAACTGAGTTCTTTTTTCGTCTTGCGCAGGCTTTGCAAATAAATAGAAGTGCCGGAAAGAAATACAAAAATGGGAGCACAAAAATGGGTGATCCATCTTGTAAAAAATAATGCCGGCGTTGTCGTGGCCATATCAAGCGGATTACCGGTAAATGCATTGACATGAAAAAAATCACGGGTATGATCCAATGCCATGATGACCATTGCAAGGCCTCGCAAAATATCAATAGATGTTATTCTTTTTCTTTGTGCGGATAAGGTGGGTTGCATTGTTTTGATATTTTTTAAAAAGAGTTTATTTAATCAAAGCGGTATTCTTTTTTTAAAACTGAAATTAGAGAATTAGCTTCATCCTTGATAGCCAGCATCAAAATTCTAATCCTGTTAAAACCATCTCGGTATGCCATGGTTTTATTGAATAGATATTCGTAATCTTTCGGATTATTACTCATCCAATAATTTTTCTTCAGTTCTATATCTTTTCCTCGATCCAATTTAATTGATCCCAAGTCTGTATACATTTGCCTGAAGCTCCAGATCTTATGTATAATTTCATCATATTTGGATTGATATTCTGCCAAAAGTTTTAATTCGCCATAAAGATCCCGTATAGCCGCATCGTAACCGATTATACCAGCTGCTGCAATTTTGTTCCTTATGAGACGTAGGCCACCGGAGTTTTTCAGTTGTTGTAAAGTGCGGTCTGTATACACAAAATCTTCATATCCGCTTAATGCAAAAAGTACAAATTCTTTTGTCCACTCATTATTAAATACTTTTATCCCATCATCAAATCGAAGCATTAAATTATCCAGGCGATTTTCATTTTCCTGAAAATTATTAATAACTGATGAAAGATTTGCAGTGTCTTTTCCAAGATCTTCCAGCATGGATCTGATATATTCTTTTTCCCTGGTGTGCTCAATAACGTGTTCTAATTCATATTCTGCTAAAAATCCACAAAACACTGCAAGGAACAACATGAGGAATTCCCAGAAATAAGTTTTCCAACTTTTTTTCCCATGGCCTGAATGTGTGTGGTGGTGAACTTCCATATTTTCAGTTTGTAGTTGGTCGTTTGCTGTTTGTGTTATTAGAGCTATTGGGGTTTTCGCCTATTATCAACTACACGTTAGGGTGAGGAGTATTCGGTAAATCTAAGTATTTTTTATGTAGAAGGGATAAAAAAAATCCAACTGCCATCAATTGACAGTTGGAATACTTTGCCCGGGTTTTTTGCTGAATTGTTTAAAAATATGACGACATATCCTTGGCCGGTGGTAGCTTTACATTCACTTCCTGGTAAGAGAAAATAATGAATCCGTTTTGCTGAGTATGAATTTCTCTTAGCCGGTTACTCGAATCGAATAAAACATAACTGCCAGCATCTTCTCCTGACTTTATGATATATGCTGTACAATCCTCACCTGCCCTACAAGGAACAGTTTCTTTTCTGAATTGATCATTTTCAAAATATTGTGGTTTATATACAAAAACCCATTCCAAAATTGGAAATCTTTTGGGACTTACATCCATACCGTAATAGGTTGAAGGTCCTGATGGAATCTCAATGCCGGGTAATCCGGCTACAGAAAACATGTCATTTAAGCCACCGGCAGCGCCTTTTGCTATGCTCATCATCAATTTGTTCATTTTTTGGAAATCTACTTTTATGTAGCCTTCTTTACCGCCTGATGTATAGACATACCCATTATTATCAAAATACATGGGCTTTTGTTTTTCTTTACCAATAGGAATAGTGTTGATAACAATAGCTCCGTACCCTATTCCTGTAATTGAAGGGTTGATGACTCTTTTTACCTGTTCTGCAAAATCAACCCGCATGGCCATAGATTTTGGGTCGAAATTCATTGTCATTGAAACTTTTTCTTTTCCTGTTTTAATAATTTGCTGACCCATACCAATGCCGGCAATGATTGCTTTTTCCATGTAAACGGAAGTACCTGATAAATAGGCTACAATGCCGGGAGCTTCCATTTCTTCCGGGCTTTTGAGTACATCTTGATCTGCCGTGCTATCTGTTTGGGCCCATATCGCTAAAGGACTGAATAAAAGAAATAAGCAGCCAAAAATGATTGTAATGTTTTTACATAATTTCATGATAAGTTGGTTCAATGGTGAAAAAATAGGTTTGTACTTAGACGAACTATCAACGGTAAATAGTTGTTTCAATGGAAAAAAGAAAACAATAACGAAACAATGAAGTTATTGAAAAATAAAAATGATGCCAAACGATACGTTATTCTTCTTCCATATCATCAAAATAAAATTTTTCAGGCGGTAATCCTTTTACATATCGTTCATAAGCATGTTTGATAAATACCCTGAAATCATAATCATTGGCATATTTTGCAAATAAATAAGAAGGGCGATATAAACGCATAAATGTTTCTAAAGCCTGCCCCGATAAACCTGTCAATCGGGTTACGAGCCCCTTATTAAAACGATGCAAAACAAAATTTTCTTGCTCTTGTTCCAACAATCTTTTTTGAAACGAAGCCATTCTTTTGTTTCTTTTAAAACGAAACATATTGATGATTTCATCTAAATCGAAACCTACGCCGGAAGAACTAACCACCGGCCGTAAACCCGGTTTTTTATAATTGAAAATTTTCGCATAGTCTTCCCTGTTTTGTATAGAATCCTGTTTGTAATCTTTCAGTTTTATTTTGACTTCTTCCATAACGGGAATGTTCACCTGTAAAGCAATATCGAAACTGATGGGGTTGTTGATTTTCAGCACCGGAAATTTTATTGTGGGTTTATTCAGGTAGCTAAACCAAATGGAATCTTTTTCCGTTACCTGTATTTCATATTTTCCTTCGCTGTCGGTAATGGTGCCATCGCCGGATGTGCTGAGTACGGTTACCGCTTTCATGGGATGCAGGCGGCTACTGTCATATACGGTTCCCCTAATCCGAAACGATTGTGCATTGGCCACAGATGCAAAGCCAAGACAACCGATAAGCAAGCAAATAAAAATGTAAAATACCCGCAATAGTTCTTTTTTTATTGAATCTGCAAGTAACAAAAGAAATTGTAAAAAGAACGGTAAAGTACTATTCGCTGGTACTATTAATGAGGCGTTCTATTTGCGGTGCAAAATATTGATGTTCCAATACCCTGATTTTGGCCGACAAGCTCTGGGCGGTGTCATCATTCGTTATTTGGCATTTTGCCTGGAAAATAATCCGGCCATGGTCATATTTTTCGTCAACAAAATGAATCGTAATGCCCGATTCTTTTTCTTGATTGTGAATGACTGCTTCGTGCACATGCATGCCATACATGCCTTTGCCTCCATATTGGGGTAATAATGCCGGATGAAGGTTGATGATTTTATTCGGATATGCTTGAATGAGTGCCGCTGGTATTTTCCATAAAAAACCGGCCAATACAATAAGCTGGATGTCCAAAATCGAAAATTGTTGAAGTAAGGATTTTGTGTCAACAAAATCTTCTTTCCTAATGAGCAAAGCCGGAATGTGATTGTCTTTCGCTATTTGCCATACGCCGGCATCGCTTCGGTTACTAACGATGATGGATACCTTTATTTGCGCATGGTGTTTAAAATACTCAATTATTTTAGCGGCATTGGTGCCGGTACCCGAAGCAAAAATGGCCATCTTTTTCACCCGGCAAATATAAAGGCAATGCTGTCGATATTTGCTGTAAAATAAGGCCTACACATTTTTCAGGTTTATGTATTTTCTTCGGGTTCTTTTTTTGGGGATATACCTATTTTGACGCCAATTTTTTTGATGTATCGTAAAAAAAACCTGAACTGCCCGAATGGAATGCTCACGACCAGTACCGCCAGTGGCCAGAGAATGGTAATGAGTAGAATATAAATAACTGCCCATAGCCAATCTTCGTGCAAGGAAAGTACATTCATTATTTTTTTGGCAACAAAGCCAGTCAGGCTACCACCAATGGCGAAAGTGCAAATAATAAATGTGAGTTGCCAGCTATTTACTTTCCATTTCTTTTGTAATTTTTCAAACATGCTAAAAATATGAGGCGCAAAAATGCAGAAAAAATAAGCAACTTCAGGTGTTCAAATCTCCTTTTTTCACATTGTTTCTATTCTGTAAAAACATTGACGATTTTATGACAAATGAAGTTTTGTTCTTATACAAAAAACCGCAGAAACCGCTGAAAGCCTTATTGGTAGCGGAATAAAAAAAATTTGTAAGGGTTGTGGAAATGTTAAATTCCTGACTTATTTTTGCCGCTGACTATCGGATTTTATCCACATTTTTTTTGAATCAACTGCGAATATGATTCCTTGTAAACCAATCGGAAAGAAGTTAGCTACTTTATTAATTGTATTTATAGTTTCAATAGGCCTGAATAATGTTTTTGCTGCCGGTGGTGATATTCCTGCCGGGAAGACTTTATTCATGAGCCATTGTGCCGCCTGCCACCAGGTAAAGAAAGATGCGACTGGCCCGGCCCTTATGGGTTTGGAAGACAGACATACTTGGGCCGACCATAATGACTTATTGAAATGGGTACATAATCCGGCCGCTTATATGGCCAACGATAAATATACCAAAGACCTACATGATAAGTTTGGCTCTATGATGGTAGGCTTTCCTGATCTTAAATTAGAAGATATTGATAATATTGTTGCCTATATTAATGATGCTGCGGTAGAAAAAGCTCCTGCGGGTGGAACAGCGGAAGAAGCTCCCCAAAAATCGAATAGCAATGCCATCATTTTCGGTGTTATTTCCTTGATACTGGCCATCATTGCGTTGATATTAATGCAGGTCAATAGTAACCTCAAAAAAATGTCCGACGATGCAGAAGGTATTCAGCGTCCGCATCCAGTGCCTTTTTATAAGAACAAAATTTACATTGCCATCCTGGCCTTAATCTTATTTGCCATTGCCGGTTACCAGTTGAGTAAAGGAGCTATCGGTTTGGGCCATCAGCATGATTACGAACCGGTACAACCTATTTTTTATTCGCATAAAGTACATGCAGGCATCAATCAGATTAGTTGTCTTTATTGCCATGGCAATGCTTGGGAAAGCCGCCATGCTACAATTCCATCTGTAAATGTTTGTATGAATTGTCATAAAGCCATACAAGACTACACCAAAGGGCCTAAACTGTACGATGTAGATGGCAATGAAATCAATGGTACAGCGGAAATTGCCAAGCTATATGATTTTGCCGGGTTTGATCCTAAAAAACCCAACGATTGGAATCCTTCGATGGCAAAACCTATTCAGTGGATTAAAATTCATAACCTGCCCGATCATGTTTATTTTAATCATTCGCAACATGTAAGAATCGGTAAAGTGCAATGCCAAACCTGTCATGGTGAAATAACAGCTATGGATGAAGTAAAACAAATGGCACCGTTGAGTATGGGTTGGTGTATCAATTGCCATAGGCAAACAAAAGTGGACTTTAACTATACGGATAGTACAGGAAATAAATTTTACAGCATATACGAGAAGTTTCATAATGATATTAAAAACCACAAGATGGATAGTGTAACGGTGAAAAATATCGGTGGAATAGAATGTCAAAAATGTCACTATTAATAAAAATAAATTAAGATTTGAAAGGGTGAAATCAGGCGCCATTGGCGATTAACCATTCAAGTTTTTCAAACTTTCAAACCTGCATATTAAGTTAGACTTATGAGTAATAAATATTGGCAAAGTTTCGGAGAAGTGAATGAACCGGAGAAGCACAAAGACCTCGGTAAGAATGAGTTTCATGAAGAACTACCATTCGAAGCCTTTGATGATAAAGGTTTGATGGATGCAAAAG
Source organism: Chitinophagaceae bacterium (assembly GCA_020437365.1). Lineage (GTDB taxonomy): Bacteria > Bacteroidota > Bacteroidia > Chitinophagales > Chitinophagaceae > JJ008. Next base: position 41,552 of record JAGQWM010000011.1, on the reverse strand, counting down.
CCCCGCGTCGTGATTTTCTGAAATATCTCGGTTTTACTACAGCAGCTGCTACCATTGCAGCCAGTTGCGAAGTACCTATTAAAAAAGCCATTCCTTATGCCAACAAACCTGAAAATTTAATTCCAGGTGTAGCCAAATATTATGCAACAACTTATGTACAGGAAGGCGATGTAGTTCCTGTTTTAGCCAAAGTAAGAGATGGCCGTCCCATCAAAATAGAGGAAAATGAATTAGCCGGCAGTGCTTATGCACAAGGCGGAACATCTGCCCGTACACAGGCTTCTGTGCTGGATTTGTACGATATGTACCGGGTGAAATATCCTTTACATAAAGTCAATAATAAATTTGAAGAAGTTCCAACCTATGAACAAGCCGATAAATTAATCATGGACGCCATGAAAACGGCAGGTGGTTCTGTGGTATTATTAACTTCTTCTATCGTATCGCCTACAACCAAAGATATTATTGCCAAATTTCCTGACTTAAAACATGTACAATACGATGCTATTTCTTATAGCGGCATGTTGTTAGCCAATGAAGCCTGTGGATTTGGCCGTAAATTACCTTCTTACCATTTCGATAAAGCAAAAGTAATTGTTAGTCTCGGTGCCGATTTTTTGGGCACCTGGCTCAGCCCGGTAGAATTTGCCAAAGGCTATTCCAAAGGCAGAAAAATTGATGAGAAAGTGCTTTCCATGAGTAAGCATTACCATTTTGAGGGCCATTTGAGTATGACCGGTTCCAATGCTGACGAAAGATTTATTCATCGTCCGTCAGAAACAGGTGCTGTAGCAGTGGCTTTATTGAATGCCATTAATGGTGCTGGCGATGCGTCCATTGCCGATGCAAAACTTAAAACGGCGATTCAAAAAGTAGCCGGTGATTTAAAAACGAATAATGGAGCCGCACTTGTAGTTTGCGGTAGCAATGATAAAAATGTACAAATTGTAGTCAATGCCATCAACCAGGCGATTGGTGCTTTTGGTTCTACCATTGATTGGTCAAGGCCGGTGAACTATCGCCAAGGTGTCGAAACCGATTTTGCTTCACTGATTGCAGATATGGAAGCCGGTGCAGTAGGCACTTTATTGATTTACGGTGCCAATCCGGTGTACAATTATTACGATGCGGCCAAATTTACTGCAGCACTTCAAAAAGTAAAATTGAAAGTTTCTTTTACTGAAAAAATAGATGAAACAACCGAACGCTGCGATTATATTCTGCCCAACCATCATTACTTAGAGAGTTGGGGCGATGCCGAACCCAAAGCCGGCATTACTTGCTTTCAGCAACCTACAATTTTTCCTTTGTTCAAGACTCGTCCTTTCCAAACCTCATTATTGCGCTGGTCCGGAAACAATAAAGAATATGCCACCTATTTTAAAGAATACTGGATTCAAAAACTGGGTACAGAGAATGATTTTGACAAAGCCTTACAGGTAGGCATAGTCGAAAATGAAGCCAACGGCAATGCTGCATTTAGTGATGGTGCTACTACTGCTGCAGTAACAGCTATTGGCGGCTATAAAAAAGCTTCCGGTATCGAAGTGGTTTTGTATGAAAATGTTTCAGTAGGTACAGGTTTGCAGGCCGGCAATCCCTGGCTGCAGGAATTACCCGATCCGGTAACCAAGGCAACTTGGGACAACTACGCTTTGATTTCTATGGCTATGGCCGATAAATTGGGCATTAAATTAAATGTCGATTATGAATATTATCCGGGCAAGCCTTTAATAAAAGTAAAAGTTGGAAGTAAAGAAATTACCGTACCCATTTTCGCTATTCCGGGTATGCAAGCCGATACTATTGCCATTGCAGTAGGATATGGAAGAAATGAAGCCATGGGTAAAACGGCAGCCGGTGTGGGTGTCAATGTTTATCCTTTGGCAGTGAATAATGGCACAACGATTGAGTACTTAGCTACAGGCGCCACCGTTGAAAATTTACATAAGAAATACAAAATAGCACAAACACAAATACATAACTCTTACGAAAACCGTGTAGAAGCTGTTCGGGAAACCACAATGGCTACATTCAAAAAATACCCGAATGTCATTCCTAAATTCAGGCAAGAATTACAGGATGCGTATTATAAAAATTCAAACGGCGATTTCAGAAGAGCTACTTTATATCCTGAACACGGACAGCCCGGCATCAAATGGGGTATGAGTATTGACATGAACTCTTGTACAGGTTGCAATGCTTGTGTTGTGGCTTGCCATGCTGAAAATAATGTACCGGTAGTGGGTAAAAGCGAAGTCATGCGTTTTCACGATATGCACTGGTTACGCATCGACCGTTATTTTGTAAGTGATAATGAAAACCCGGATGATTTGAAAGGAGTGGTTTTCCAACCGATGCTTTGCCAGCATTGCGATAATGCACCTTGCGAAAATGTTTGCCCCGTAGCGGCTACCAACCATAGTAGCGAAGGATTGAATCAAATGATTTACAACCGTTGCGTAGGTACTCGTTATTGCGAGAATAACTGTCCTTACAAAGTCAGAAGATTTAACTGGGCCGATTATACCGGAGCCGATAGCTTCCCGAATAACCAGGATCAGAAAATTGTAGGTGTATTGGATCCGGCGGTGCATGAAATGAATGGCGACCTGGCCAGGATGGTATTGAATCCGGATGTTACTGTCAGAAGCCGTGGTGTGATGGAAAAATGTTCTTTCTGTGTACAAAAATTACAGAAAGCAAAATTAGATGCGAAGAAAGAAAACCGTGTTCTGGCCGATGGCGATGCACAAACAGCTTGTCAACTTGCTTGTCCAACAGATGCGATTGTTTTTGGAAATGTACACGACGAAAATAGTGCTATTACCAAAATAAGAAAAGATAATCCTTTGAGAGGATATTATGTGTTGGAGCAATTGCACACTTTGCCTAATGTTACTTATTTGGCAAAAGTGAGAAATACTGACGAAGTGATGGAAGTAAAGGATTATGAAGAGCAGGAGAATCACGAAGGTGGCGAAAAGGGAAATGAACATCCGGCCGGTGATGAGAAAAAAGCCGATAGTACTTTACCTTCTGCCATCAATTCGACAGAAGGCGGACATTGATTGTTAAATTAAAAACCAACTTTTTGAAAAGTTGTATTTATAAACAGAACTAACTGCTTAAAGCAAATTTAGAAGAGAAAAGCAAACGAATATGGCATTACTCAGATACGAATCACAGGTAAGACCTCCATTGGTAAGTGGCGACAAAGATTACCACCAGGTTACAGAAGATATCTGTCGTCCTGTGGAAGCAAAGCCTTCCCGGTTGTGGTGGATAGGTTTTATAATTTCTGTGGCATTATTGCTTTTTGGAATTTTTTCGGTAGCAATGGAAGTTACCTATGGTGTAGGTCAATGGAACTTGAATAAAACCGTCGGCTGGGGTTGGGATATTACCAACTTTGTATGGTGGGTCGGTATCGGTCATGCCGGAACTTTGATTTCTGCTATCTTATTATTGTTCAGGCAAGGATGGCGTACCGGTGTAAACCGTGCTGCGGAAGCGATGACAATTTTTGCTGTGATGTGTGCCGGACAGTTTCCCATCTGGCACATGGGCCGTGTATGGGATGCGTTCTTTGTATTACCTTATCCCAATACAAGAGGTCCACTCTGGGTCAATTTTAACTCACCACTCTTGTGGGACGTATTTGCCATCTCTACTTATTTTACCGTTTCTTTATTGTTTTGGTATTCCGGTTTAATACCCGATATAGCTACTTTAAGAGACCGTGCCAAAAAGAAATGGAGAAAAATGTTTTACGGAGTTGCTTCCTTTGGTTGGACCGGAAGTACCAAACACTGGCAAAGACATGAAGCCCTGGCGTTGGTATTGGCCGGATTGGCCACACCACTTGTATTGTCAGTACACACCATCGTATCCTTCGACTTCGCTACATCGGTTATTCCGGGTTGGCATACGACAATTTTCCCGCCCTATTTTGTGGCAGGAGCCATCTTCTCAGGATTTGCCATGGTGCAAACATTGTTGTTGGTAACGAGAAAAGTATTGAAACTCGAAGACTATATTACCATCGAGCATATTGATGTGATGAACAAAGTAATTGTACTCACAGGTTCCATCGTGGGTATTGCTTATTTGACGGAATTGTTCATGGCTTGGTATTCGGCGGTGCAATATGAAAATTTTGCTTTCTTCCAAAGTAGGGCGAACCTGGATAGTCCTTATGGTTGGGCTTACTATATTATGATGAGTTGTAACGTTCTCTTCCCGCAAATTTTCTGGATAAAGAAAATGCGGAGAAACCTGGCGGTTACATTCTTCCTTTCCATTTTAGTGAATATTGGTATGTGGTTCGAAAGGTTTGTTATCATCGTATTATCCATTTACCGTGATTATTTGCCCAGTGCCTGGAGTACTTATTATACGCCTACCATTTGGGAAGTTGGATTTTATCTCGGCACTTTTGGATTATTCTTTACCTGTTATTTCCTTTTCTCCAAATTCTTCCCGGTCATTGCGATTGCAGAAATCAAGCATATACTGAAGCAAAGCGGAGAAAACTATAAAGCGAATATGGGTGAACTGGAAACAGAAAGTTTAGATGTTTTTGAAGAGCAACATGGACATGACCATGGTGCTTGATAAATTGAATAGTAGATAGAAAATAATTTTTTAATCAATTCTGAAACAGAATTTCCATTAGCGAAAAAAATTTCAGAATATAATAACCCTTACAGGGGTTGATGTATGAGTGTAAAAAAATTTATAACCGGAAGTTTTTACGAAGAAGCAAAACTTTTTCCTGCCGTAAAAAAGGTGCGCCGATCTGGGTACAAAATTCATGATATCTTTACGCCATTTCCCATTCATGGATTGGATAAAGCCATGGGATTAAGAGATACCAGTTTGCACATTGCAGGATTTATTTATGGGATAACAGGCACTACAACAGCACTTGGTTTTATTACCTGGGCGTTGACCGTAGATTGGCAATTGGATTTTGGTGGTAAACCCTTCTTCTCATTACCGGCCTGGATTCCTATTACATTCGAGTTGACTGTATTATTTTCTGCTATCGGTATGGTACTTACATTTTGTTATTTGTGCCAGATAGCACCTTTTGTGAAGAAAGATCATTTTAATCTTCGATCTACGGATGATACTTTTGTTATGGCTTTGGAATGTACCGAAACGACCAACGAAGCGGAAGTCATCAGTTTTTTGGAAAGCCTGGGCGCCGTAGATGTAGGTGTTCAGTACAAAGAAACCGGCTGGTGGCTGGGTCGATATGATAAAGAAAGTAAACGAATAGAACAGAATGTGGAAACTGCACATTCATAAATTATTTATGCTGCAATGATGAAAAAAATTTGGATAATAACAGGATGTTTCGCAATGGTAGCTGTTTTGGTTAGTTGCCATAAAGTAAGGCGTAGTCCGGGTAGGGCATACATGCCTGATATGACATACAGCAGAGCTTATGAAACATATTCTTCTACGGACAATTTGAAAAAGGAGGATATCAATTATAATGCGATGCCGGTTCCCGGCGCCATTGCCCGTGGCGATGAATATCCTTACCGGCTGCCCAATAATGATTCAGGTTATACGGCTTCTGCCAATACCAAAAGCCCGTTAGATGAATCAAAAATTAATATGACAGAAGCAGAAAGACTGTATTTGGTCAACTGTGCTATTTGTCATGGTCCGAAGTTGGATGGCAACGGGCCGCTTTGGAAAGGTGGCGATGGCCCTTATCCGGTAGCACCTAAAAATTTTATGGCAGAAGATATGAAAGCATTGCCGGAAGGTACCATGTTTCATGTAGCCACCTACGGTAAAGGCCAAATGGGAAGTTATGCTTCTCAATTGAGCACCGACCAAAGATGGGAAGTTGTGGCTTATATAAAAATGAAACAAGGAGCTGCGGCTGCAACTGCGGCAGATACAACAAAGACAAAATAGATTTTGAAAGAATATATAAAAGAATAAAATGGCAATAAGGGAGAAATTTATAACATCAAAGAAATATAACTTGATAGCGATAACGCTAATGGTTATTGGTGTATTAACCATTATTGGTTTGTACGCCACACATGGTGCCAAAGCTGATCCAAAAGAACAAGCCCGTTTTTGGGGTTCGTTGTTGCAAAACAGTGTTTATTTCTTATTGGTGGTGAATGCCGTCATGTTTTTTATTTGCGCCACTACATTGGCATGGAGCGGATGGCAAATGTCATTTCGCAGGGTTTCGGAAGCCATCTCGGCTTGTGTACCCGTGATTGGAACCATCTGCGGTGTTATACTTTTAATAATTGTATTTGGCAATAATCATGAATTATATCACTGGACCGATACCGAACATGTAAGACACGACAGGATCCTTAGCTTTAAAGCCGGCTTCCTGAATAAAAACTTTTTCACCATTATGACGGTTTGCACCATCTTAGGCTGGTCATTCCTTGGGTGGAAAATGAGAAAACTTTCCCGTAGTATCGATGATAAAAAATTGTCGATTGAAGAAGGCAAGAAATTCATGTATAGAAATACCGTGTGGTCAGCCGTTTTTATTGTAGTTTTTGCGTTAACTGTTATGTCGTCAACACCCTGGCTTTGGTTGATGAGTATTGATGCACATTGGTATAGCACATTGTATAGCTGGTACACATTTGCCAGCACCTTTGTAGCCGGTGTTGCTTTGATTACCTTATTTGTCATCTTCCTGAAAAATAATAATTACTTAGAGCTGACCAATAAAGAACATTTGCATGACCTTGGAAAATTCCAATTTGCTTTTTCTATTTTCTGGTCTTATTTATGGTTTGCTCAATTCATGTTGATATGGTATGCCAATATTCCGGAAGAAACAACCTATTTCAAACCCCGTGCACAGGGCATGTTCAGTGGTATTTTCTGGTTGATGTTAACAATCAACTTCGTGGCGCCGATATTAATTTATATGAGCCGTGATTCGAAAAGGAATTATGCGACACTAACGTTTATGTCCACCTTACTTTTATTTGGCCACTGGTTAGATTTGTATCAAATGGTATTTCCGGGTAGCCAAACAGAAAGCGTACCGTTTATTCTTTGGGATTTTGGCGTAGCCTTGGGTTTTGTCGGAGTGATAATGTTCTTTACAGCCCGTACCTTGAGTCGGTATCCGTTAATATCGAAATCGCATCCGTTTATAAAAGAAAGTGTGATTCATCATACATAAGAATAAAAAATTTGAATTGATAGAATATTGAAATAAAGATTATGCAAACATTTTTCATCATCGTGATATTAGCTCTCGGCTTTCTGATTACGTTTCAAATAGCCAAAGCAAGCGAATATGTCGCCATTCTGCGGGGAGAAGAAAAGTCGAGAAAACAAACCAATAAAATCAACGGGTTTCTGTTGTTGGTATTTCTGATTGTTGGCTTGTTTGGAGTTTATTATTGTAATGAGACATTAAAAGGCAAAATTTTAGGTGCTGCAGCTTCGGAACAAGGTGTGTTGATTGACAAAATGCTCTATATAACCATTGCTATCACAGGTGTTGTATTTTTTGCTACGCAAATTGCTTTATTCTGGTTCTCTTATAAATACCAGGAATCCGATAAAAGAAAAGCGTATTACTATCCACACAATAATAAACTGGAAGTAATATGGACCGTTATTCCTGCCATTGCACTAACCGTTTTAGTCGGCTTTGGCCTTTTCTATTGGTTCAAAATTACCGGCAAAGCGCCTAAGAACGCCATGGTAGTGGAAGTTACCGGAAAACAATTTGGTTGGGAATTCAGGTATCCCGGCCCCGACGGTATTCTGGGCAAAAAATATTATAAATACATTGACCCGGCTAAAAACAATTCGCTGGGACAAATCTGGGATGACCCCGCAAACCATGATGACGTATGGATGGAGCAGGAAATGCATCTCGTAGTCAATAAACCAGTACAACTTGTTATTGGCTCCAAAGATGTGATTCATGATGTAGGATTGGTACATTTCAGAATGAAAATGGATGCGGTGCCCGGTACGCCTACGACTATGTGGTTTACACCAAAATATACCACGGCAGAAATGAAAAAAATTACAGGCAATCCGAATTTTGTGTATGAAATATCCTGCGACCAGATGTGTGGTAAAGGACACTATAGCATGAGAGGAACAATTGTAGTAGAAACGCAAGCTGAATTTGATGCCTGGATGGCGGGTAAAAAACCTCAATACCTTGTTGCCAATCCGGATAAAGATCCAAGTGTTGCCAAGCCGGATTCAACAAAAGCAATAGCATCAGCTGCGATAAATAATAAATAATAGCTGATTGTATTTATAAATGAAATTTTTTAAACCCGTTTTTCATACGGGCCTTAAATAAAAAGAACATGAGCGAAGCAATGAATATACACCCGGGAACTACTGCAGCCGTAGCAGTACATCATGATGGACATGGCCATCATCAATCCTTTATATCTAAATATATTTTTAGCCAGGATCATAAAACAATCAGTAAACAGTTTTTGATTACCGGAATTATCTGGGCAATGATTGGAGGATTGTTTTCAGTATTATTCAGATTACAATTGGGTTTTCCAGACCAATCTTTTCCTATTCTTGAAACATTTTTTGGTCATTGGGCTAAAGGAGGACATATACAACCTGAATTTTATTATGCCTTAATCACTATGCACGGAACGATACTTGTTTTCTTTGTTTTGACCGCAGGTATGAGTGGAACGTTTGCTAACTTTTTGATTCCCTTGCAAGTGGGTGCCAGGGATATGGCTTCACCTTTTTTGAATATGTTGTCTTATTGGTTCTTTTTCCTGGCCAGTATTATCATGTTGACTTCTTTGTTCATTTCTACCGGCCCAGCAGCCGGCGGCTGGACGATCTATCCACCATTAAGTGCATTGGGCGAAGCTTCAGCTGGCTCGATTCATGGGATGGACTATTGGATTATCAGTATGGCCATGTTTATTGTTTCATCGCTACTTGGCGGTATCAACTATATAACAACCATTCTGAATATGCGTACCAGGGGTATGAGCATGACACGCATGCCATTAACAATGTGGGCTTTACTATTTACTGCTATTTTAGGCGTGTTATCATTCCCGGTTCTCCTGTCAGGTGTTCTCCTGTTATTTTTTGACAGAAACCTGGGCACCAGTTTTTACTTAAGTGATATTGTTGTCAATGGACAAATTTTGCCCAATGAAGGTGGAAGTGCCATACTTTTCCAACATTTATTTTGGTTTCTCGGGCACCCCGAAGTATATATTATTATTCTACCCGCTATGGGTATCGTGTCGGAAATTTTATCGGTCAACAGCCGAAAACCGATTTTCGGTTATATGGCCATGGTAGGTTCCTTATTTGCCATTACTATTTTAGCATTTCTTGTTTGGGCACACCACATGTTTGTAACGGGGTTGAACCCTTTCCTTGGATCGGTGTTCGTATTATTGACGTTACTGATTGCGGTGCCTTCGGCCATTAAAGTTTTTAACTGGCTTACCACTATTTGGCGAGGCAATATCAGGTTTACACCGGCCACATTATTTTCCATCGGCTTTGTAAGTTTATTTATCTCCGGTGGTTTAACTGGTATTTTCGTTGGAAACTCCACGATTGATATTCATATTCATGATACTATGTTCATTGTGGCACACTTTCATATTGTAATGGGTGTAGCCGCATTCTTTGGTATGTTCTCCGGTTTATATCATTGGTTCCCTAAAATGTTTGGCAGGTATATGAATAATACACTTGGTTATATTCATTTTTGGGTTACTATCGTTGGAGCCTATCTTATTTTCTGGCCTATGCACTACCAGGGCTTGGCCGGTATGCCTCGACGCTATCTTGATAAAAGCGGATGGGCTTCATTTAATCAATTTACCGAATTGGATAAAATGATTACGATCGTTACCATAATTGTTTTTGCCGTTCAATTGATGTTTGTATTCAATTTCTTCTATTCCATTTTTAAAGGAAGAAAAGTCAATAAACTAAATCCTTGGGGAGCTACTACTTTGGAGTGGACAACACCAATTCGCCCGGGCCATGGTAACTGGGAAGGAGAAATTCCCGAAGTGCATCGTTGGGCGTATGACTATGGAAAAGACGGTAGAGATTTTATTCCGCAAACGGAGAAAATCGGTGAAAATGAAAGTAAACATTAGCGTTTTATTTTTTGAAACGTTATTGAAAAAAAGAGACGGTTGAATTTGTGAAGAAAAAGATTGTGAAAAATTATTTGAGATATAGAACGATTTATTGTTCTTTAAAATAACGGAAGCGAGATGAAGAAGATAAAAGATTATTTTCAGTTGATTAAGCTTTCGTTGAGTATCATGGTGGTTTTTAGTAGTGTGATCAGTTTTATGCTCACACCGGGTTATGAAGCCTATCAGGATAAACTATTCAGGATACTCATGCTCTTTATAGGTGGGATGTTGGTAACAGGCAGTGCCAATGCCATCAACCAGGTAGTTGAAAAAGATACGGATGCCAAAATGAAGCGAACGGCCAAACGGCCTGTTGCTGCAGGAAGAATGAGTGTGATAGAAGGCCAGGTATTCGCTGTTGTGGCGGGTCTCTTGGGGGTGTTTATCCTGGGGCATTATTTCAACTGGCTGGCAGCAGGATTGGCAACCTTTAGTTTGTTCCTGTATGCATTTATCTATACACCATTGAAGAAAATAAATTCAATAGCTGTATTGGTAGGTGCGGTGCCCGGTGCATTGCCTTGCTTGATAGGTTGGGCAGCCGGAGAAAATGCACTAAGTGTTGGCGGTTGGGTGCTTTTTGCTTTCCAGTTCTTTTGGCAATTTCCACATTTTTGGGCCATTGCCTGGGTAGCACATAAAGATTATTCAACAGCAGGATTCAAATTGTTACCGGCAGAAGAAGGCCCCAATAAATTTACGGCGATACAAACTATTTTGTATTCATTGGTATTAGTACCGATTACTTTGTTGCCGTTTTTTATTGGAATGAGTAGTTATAAAGATATGGTTGGCAGTATTGCACTGGTGTTGATTGGATTGGCCAACGTATTTATGATTGCAAGATGCATCCGGTTGTATATAAAAATGGATGTAGCCGCTGCAAGACAAGTGATGTTTGGTAGTTATATGTATTTGCCAGTTGTTATGTTGGCATTATTATTAAGTAAAGTATAATAAAAGAGGATGGATATTGTGAGTACACATCAAAAACAAAAAATGCATCCACATAAATTTGTGATGTGGATTGCCATTGGTAGTATCATTATGATGTTTGCCGGTTTAACGAGTGCTTTTATTGTAAAAAGTAATCAGACAAACTGGAACCCGATAGACCTGCCACATGAATTTTGGTTTTCTACGGCGGTTATTTTGATAAGTAGTGTTACCATGCAATTGGCAGTAAGAGCCTTCAAACAGAGAGCCATGACAACATATCGCCGGTTGCTGGCATTCACGTTGGTGTTGGGTCTCGTATTTGTGACATTGCAGTGGTTTGGATTTCAGAATTTATGGTCGCAACAAATAACATTTAGTGGCGGTGGTGCCGGACAGTTTTTATATATCATCTTCGGCTTACATGCATTACATGTATTGGGAGGTGTTGTAGCATTACTAGTCATGTTTTGTAAAGCATTTTTTGGTAAAACAAAATTGTATAGTGCGGTGCCGGTGGAAGTTGCTTCCATATACTGGCATTTTGTAGATATACTATGGATTTATTTATTGATATTTTTTTTAATCATCGGCGGATAAAATGGCCGATAGTCATTAATTAGTAGAATATGTCAACAACAACAGTACATAAGACCAAATGGTGGAGCGGCGGTAAAAGTCCTTTCAACCTGGAATATGGTAAAGTAATGATGTGGTATTTTTTGATGAGTGATACTTTTACCTTTGGTGCATTTCTTATTTCTTACGGCTCTATTCGCTTTAGTCAAAACACATGGGTTGACCATAACGTAGTGTTTAGTGCTTTTCCGGGTGCAGGCCATGCCAATTTACCTTTGGCATTTGTGAGTGTCATGACTTTTATTCTTATCATTAGTTCAGTTACAATGGTACTTGCTGTACATGCCGGTCATAAAGGAAATAAACAAGGTGTTATAAAATGGTTGCTATGGACTATTCTGGGCGGTGTTGCATTTTTAAGCTGCCAGGCTTGGGAATGGCATCACCTTATAACTGGCGAACATGCTGTTTTAGTAAATGGACAAATTGATTTAATTGGCCAAACAATGGGTGCTAACCCATGGGGCAATATTGTTCATGACCAGGCAGCGTTAACTTCTGCACTGGCCAATACACCACATGAAACACTGGTTCATTTGGTCCATAGTCAAGACCATTCACATAGTATAAATCAGCTGGCAGCGATGTCTGATACACAATTAAGAGGTATGGTTGACTTTGCAGAAATCCATGTCAGGGAAAAAGGCCCAATCGCTTTCGGAGGTTATTTCTTTGGCATTACCGGGTTCCATGGTTTTCACGTTTTTTCAGGTGTCGTTATTAATATTATTATGGTAATTATGACGAAGAAAGATGTGTTCAAAAAAAGAGGACATTATTTAATGATTGAGAAAGCAGGTTTATACTGGCACTTTGTGGACTTGGTTTGGGTATTTGTTTTCCTTTGTTTTTATTTAATTTAAAAATCTAATTTAAAAAATATGCAACATCCCGCATTTGAAGAAGTAACCGTTCAACATGAACAACAGGACGATGCAGCTTTTAATAAAAAAATTCGTAAAACGACCATTCTCTTATCTGTCATTACAGTAATAGAGTTGGCTCTGGGGTTAGCGATTTATACCATTCACAAAGGACCCGATCCTAATGCTACGCTTATACTGGCTTTTAAAGGAATGATTTGTATATTGACTTTGGCCAAAGCGTATTATATCGTGTCGGTTTTTATGCACCTAGGCGATGAAATCCGGAATATGATAATGACGATTGTTGTTCCATTGTTACTCTTTATCTGGTTTATCATTGCATTCATTTATGATGGACATTCTTATAAAGAGTTGAGAAATGAATTTGATAAACATTTCCAGGAAACTACAACACCTGTTCAACATCAACCTGCAGAAAAGCCACAAAGTCCCGTAGGCGGAAAAGAATAATAAGAAGAATATATTTTAATCAACCAAAACCATTAAACTTGCTGCCGAATGAAGGAAGCAGTTTAATGGTTTTTTAATTTTAATTTTTATATCGTGAACAAGAAATCTTTATATGGAATTGCCTTAGCATTGGTACTTCCTTTAATGGCTTATTTTTTTATTAAAAGTAAAAGTGAATCTGCCCTTCACATGCCACGCCATTATCTACTCGATACTGTTGTATCAGTTATAAAAAACGGTAAAAAAGAAACAGATACAATCTGGCATAAAATACCTGACTTTTCACTTACAAACCAGGAAGGAAAAAATGTAACACTCGACAGCTTGAAAGGAAAAGTGATCGTAGCCAATTTCTTTTTTTCGCACTGCCCAACCATTTGTCCGCAACTCACCATGAATATGAAAAGACTGGCGACTTCAGTAAGGGATGGCGAAAAATTTGGTAACAAAATTAATAAGCAAGTTCAATTTTTGTCATTTAGCATTGACCCGGAAAGAGATTCGGTAGCAAGGTTAAAATACTGGGCCAATCGCTTCCAGGTAAATCCGGAAAACTGGTGGTTGCTTACCGGCAATAAAAAAGAAATTTACGACCTCATCATTAATGATATGCGGCTTGCAGTAGTGGATGGCGAAGGTGTTGATACCAGTTTTATTCATACCGACCGGTTTGTACTCATTGACAGTAGCCGGAATATCCGTGGTTATTATCATGGGTTAGATACTTTACAGGCATTGCCCCAATTATCCAATGACCTTGTATTGTTGACACTGGAAAAAGGAAAAAATGAAAAAAGTTTTTTCAATGGAAAATTAGACGTCATAGCATTGGCATATCTTTTTGTTATTTTAGGGGTTGGATTGTTGTATTATTTTTTGAGAAAAAAAGATAAAAATGCTTGAACCTGTTTTGCAAAAAAATGACAAGAAAGCCAAAAGAATCATTGGTGCGGTTTCTATTTTTGTTTTTTTAGCGATTGTAGCATTAAGCCGGGTGCAAATTCATGTCAATCCAGGTTTTGACGTTCACCTCTTTGCCCGTATCAATGTAGTGTTGAATTGTATTGTGGCGGTTCTTTTAATTTTCGCATTGCTGGCAGTAAAAGTAAAACAATATACACTGCATAAAAATATCATGATGTCAGCAATTGTACTTTCGGTATTTTTTCTGCTCAGTTATATTTGTCATCATTTATTAGCCGGTGAAACAAGATTTGGCGATGCCAATTTTGATGGCATTGTATCTGCAACAGAAAAAGCTGCTGTAGGCAATGCAAGGATTTTTTACTATATCATTCTTGGAACACATATTCCGTTGGCCGCTATTATATTGCCATTTATTTTATTTTCTGCTTACAGGGCTTTAAGCGGCGACTATGAAAAACATAAAAAACTGGTACGCATTACCTGGCCGGTTTGGTTGTATGTGGCTGTTTCCGGTGTCATAGTGTATGTAATGATCAGTCCGTATTATAACTAAAAGCCCAGTTCTTTGGTAGGGTCCCAAAAATGTTTTTCAAAATTGACCACCCGGTCGTTTTTTACTTTGATCCCTTCTTGTTCTAATAGTTTTTTCATTTTGCCTGGTGGCGAAAAATGCATTTTGCCTGTAAGGTCGCCATTGCGATTAACCACTCTGTGCGCCGGCACTTTCCATTGTGCATGATGACTGCCGTTCATCGCCCAGCCAACCATTCGGGCTGAAGATTTGCTTCCTAAACAAGCCGCAATAGCACCGTAAGAAGTTACTCTCCCTTTCGGAATTTTTCGGGCTACTTCATATACCTGATCAAAAAAATTACTGTCCTTTTTTCCAGAAGGGTTAATTTTTTTTAATCTGCTTGCGGGTCTTTTGGCGGTTGACATGTGGTTGAATTGATTCGTTTTTTTCTTTCTGTTAATAAATGGGTACGCCGCGGTTCAGGTACGTTTTTGTAATCGTAAGGACAATGCAAACAACCATTGCCACAACAATATCCCCTGTTCAATAGATATTCTTCTGTAAGAACAACATATCCATGATTGCTGAAATAAAAATCTTTTTCTTCTTCTAAATCATCCATGTTCAGCTAATAATTTTTTTAGTGCAATATCAACTTCAGTGCCGCCAATTATTGAAGGTAATGAAAAACATAAATAGTGAATACGGTTGCTTGCAGCAATGTCTAAACTTTCATAATGTGTTTTTATTTTTAGCGTTGCGGCTACGTTTTTTTGGGTGTTAATATTTTCAATATCTATATGCAATTGACAACCCAACAAATCAATTACTGTTTTGGTAAATGAATATAAATCAGGACTGTCAGTTTTTACATGTATTAAACCATCGGGTTGTAAAATTTGTTGATACAAACGTAAAAACTTTGGATGCGTTAATCTTTTTTTAGCCTTTGATTTTCGTAACTGTGGATCGGGAAACGTAATCCAGATAGAAGCCACTTCGCCGGGTGCAAAATAATTAGATATATGATCTATCTGTGTTCTTAGAAATGCAACATTCACTAATTTATTTTCCAGGGCTTTTTTGGCGCCCACCCAAATTCGATTGCCTTTGATATCGACGCCAATAAAATTTTCTTGCGGAAACATAGTACCGAGCCCAATGGCATATTCGCCTTTGCCGCAAGCCAGCTCCAGGTTAATGGGATGGTTATTCTGAAAATGATTGTGCCAATGGCCGGCCATATTTTCCGGGTGTTGCAACACATTGGGAAAACGGGAAATTTCTGCAAAACGAATTAACTTTTTATGCCCCATGCAGCAAAGTTAAATTTTTACCTGCAGCCCGATACCAAAAACAGATTTTAATTGTAATGCCGGCGAAGAATTGTTCTTGCCAAAAAGTTTGACATCATCATCATAAATCATATCTACATTCCAGCTTAATGCAATCAACTTCCCTAGTTTGGCAGTTACTGCATTTGTCATATATAAATCTACATTGGCTGGTTTATTCTGATAGTTAGAGAACAAATCTATTCTTCCACGATAGGAAATAAATTTATTAAAATCAGTTTTATAACTGATCGTTGCAAACGAACCTAACTGATTCGTACTATGTTTGCCGGGTGTAATACCGTAAGCACCATGTGCCGATAAAGTATCATCTTTTACAATAATCCAACGGGAAGTAATAGGCGAAATGAAGGCCGTTAACCCATTGACTGGTTTGTATTCCACTCCTTGGCTGATGAGTGTATATGCCGGTGATAAAAATGCGGATGAAAAAGTTTTGACATATTCACCTTTTGTTACTTCCGTGTATGAATATCCTTTTAAAGCTTGTGTACGAAAATTGAAAAGTGTTGTCAGGTTTAATTTATTATTCAAGGCATATCCATATTTGGAAATGAGGTCAATACGATCGTCATTTTTTCTACTACCTAAGCTGGACGTTTTGATATATCCAAAATTTAGATTCAAGGCATTGTCCCAACTGGTTTTTTCTTTTTTATAAAATGCATACAGATTTAAGGATGTAGCAAGTGAAAATGAAAAATCATCGCCACCGGCGGCCCAGTTTGTTTGCGATCCCTGTCCTGCATTGATATTGTAAATGCCGCCTGTAGTCCAGTCATTTATAGCTGAGTCGGGGATAGCTTTTTTAATTTTACGGACTGATTCTTTTTGTAAATTTTGAATACTTAAATCCTGTGCAAAACATTGAATGGTAAAAAAGCTTAGTATTAAAAACCAAGTGATTTTTTTCATTTTTTTAGTGCGGTTTTAAAATTGCAAAATCAATAGGTTTCGGATTGGAAGCCGCTAAGATACTATAAGATACCTAAAAAAATAAACCACTTGCGTACAAGGAAACGTTAAAAGGAAATAATGAATTTGATAATTTGAAAAAGTTTGATTGATATCAATAACAACTGTTCGTTAAAACTTTAATAGTAATCCGATACCGACAATAGATTTTACTTGCAAACCGGGAGAACTTTGTGTAGGTCCGAATAAACGAACATCATCATCATAGATAAGATCAAGGCCCCAGGAAACCGCCAGCACTTTAATAATTTTTGCGGTAAATAAATTCGACATATACACATCTACATTCTGAGGTTTCTTTTTGTAATTGGAAAATAAATCCAGGCGTCCTTTGTAGCTAATATTTTTACTAATAGCTTTTAAGTAATTGACAGAGGCAAAAGCACCAAATTCTAAAATCGATTTTTTGCCTGGCATTACACCGTAAGCTCCTTTATTGGAAAGTGCCGTGTCTTTTACAATAACCCAACGAGCTGTGGAAGGAGAAATAAAAATAGATAGATCTTTAGTCGGTTTATAATCTAACCCTGCACTCAATAAAATATAACCCGGTGCCATAAAATCAGAAGCAAAAGTTTTTACATTATTCGGGAATGTATAACCTTTGAAAAATTGTGAACGCAAGTTAAAAAGTCCACTCAAATTTAATTTTGAATTCAGTGCATATCCATATTTTGACAAAAGGTCAAAACGATCATCGTTTTTTCGGCTACCCAAACTTGTGGTATTTACATATCCTAAATTGAAATCAAAAGTATTGTCCCAACTGTGTTTTTCTTTTTGATAAAAAGCGTATAAGCTTAACAGTGAGTTAATAGAAAGGGAGAATTCATCGCCACCGGCAGCCCAGTTATTCAATGATGCCTGTGCCAGGTTCAAACTATAAAGGCCACCTTTCTTCCAGGTAGCATGGCTGGTATCTGCGGCATCTTTTTGAATGGTTTTATTGGCATCTTTTTTTAAATCTTTTACGGTTTCATCTTGTGCAAATGCGAAAACAGTATAAAGGCTGAATAAAACGGATAAAATAATTCTCATGATATGGCTGTTGAAAATATAAAATAGAATACAGATTTCTTCTTTGCAAGAATAGTGCTAAAAAAGGTAAGACATAAAAAAACATTCTCCGGTGAAAGAGAATGTTTTTAGCTGTAGGGGGAGGAATCGAACCTCCACGAGGCAGTTAGCGGTAGTACAAAACCTGTCTGACGACAAGTCGATTTAGTGGTCGACCCTGGTCGTTCCGTCATTAAACGAAACGGCTCTATACTATGTTTATCCTGTGCTCCCCACCCTCGAGACAAGAGGGCATGTCTGCCGGTGCTTACGCAATTTCATCACCCCACAATTTTGATAAGAACTGATCGGCTTTGCGACCGAATTATTGAACAAATATATAGTGAAAGCCATAATTCTTCCAAATTATTTAATAAATATTTTAGAAATATAGAAATTATATAATTAAATGTTTAAATTTATAAATAAAATTTAAAATCGTTAGGAAAAATGGAGACTTCTTTGAATATTGACAAATTGGATATGGACATCATGCACCACATGATGGATGATGCTGCCATTTCTTATGCGGCATTGGGCGAAAAATTATTTGTTTCGGCCGGAACAATTCATGTAAGGATTAAGAAATTACAGGAAGCCGGCATCGTCAAAGGCACTCGTTTGAAGGTAGATATTAAAAATCTCGGGTATGATGTCATTGCGTTTATAGGTATATTTTTAAAAGAAAGTTCTTTGTATGATACTGTTGCCAAAGGACTTCAGAAGATTCCGGAAATTGTCCGGTTGAATTATACGACAGGTGGATATAGTATGTTTGCGGAAATTGTTTGTAAGGACATTGACCAACTTCGGTTTGTATTACATGATCAACTTCAAAAAATAAAAGGGATTGAGAGAACGGAAACTTTTATTTCGCTGGAAGAAAGTTTTAACCGAAATGTGCAAGTTATTTAGTACCGCTCCTTCGGGGCTTATTGAAAACCTTCATTGATACTTTTACAAAAATGCTACACCTTCGGTGTTTTAGTATTTAGCTCCGTTGTATTAAATGCTTTGTAAAATTTTTTATTGGTGCTTTGTACAATATTGCAACACTGATTGCATTTTGATATTAAGCTCCGTAGGAGCAAAATTCTGGTAAAAACAACTGAAACGACCGCCACGAAGCCCCGGCGGGGCGACATATCCTGAAATGATAATATTTTAAAACTGGTTTTGTTTTTACGGTAAGACTCATTTTAATGGAAAAATTGTATTTGTGTCACTCCTTCGGAGTTTGTTGAAAACCTTCGTTGATACTATTATAAAAATGGCACACCTTCGGTGTTTTGAGCTTTAGCTTTATCAGCGTTAAGTCTAAGTAAAAATTCCTTATAGTTTTTTTGTGTCACTCCTTCGGAGTTTATTGGATACATTCATTGACTATTTTACAATAATGGCACACCTTCGGTGTTTTGTGTTTTAACTTTATCAGCGTTAAGTCTTAGTAAAAAATCTTTGTAGCTTTTTTGTGTCACTCCTTCGGAGTTTGTAGAAAATCTTCGTTCATAATATTACAATAATGGCACACCTTCGGTGTTTTAGTATTTAGCTCCGTTGTATTAAATGCTTTGTAAAACTTTTTGTCGGTATTTTGTACAATGCTCCAACATTGATTGCATTTTAATAATAAGCTCCGTAGGAGCAAAATTCTGGTAAAAACGACTGGAACAACCGCCACGAAGCCCCGGCGGGGCGGCATATCCTGAAATGATAATATTTTGAAACTGGTTTTATTTTTACGATAAAACTCTTTTTTAATGGAAATATTGTATTTGTGTCACTCCTTCGGAGTTTATTGGAAACCTTCGTTGATACTATTATAAAAATGGCACACCTTCGGTGTTTTGGGCTTTAGCTTTATCAGCGTTAAGTCTAAGTAAAAATTCTTTGTAGCATTTTTGTGTCACTCCTTCGGAGTTTATTGGAAACATTCATTGACTGTTTTATAATAATGCCACTCCTTCGGTGTTTTGTATTTAGCTCCTAAGTAGCGGTATTTTTGTGGAGGGAGCACCGTAAAAAATAGCAAAGTCTCATAAAGGCATCAAAAAACGAAAGTTCCGTTTTTTATAATTTTCCCCTGACATGCAATGCATCCCGCAGTCCGTTGCCTAATAAATTAAAAGCTAAAACCAACAGCATTATAGCAAATCCCGGCGCTAATGCCAACATTGGATTTTGTGTAATGATGAAATTGTAATTTTCTTTTATCATCAATCCCCAACTGGGCTGTGGAGGCTGAACGCCAATTCCTAAAAAACTCAATCCGGCTTCAATTACAATCGCAGAAGCAAAATTGGCTGCCGCAATCACCATAATCGGCCCCATGATATTTGGCCAGATATGCCGCACAATAATTTTGAAATTTGAAAAACCCAACGCTTTTGTCGCTTCAATATATTCTAACTCACGTACACCCAATACTTGTCCTCGGACCAACCTTGCTACACTGACCCACATCGTTAAACCAACCGCAATAAATATTTGCCAAAAACCTTTTCCCAATACTAGTGTAATAGCAAATACCAATAATAAAGTGGGAATACTCCAGATAACATTAATAAACCACATGATGATGGTATCTGTTCGGCCGCGGTAAAAACCAGCCAGTGAACCTAAAATTAAACCGATACTTAAAGAAATCAATACCGTAATTAATCCCACACTTAAACTGACTCTTGTTCCTACAATGATGCGACTTAAAATATCACGGCCATATTTGTCCGTTCCGAGTAGAAATTTTTTGGTGACAACCGGATCGGCAGATATATCAGATTTGGCAAACGCTTTTCTTTCGCTAAGGCCTTCATCAATAAATTTTTGGACGACAACACTATCACCTTGATTAGAAAATTGCTGAATAGGAAGGTATAAATATTTGTCTTCACGACCGGCAATCAATTGTTGGAAAAATCCGGTTGATGCAACATCTTTTTCTTTTTTTACTTTGATAAATTTTTGTGTGAACCCGGGTTTTTGTCCACCAATTTCCAAAATAATCCTATTGGAAAAAGGGGAAGGATCCGGTGCAATAAAATAAGCAAAAATAGCAATGAGAATTGCCAGCAGAATTATGATTAAACCAAAAACAGCACCTTTATTTTTTCTCAACCTTCGCCAGGCCGCCGTTCTAAAAGAAATGCTATTGCTCATTGGGGAAAGTTAAGTTAAGTATTTCATTGTTTTGATAAATACAATCTTATTTTAGTTTTCTTCCTTTCCATTCATAATTACCTAGTTGGCTGGCAATGCCAATATAAATAGTATAAAAAAAATGTACCGGTTGCAACAGAAAAAAATATTTTATTAGTGATAGCTTTTTAAAAAACTTTGCCAGCTGATAAACGAAAGGAAATTCGATTATTGTTTTCCCTAACCAGAAAGCGAGTAATAACAACCCATATTTTGGATGAAAAAAACTATACACAATTGCAGCAAGGATGGAAAGGTGCAATAAAAATACCAGCCAAAGATTGATTTTTATTTTCTGCTCTGTATAAAACTTTGTTTTACCGGCCCATCTTTTTCTTTGAGCTATAAAAGTTTTTAGGTCGGGCAAGGGTTCTGTTTTCACAATTGCATCACCCGATTTTAAATACCGAACTTTCGTTGGAAATTGCCGACGTATTTTTTGTAGTAATAAAACATCATCGCCGGAGGCAATCGTATCTATTCCGCTAAATCCATTTACGGCTTCAAAAACTTTTTGGGAATAACCGAAATTGGCACCATTGCTCATTGAAAATAAATTTTTGGCAACAGCAACTGCAGTAATGCCCTGCAATGTCATAAAGTCCAATGTTTGAAATACAGAAAGAAATGAAGATCGGCTTTCATACACCACCGGCGCTACAATACATACCGAATCGGTTGAAGATTGAAAAGAAGCAAGTGTAGCCAACCAGTCTTTACCGGGAATACAATCTGCATCGGTAGTAACGATAAATTCTCCCGATGCCATAGCAATTCCTTTTTCTATTGCTTTCTTTTTATAAGCTATCAGCGTATCATCCTGCAGCGAAATAAGTTGTACGAAATCAAATTGCTGAACAATGGCTACTGTTGAATCAGTAGAATGATCGTCAATAACAATCACTTCGAACAGTGATGTGGGATAGGTTTGATTTTGTAAGGCCATTAAAAGCTGCCCGATATTTTTTTCTTCATTTCTGGCGGCAACAATCACGGAGATTTTTAAAGTGGATTGTTTATTTTTCGTTTGAAATACGGGAATAGACTGCCAGGCCTGCCAATAATAAAGCATTAAAAGGCTGTACAAAATAAAAAGGATAATGATGATATAGAACAAAACCATGTAGGTTAACAAAACTAATCATTGCTGCAAAGCTGACAGTATTTCTTTTGTAAATTTTTCCTGGAGTAAATGATGGCCGGCATCGAGGATGGTGATGTTGCACTCTTTATCAATTCCTTTTTTAAATTTTTCGCCCACGGAAGAAAGAATAATACGATCATGTTTGCCATAGACCAAGCGAACCGGCGTTTGTCTTTGCTTTATTTTTTCTTGAATAATGGCAAGCTGTGGTTTAATTTTTCTGAAAGCTGTCCATCGTACATATAATAAATGACGTTGCGACGCATCGCCGATAGATTTTTTTACAAATTTGAAAATGCTGGCATTCACAAGATGAAGTTTTTGCAAGCATTTCAATAAACCGAAAAACCAACCCGGATGATGCATGGTGAATCTAAATAGCCGATTACCCGGCCATGTTTGGGTGGCTAACCAATACCAGCCGTTTACTTTCAACCCGTCGGGTGCCAACAAAACCATTCTGTCGATTTTCATAAATAAAGATTGGTAAACCTGCAAAGCCATTCTTCCTCCGAGGCTATATCCCATCAGGATAAATTCCTGATCCGTTGTCGGGTGATTTTCTTTTTCCAATAATTGCAAAACAATGGCAGATAAGGTTTCGGAGGTGAAAGGCTCATCTCTTTGCCATTCCGTTTGACCATGAAAAAGCAAGTCAATGACTACAAACCGGAATTCTTCACCGGCAGCATTTCCCAACCAGGAAAAAATGGACGCATCTTCTCCGTAGCCATGAAAACAAATGACATTTTTCGGGCCATGGCCAAAACGATAGTACGCCAGCCTCGATTGATGAAAATGAAGAAATTGGGGCTCCATCTTGTCAGAAAATTCAAAAAATAAATTGTCAATTTCAAAGATAATACTAAATTTGAATAGTTGCACAAACAACTATATGTCAAACAACCATTTTAAAAGAGGCGAACTGTACAGTTTCATTACCGGCAAAGCATCGACAGCCATTGCGAGAAGCCTGCAGAAAAAATTTAACCAGGCCGGTTTGAATATTACAATTGAGCAATGGAGTGTGTTGTATCATTTATGGAAAGAAGATGGTATCAGCCAGCAGGAAATTTGCAATGCCAGTTTCAGGGATAAACCCAGCATTACAAGATTGGTGGATAATTTGGAAAAACTAAATCTCGTTAAACGTGTTGCTTCCAAGCAGGACAGGCGCATCAACCTTATTTACCTGACCAGGGAAGCACAAAAATTGCAGGATGAAACAATGGCCATTGCCGATAAAACTTTACAGGAAGCATTGGAAACAGTTCCTGCCGATAAAATAGATGTTTGCAAAGAAGTGTTGCAAATTGTGTATGACAATTTAAAATAAAATAACCCTAAAATATTTGAGTTATGGAAGCTACAACAAAACAAACAATCAAAGGAGGCGAGTGGTTAATTAAAGAATCTACTCCTGAAGACACTTTTACACCGGAAAATTTTTCCGAAGAGCAATTGATGATTCGGGATATGTGTACACAATTTCTGGATACAGAGATTTATCCCATACTCGACCGCATAGACGAACGAGAAGAAGGTCTTATGCCTTCATTGATGAAGAAAGCCGGTGAGCAGGGTTTGCTGGCCACTTCTTTTCCCGAAGAATTTGGCGGCCTTGGAAAAGATTTTGTCACTTCTACCATTATCAATGAATACCTTGGAGCAGGCCATTCATTTTCGGTAGCCATTGCAGCACATACCGGTATTGGTACATTGCCGATTTTATATTTTGGTACCAAAGAACAAAAAGAAAAATTCATTCCGAAATTAATTACCGGCGAATGGGCTGGAGCTTACGGACTAACGGAGCCGGGTAGTGGCAGCGATGCGTTGGGAGCAAAAACAACAGCCAAACTAAGCGATGATGGAAAATATTATTTACTCAATGGACAAAAATGTTGGATCACCAACGGCGGATTTGCACAAGTATATACGGTGTTTGCCAAAGTAATTGGCGATACTTTACCGGCCGATCAATCCGGCTTTACGGCATTTATCGTTGAGAGAGGAACAGAAGGATTTACACAAGGGCCGGAAGAACATAAAATGGGAATCAAAGGATCTTCCACCGTACAATTATATTTTCAAGATGCCAAAATACCTGTAGAAAATGTACTGGGAGAAATTGGCAAGGGCCATAAAATTGCATTTAATATTTTAAATATCGGCCGCTTGAAATTATGTGCTGCTGCTATTGGCGGTGCCCGCAAATCACTCACTGATACGGTGAATTATGCTATTACCCGAGAGCAATTCAAACAACCTATTTCGAATTTTGGAGCCATTAAACACAAACTGGCCGAAATGGCAATTCGTGTTTTTGTAGGGGAAGCAGCCTTGTACCGCACTGCAAAATGGATCGACGAAAAAGAACAGTCTTTATTGGCCGAAGGCAAAGCATTCGATGAAGCCTTGCTCGGCGGTGCCGAAGAGTATGCCATTGAATGTGCTATGCTGAAAGTTTATGGAAGTGAAACGCTGGATTTTGTGGTTGATGAAGGGGTTCAAATACATGGCGGCAATGGTTTTAGTGCCGAATACAATATTTCCCGGGCCTATCGGGATAGCCGTATCAATAGAATTTATGAAGGTACCAATGAAATAAATCGCTTACTCACACTCGATATGACTTTGAAAAGAGCCATGAAAGGAAGATTGGATTTGATGGGACCGGCAGCGGCTGTACAAAAAGAACTAATGAGTATTCCTGATTTTGGCAGTGGCGATGAAATGCCATTTGCAGCTGAAAAGAAATTGATTGCCAATTTGAAAAAATCAATCTTGATGACTGCCGGTGCTGCTGTACAAAAACTAATGATGAAAATTGACAATGAGCAGGAAGTATTGATGCATATTGCCGACATGGCCATCGAAACTTTCAACGCCGAAAGTGTATTCCTCCGGGTGATGAAAATGATTGAGGCAAAAGGCGAAGCGGCCAGTTCATTACATATCGACATGATGCGCACCTATCTTTATGATGCAGCCGACCGAATCAATAAATCAGGTAAAGATGCGATCAATGCATTTGCCGAAGGCGATGAACAAAGAATGATTTTAATGGGATTGAAGCGGTTTACCAAAGCTGCTCCTTTTAATTCAAAAGATGCGAGGAGAAGAATTGCCGATAAAATGATTGAAACAAAAAAATATTGTTTCTAATTCCAGGCTTCACGATCAAAATCAAGATAAGGTAAATTACCACCTTGTGGTGGGTTGTCTTTGTACATTTCATACAATTCCCGACGGGTAATTTTCAATTCTTTGACTTTGTTGATTCTCTTACGTTCGATGAATAAACCAATGGCCATTAAGATGGCAGAATTAGCCGTTGCAGCGTTGTACATAAAGTTTACACCAACTGTTTGATCGGTTTTGACAATATAAAATATGATGTACAAAACAATATAAAGACAGAATCCCAACAGCAAACCTCCAATCATAAAGGTTTTGCCAATGGCTTTGTCGTGTTGAATTGTAATAATGGCGTAACGAATAAAATAGCGGAAGCAAAGAATAAAAATAATAAGCAACCCGGGCCCAATGGTATAAGTCAATCCATTTGTATTGAGGCCGGTAATAGACATCACCACAATTTCAAACGCAATATATCCGAAGAATAAATATTTAATACATTTAAATCCTCTTTGAGAAGGACAACTATAGGATAGAAATATTAATAATAAAGGCACTTCCAACAAGTTGGTGAAAATTCCCCAATAGTGAATGAGTGTATAGGACGCAGGTAAATAACCTTCTACAAATAAATTATAGGTTAAAATGCCGATATAATAAATTAGCAAAGCAGCAAAACTTCTGTATGTCCATAATTTAAATGCGATGATAAAAATTACTGGAATACAAAGTGCAATTGTTGCAATCAGCCCCATTATCGCTTGCCAGGTCATGTGATCAATTTTTTTGAATAAGGTATGGTTTTGAACTTCATGTTTGTGAAGTCGCTGTAAATATAAACGTGAAATATTTTGCTATCGTTTTGTAGAGAGAGGTTTTATTCAAAAATTAAGTAAAAACGAAAATTATTTTCGTAGAACTACGAGAATGGATAAATAGGGTTTTTTACTATCTTGCTGTGATGTTACGTTTTTTTATGTTTTTGGCTGTTTTTTCTTCACTTTTTGCGCAAGCACAATCATCATTGCCCGAGAACAAAATATTGGGTAAAACTGTTGGCAGAGAGCCATATTTAGAATATGGATTGGGTACCGATCGCCTTGGCGGGGCCAAAATGACTTATCTCGATACAGGGATTGTTGTCCGCGTTGTAGATAGTACAATTGGCAGATATAAAATTCAATTATCGGAAAACCGCTCGGCCTGGTTGCAGAAAACTGATTTTCGGTTAGATACCACGTTAGTTGCAGAACCTTATTTTTTATCGGGCAGTATTTTACTTGATGGTGACAGCACTTACGATTATGTATCGCTGAGCCTCGACGAAAAACTGCCCTATACCAGTTTGCAGGAAATCAACCCTTCCCGGATTGTTGTGGATGTTTTTGGTGTTACCAATAATACGAATTGGATTACACAAAGAGTTTCGGCACAGGAAGTAAAAAATGTGTACCAGGAACAAATTGCAGATGATGTGTACCGGCTGATTATAGAATTAAAACATCCTCAACATTGGGGATATACAATTCATTATGAAGGGAAAAAATTAATTGTTACCATCAAACGGCAGCCCAAAAACCTTGACCTCGATAAGATGACGATCGCCATTGATGCCGGACATGGTGGAACCAATCGGGGCGCCAGGGGTGTTCGTTCCAAAATTTATGAAAAAAATTATACGCTGCTTATCGCCAAAGAAATTCAAAAAGCCCTGGAAGAAAAAGGAGCAACTGTTATTATGACAAGAACAGATGATGCTAGCCTGAGTATGTATGAAAGAAAACAATTGATGCGGGCAGCACATCCTGATTTTATGATTAGTGTGCATTTAAATTCTTCTGTGCGGAGCGATGTTCGCGGCGTTAGTACGTATTATCGATATATCGGTTTTAGGCCATTGACAAAATTTCTGCAACAAAGTATGATAAAGATTGACGGGCTGGAAGATTTTGGGAATATCGGCAATTTTAATTTTGCTTTGCTGGGGCCAACCGATTTTCCCAATAGCTTATTGGAAGTTGCTTTCTTAAGTAATCGGGAAGATGAACAAATGATTCTGCAAAAAACTTTTCGCCAGGAAGTAGCTGAGCATGTAGTGGAAGGCGTTAAAAAATGGCTTAAATCCTGTAAGGAAAAATAGCATTAATCTTCCGGAGGAAAAGGCTCGCCACGGTGGCAGGTTTTACAGGAAACCGTATTCAGGTATTCAGGCCTTTGGGTAGAATCGTAATAGAAATATCGCCGATTTATATCAATCATCATCCGTATCATATCCCTTGCATTTTCTTTCATGGGCTCGGCATCTGAAGCATAATCGAGGCTGTCCTTAAAATTTTTGAGTGGCACATGGCAGAAATTGCATTGAACGCCCAGCGCAATATTATAAGAATGCATGATACTATCCAGTGTAGAATCGCTGATATCTTTGGGCAATACCTGCAGGTTTCTTTCCTTTTGTGTAGCCGATATGGCCGCTGTTCCTGCCACAACAATGCAGCAGAGCAGGAACAAGATGCTTATTTGTCTTTTGTACAACATAGGATGCAGACGTTTCATAAACCGTTAAAGTGGCATTCAAGATAACGAAATAAAATGGCGGTATAAATTCCGAAATAAGTAAAAAATGTTTGCAATACTTTTTTACATTTGGAGAACGAATCAATAAATACAATAAAAAAATTCGTAATTAGTTTTTTACATTTGTATCAATACCCAATAAAATGAACGATTCAAGCACGGCTCCCGCACTTACCGCCAAAGACTTCGCTACTGACCAGGAAGTAAGGTGGTGTCCGGGTTGCGGAGATTATTCCATCCTGGCACAAGTACAAAAAGTATTGCCCACATTAGGAATTCCCAAAGAAAATTTTGTCATTATTTCCGGTATCGGCTGTAGCAGCCGCTTCCCTTATTACATGAATACTTATGGTATGCATTCGATTCATGGCAGGGCAACGGCTATTGCATCAGGCCTCAAAGCCAGCCGCCCGGATTTGAGTGTGTGGATTGTAACCGGCGATGGAGATGGACTGAGTATCGGCGGTAACCATACGATTCATCTGCTGCGTCGGAATTTTGACGTCAATGTTATGTTGTTCAATAACCAGATTTATGGATTGACCAAAGGACAATACTCACCTACCAGCGAAGAACATAAAATTACCAAAAGCACACCCATGGGAAGTATTGATCATCCTTTCAATCCACTGGCATTGGCCTTGGGTGCCGATGCTACTTTTGTGGCTCGTACCATGGACCGTGATCCAAAACATTTACAAAACTCACTAAAAAGAACCCATGCACATAAAGGAGCTTCCTTTTTAGAAATATATCAGAACTGTAATATTTTTAACGATGGTGCTTTTGAATTCTTCACCGATAAAAGCTCTAAGCCGGTAGAAACTTTATTCCTGGAACAAGGGCAACCATTGGTTTTTGGTACCGAGCAAGATAAAGGCATTAAACTCGATGGCTTTAAACCGGTTGTAGTTGATTTGACCGATGGAAACAATAGCAAAGATGACCTATGGGTACACGATGAAAATGATATTTATAAAGCACAGATTCTTACACGCATATTTGATAACCCGAAAACGGAAGGACATTTACCAAGACCATTTGGTGTGTTTTATCAAACAGACAGGGCTTGTTATGAAGACGTAATGACGGCTCAAATAGAAGATGCAAAATCAAGAAAACCGGCCGACCTTAACCAATTACTCCGCGGAAAAGAAGTCTGGTCAATAGCTTAAATGAATGATTGAAAGTAGCAAATGAAAAATATATTCTTTATAGCTGTATTCTTTTTTTCGGTTCAGCCTGTTATTGCGCAATACACATTTACCTATAAGGGAAAAGAATACAAAGTTTTAAGATCGAGTAAATTTAAAGATGAATCGGGTAAAAAATACGATTACACTGAAATGACGCTTGAAATGATGGGTGGCGAATATGAATTATTACCCATCGATGAAAAGAAACCCGGAAAAGGTTTTTTAATATCCCGCATCAGTAAAGAAGAAACTTTGAGAAGGGCAATGGCAGCACCCAAGCCTGCTGAATCAAAATACTTCAAGACGGGTAAAAAGTTTAAAGACTTCGGTGCGTATGATATAAATGGTAATTGGATTAACACTAAAAAGCTCAGAGGAAAAGTAATTGTTTTAAATTTTTGGTTCACTACTTGCCCACCTTGTCAGAAAGAACGTCCATATTTAAACAAAATAGTAGATACCTATAGAAAAGATTCAAATGTTGTGTTTTATGCCATTGCTTTAGATAGTGAGAAGCGTCTTATTCCTTATATGCAACAGCATTTTTTTAAGTATGATATCATTCCCAATGGAAGGGAAGTGGCAGACAGTTATGGTATTCATTCATATCCATTGCAATGTATCATTGACAAAGAAGGTAAAATTGTTTTTCACACAGTCAGTTATTATTATGTTACAGATTATTGGATGAGGAAAACGATTGATGAAGCATTACAACAGTAATTGCAAAATAGTTTTACACGGCAGCCAATTCTTTCGCCGCATTCGAAAAAACTTTTTTCTCTTTTCTTTTATACCACCAGTTGGGCATGGTTTTTTTCATCAGTGTATCAATGTTGCGCATGCCCAATAAACTCCAGGCGCCTTTTAGTTTGCCTGACAGTGAAGGTTGCAAAGCCCGTAAGCTCATGGCAAAACCACTTTCCAAATATTCCATGTGATGCCAATAACCGGCAGGCATGAACAAGGTATCGCCGGGCTCCAAAATAAAATCAAAGCCTTCGGCTAATTTAAGCGCAGGAAATTTTTCAAAATTCAATTTACTTTCTTGCGCATAATAATTGGAAAAATCGGCCATGCTCAATACTTCAAAAGGCTTGCGGTAAAGTTTACGTTGCTCTTTATGCGGAAACATCAACACTCTTTTTCTTCCGGCAAATTGTGTATGAAAAATATGTGATAAATCTATATCGTAATGCATGTGCGTAATACTACCGGCGCCACCTGTAAACAGCATCGGATATTTTTTTACAAAGCCTTTCATTAAATGTTCCGGCCAGGTGAAATCATCAATCAAGCTGGGCGCATGGTCAAAAATATTGAACAGAAAAATACGCCAACCTGCAGGCCCTTGGCGTATCATATCAATATATTCACCAAAGGTTTTATAATCATCGGCTTTGTTAATCGGCGTATAAGCATCACTCTTGACATTGTTGTACAAGGGAACTTTTTTATCGCCTACCAGTGCTTTAAAATAATCCCAGTTCCATTTGGAATAAGCCGGCCATTCTTTGGTCAAATGTTTAATCACCACCGGAACACAAGGTTGGTAGTAATCTTTTTTAAACACTTCCGGGTCAATTGTATCAAAAGTGGCAACCGGCTTTAATTGCATGTAAAATTATTTGAAGTGCAAATATAACGTCAGGTAAAAATACAAATTGCATCTTATTTGGTGTTAGCTAAAAAAAAATTGCAAAATTGATGTATTTTTAATGTCAACCCTGAGATATGCTATTGTCTGTACATCCTGAAAATCCACAACCGCGGCTCATAAAACAGCTCGTCCACTCACTGGAAAATGGTGGAATTCTTATCTATCCAACTGATACGGTATATGGCCTCGGCTGCGACATTTTGCAACCTAAAGCCGTCGAAAAAATTTGCCGGATTAAACAAATTGACCCTAAAAAAGCCATGCTTTCATTCGTGTGTAGCGATCTTTCACACCTGAGCGATTATACAAAACCCATTTCCAATCAGGCTTTTCGGGTGCTGAAAGAATACCTGCCCGGCCCTTTTACTTTCATTTTGCCTGCCAGCAAACTGGTGCCCAAACTCTTGCAAAGCAAAAAAAATACAATCGGATTACGGATACCACAAAACCGGATTGCACTCGATATTGTACATGCATTAGGACGACCCATTCTCAGTACTTCCCTTCCGGGAGAAATGGTAGAAGATTATACCGACCCGGAAGTGATGTATGCTAATTTTCAAAATGAAGTGGACTTTGTAGTCGATGGTGGCATTGGCGATACCACACCCTCAACAATAGTTGACCTTACCGGAGAAACGCCACAAATCATTCGGCAGGGCTTGGGCATTTGGGAGGAGACAGCATAAATTTTTTCAAAAACTTATTGAGGCTGTTGTTGCGTGATGCAATGAATGCCTCCACCCATTTGATTGACCGGAAGCGGATTGATCTGGATAATTTTTTTATCGGGAAAAAGTTTCGACAAAATATTTTTTACGGCTTCATCTTTCTTTTTTTCCTTGAGCGGCATGCCTTCTTTCCAGTAAGCAGCACTAAGAACAACATTATTCGAAATGAAAAAATTCATATAACTGACAGCCGGAACATGAAAAATAGTTTCGCCATCTTTTATTGTTACAGCACTATCTGCAAACTGCTTTCTGATAAATGGATTCATTTTGTAGCGGACGGCAAAGACATTTAAATCCGGCGATGGAATTCTTATAATACGAAAGGGTTTTCCATGTACATCTGTTGCATTTTTAAAAACTTCACAATATGCAGTTAGTGTATTGGCATCTACGGCGCTGATGGGATTATTTTTACTTTCTTCTTCATCAATGGAAGCGATGGCTACTGTATTGGGCCCCACAAACCGAACAGCTTCGTCTATATGTCCATTGGCACCGGTGCTGGTCCAATGATCAATTAATAAGCTGGGCATGGTTTTATCGTGCAAAAGCATTTTATTTAACCATATCATTTTCTGACAACCTGTAACGTTTAAATAAGCTTTCTCAATTTCTGCCAATGTTTTTCCCGGATTTCTTTGTAAAGCCGTTTCCTTGATCGAAACTAAAACACCTTGGCCATTGGTTTCCAGTGCGCCACCTTCGGCAACAATGGGTGTACTTACCGTTGGTATTTGCAGGGCGGCTGCAATTCTTCTGTCGCTTTCACCTCTTTCAATATCACTGAGGCTCATAGCAGTTTTGTAAACATAATGATGTCCGTATTCGGCCCAACCAAAATCAATAATTTTTTGTTGGCCTTTTTGATTGAGTACAAAAATGGGCCCGGTATCTCTTACCCATACATTAGACAATGCATCTTGCATCCATTGCAAACGGGAAGTGTCAATTTCAAAACCGGCTAAAAATTGATTGAATTCTTTTTTCACGGTTTCATTGGAATAATTTAACCGGACCTGGACAGAAGTATATAGTGCTTCAATAATTTTTGCAGTAACCGTGTCACGATGGGCAGTTGGAAAAACACCGACCCATACCGCTTGTTGTGGTTCCCATTCCGCCGGTAGGCGAAACGAATCCACTTTTTGTGCGGAGAGAAAAAAACTCAATCCAAAAAGAAAATAAAAAAGGAAAACCGTTTTTCGCATCAACTAATGTACAAAGTATATTGAGAAAAGTTTTTTAAAATAATGCCGTTTGCAATGATTTTATTTTAAATGTTTTTCTGTGGTATTTGCATTGTCCGTGTTGTTCTATCGCTTTACGATGTGCCAATGTACCATAGCCTTTATTGCCGTACCAACCGTATTGAGGAAATTCTTTGTGCAGTTTGCACATCCATTCATCACGATAGGTTTTAGCCAGAATACTGGCGGCTGCGATAGATGTAAAGCGGGCATCGCCTTTGACAATACAGCGATGTGGAATTTTTTTGTACGACGCAAACCGGTTGCCGTCAATGATTAAAAACTGTGGTTGAGTTTTTAACCGATCCAACGCTATATGCATGGCTTTGAAAGAGGCTTTCAGGATATTGATTGTGTCAATTTCAATATTGTCAATTTGTGCAACTGCAAAAGCCAGTGCATTTTCTTCAATCAATGTTCTTAAAATATTTCGGTTTTTTTCAATGACTTGTTTCGAATCATTGAGCAGCGGATGCCTGAAATCTTTGGGAAGAATAACAGCGGCGGCAAATACAGGCCCTGCAAGACATCCTCTGCCGGCTTCATCGCAACCGGCTTCCAATAATTTATTTTGATAAAATGATTTGAGCATTGACACAGCTAATTTCCGCAATTATTATGGAACAAAACTACAGAATGACAAATTTGTACACGTACATTTGCAGCTATTATGGCTCACGATTTACCACAACGTTCTTCAAAACCTGTCGCCATTTGGTTGTTGATAGGTGTGGGCATGATAATCGTTCAGATATTATTGGGCGGCATTACGAGGTTAACCGGTTCAGGTTTATCCATTACAGAATGGAATGTGGTAACGGGCACTTTGCCACCCATGAGTCACCATCAGTGGATGTTGGAATTTGAAAAATACAAAGCTACACCGCAGTTTCACTTGTTAAATTTCGATTTTACTTTAGCCAATTTCAAACATATTTTTTTCTGGGAATGGTTTCATCGTTTATGGGCCCGGCTTATCGGTGTAGTGTTTGCTATTCCGTTTATTGTTTTTATCATACAAAAGCGTTTCAAAGCATCGATGGTAAAACCTATGATAATACTTTTTTTATTGGGAGCCTTACAAGGTGCTATCGGCTGGATTATGGTGGCCAGCGGATTAACAGGCGACGCAACCTATGTGAAACCGGCCAAACTGGCCTTGCATTTTATTTTTGCGTTGGGCTTATTGTGTTATACTTTTTGGTTTGCCTTACAATTATTGGTTCCGGCCAATAAAACAACGTCGTTGCCATCTATTAGAAAATTAAATGTAACTATACTTGCCATCTTGGTATTACAATTAATTTACGGAGCTTTTATGGCAGGCCATAAAGCCGCTACGGCTGCCGCTACCTGGCCCGATATCAATGGACATTTTATTCCACCGGGTATGGTGAATAAAGAAGAAGGTTGGTTGAGTTTTATTGACCAAAAAATTGCCATTCAATTTATACACCGCGGATTGGCATATATTTTATTGGTGCTCATCATCATTTTTACCTTTCGGATATATAAAAAAGCCGGTGCTTCATTATTACGAAAAACAGGATGGTTGCCCATGGGCTTGGTTTTTCTGCAAGTTATTCTCGGCATTGCCGCCGTCATTTCCAGTGTGCAAATTGTACCCAATCATTGGGGTATTTTTGAATGGCTGGCGCAAATCCATCAATTGGTTGCTATGTTTTTATTACTCTCATTGGTTTGGACATTATTTTTATCCCGACAACAAACAGATTCTTAACAAGTGAAGTTTGACCTTGCAACCAATATTCAGTATTTTTAATACGAATCTATTTTACAATACATGAAAACCTGGTTACGAGGATTTATCCATTCTTTCCCTATACAATTGGTGTTTTTGCATTTTAGAAAATACCAGATTTTACTGGTATTCTGGTTTATTTTATTCAGTACGGTCAATAGTACATTCATGAAAGCTTTTGGTGCCGATTCGCTTTTCCTGGCACCGGAATACCTGGGCAATGTCAGTTCGTTTAGTATGGCTATTGTGGGTGCTGCCGTGGGCATGTTTATCATGAGTTGGAATATTGCCACTTTCATTTTATTCAGCCGATATTTTCGATTCCTGGCGGCAACGACAAATCCGTTTTTAAAATATTGCATCAACAATGCCATTATCCCATTGGTATTTATTCTTTTTTATTTTGTAAAGGCCTATCGTTTTGATTTGGATAAAGAATTGATAAGCCCGGTTGAAATTTTATTTCTCTTTGGCGGTTTTCTGAGCGGCTTGATTTTTTTCCTGGCAGTTTCTATGATTTATTTTTTTCGTGCCGACCGGTCGATACTGCGTAAAATGATGCCGGTTATCAATAATCCTCAATCATATATTACACATCTCAAACCCATCAAAGAAGTTTATCATGGTGGGCAAATGATGAATGTAAAAGTTTATTTTGAAACACCTATCCGCCTTCGGCCCGCCAGGGATGTATCGCATTATACAGATGAATTTGTAGCGTCTATTTTCAAACGTCATCATTTCGCAGCGGTACTTTCTGTATTTATAGCGTTTTTATTTTTGGTATTGATTGGTTTTTTCCAGGACTATGCAGTATTTCAATTACCGGCAGCTGCCAGTATTACCATTTTCTTTTCTATCCTGATAGGAGTAGCGGCCAGCTTCAGTTATTTTTTGCAGAGTTGGAGTATTTTGTATTTGGTTGGATTGCTATTGGTGTTAAATTTTTTTTATAAAAAAGATTGGATTGATCCTCGCAATAAAGCATACGGTATTAATTACTGGAATCCAAAGGAACGGCCTGCCTACACCAAAGAAGGTTTGAATGCCATTTGTACGCCGGAAAATATGAATGCCGACCGGCAAAATATGATTGGCATTTTGAATAAATGGAAACAAAAACAAACGGCTGATAAACCGTTCTTGGTATTTGTCAATGCCAGCGGTGGTGGCCATCGAAGCGCTACATTTACCATGAGCGTTTTGCAACGGCTCGACAGTCTTACGAAAGGAAAAATTTTAGATAAAACTTTTTTAATCAGCGGCGCTTCCGGAGGCGTTATCGGTGCTTCTTATTTCCGTGAATTGTATTGGCAAAAATTAAAAGGGCAGCCCATTCATTTGCAGGATAAAAAATATGTAGATGATATTGCCGGCGATTTACTCAACCCGGTTTTTACTTCATTTTTTGCCCGTGATTTAATTTCTCCGGCACAGAAATTTAAAGTGGGCCCGTATAGTTATGTCAAAGACAGAGGCTATGCATTTGAACAACAACTGAATCGCAATACACATGGTTTTCTCGATAAACATTTGAAAGATTATGCTGCAGCAGAAAAAGAAGCCCAAATTCCATTGATGTTTTTCAACTCGGTAGTAACCCGCGACAGCCGTAAAATGATTATCAGCACACAACCGGTCAGGTTTATGATGAAAGCGCCACAGGATACAACGATGCGGCCATCCGTAGATCCGGATGCGGTAGATTTTGCCAGCTTTTTTGCCAAGCAGGACCCTGAAAATATTCGCATACTCACCGCACTGCGGATGAATGCTACATTCCCGATTATTTTACCCAATGTCTGGCTGCCTGCTGATCCGGTTATTGATGTTATGGACGCCGGACTCAGAGATAATTACGGTGAAGAAACCACACTTCGGTTTTTAATTTGGTTCGATGATTGGATACAAAAAAATACAAGCGGCGTTATCATCATACAGATTATGGATCATATTGCCGGTGCCTGGGAATCGCCTTATGTTTCGAATGATATAACCGATCATGCCACCAAACCTTTTTTATTATTGCAACATAATTGGTTCAAGATGATGGAGTTTTTTCAGAATGATATGCTTGACTATTATGTCAATGAAAATAATATGCCGATATACAAAGTATCCTTTCAATACCAGGCAGATAAAGAAGAGAATAAAGCCGCCTTGAATTTTCATTTAACCCAACAGGAAGAAAATGAAATTATGCAATCTGTCAATAGCCAGCATAATTTACAAAGCTTTCGCCGGTTGGAAAATATATTTCTAAAAGAAAAACCACCAGTGCCGCTTACGCCTGTCGAAACAAGGAAAAACTTTTTTCCGCTATGGTAATGTCTATACTTGCGGGTGTGGCCACAGGTTCGCCATCAATATGAAAAGGAGCTTGTGCCGGATTTTCAATTTTCATTTTTTTTGTTTGAAAATAAATTATCTTCTGATTCATATTTACATCCAGCGTCGTTTGTAATTTATTAATGCCCGATAATTGTTTGAGCAATTGAAAAAATAAACTAATTTTATTTTGTTTGGTGAAAATGACAACGTCCAGCAACCCGTCGTCGAGACTGGCCTTGGGAGCTATTGTAAAATGATTGCCAAACTGGTTGCTGTTGGCGATTGAAATAAAATAAGCATCAATGGGTATTGAATTTTCATTGATTGTTATTGTAAATGAAAAAGTTTTCGAGGAGAAATAATTTTTGATAATTAATTTGAAATAAGTTTTCAATCCACGTTTTGGTAAATCCACAAAATCATGTGCAATTTTGGCATCGAAACCCAAACCACAAAGCATACAACCAAAATGTTCATTCGCAGAATAACTGTCGGTAACTTTTGCTTGCCCCTGCAAAATCAAGTCTAATGCCTTTTCCGGTTGTTTCGAAATTTTGGCAGCAAAGGCCATTCCGTTGCCCGAGCCACAAGGAATGATACCGAAACGGACATTACATTTCAATAAACTTCCAATCACCTGGTTCACGGTTCCATCGCCACCGGCAATCACTACATCGGTAATTTTTTCTTCCCGGATTTTTTGGTGCAGAAAATGATAATCGCCATCGGCAACGGATGGAATGATGGCAAACGGAATATTGGCAGCCGTGGTTTTTTGTTCGACCCACTGCCGAATATTTTTTTTTGTTTTTGTTCCTGAAATTGGATTGATGATATAAAGAATATTTCGATGCATAAACCGGTTCAAAAAAATAATGAATGGACCACGAAACTAAGCAACCTTCCGATACATTTACCAGCGTAATAAACTACTGGCCCAGGTAAAACCACTGCCAAAAGCGGCGAGGCAAACAAGGTCGCCATTTTTGATAAGCCCTTTTTCCCAGGCTTCGCACAGTGCAATGGGAACGGATGCGGCCGTAGTGTTGCCATATTTTTGTATGTTATTGTACACTTGGTCGTCTCGCAATTGCAATTTCTTTTGTACAAACTGTGCAATGCGCAAATTGGCCTGGTGCGGAATCAACATAGCAAGGTCTTGGGTAGTAAGGCCGTTGGCTGTCAATGCTTCCAAAATTACTTCCGGAAATTTTTCAACGGCTTTTTTAAAAACGGCGGGGCCATCCATATAAGGAAATACCTGTGCTTTATCAATCATGGCATGACTAAAAAATAAATCCCCAATTTCGGCATCATTAAAATTGGCCAAGGTTTCTTCTTTCCAATAGTTGGCATGTGTGCCCGGATTGTACATGGCTAAAATTTCGGCACTGTTGCCATCGCTGTGCAAGTGATGGCTCAATATGCCACGGCCAGGCTCATCCGAAGATTGAAGTACTACGGCACCGGCGCCATCGCCGAAAATAACAGAAACATTTCTGCCTCTTGTACTGAAATCAAGGCCAAAAGAATGTTTCTCTGCACCTACGACAAGTATATTTTTATACATCCCCGATTTGATAAACTGGTCGGCCACCGTCAACGCATATACAAAACCCGAACATTGATTGCGAACATCCAATGCCCCGATTTCTTTCATTTGCATGGCTCTTTGCAAGAGCACACCGCAACCCGGAAAATAATAATCGGGACTCAGTGTGGCGAAAATAATAAAGTCAATTTCCTGTGCCGTTATACCGGCTCTTTCAATCGCTATTTGGGCAGCTTCCACACCCATCGTAGTAGTGGTTTCCCGGGTACGGTGCGCATATCTTCTTTCTTCAATGCCTGTTCTTTCGCGGATCCATTCATCGCTGGTATCCATGTATTTCAATAAATCATTATTGGTGACTACATTTTCAGGAACATACATTCCAATTCCGGCAATAATACTTTTGGGCATATTAAAATTTTTAATCATCGTATCACACAATTGCCAATCGCATTGGGAAGATAGTGATTTATAGAGGAATGAGGATGAAGGGTTTTGAGGGAGTAAAATTGGTTTTAAAGGCTATTTCACCCTCACATCATAGCGGAATAAATAATGCAGTAGTTTTGTTCCTGCAAGGGAATTGGCGTACCTTTGCACACCTTTTCAAAAAAGGCCTTCAATTGTGCCGGTTATTGAAAAATTAAAGAAGAAAGGAAGCTATATGGAAATAAGAAATATCGCCATCATCGCCCACGTTGACCATGGAAAAACAACCCTGGTGGATAGGATTTTACATACCACAAAAGTTTTTCGCGACAACCAGGAAACAGGTGAACTGATTATGGATAGCAATGACCTGGAAAGAGAAAGAGGCATTACCATTTTCAGTAAAAATGCTGCAGTTGAATACAAAGGCGTTAAGATAAATGTGATAGATACACCGGGCCACGCCGATTTTGGTGGTGAAGTAGAAAGAGTTTTAAAAATGGCCGATGGTGTCATTTTATTGGTCGATGCTTTTGAAGGGCCGATGCCGCAAACAAGGTTTGTTTTGCAAAAAGCATTGCAGTTGGATTTAAAACCCATTGTCGTTATCAATAAAGTAGATAAACCCAACTGTCGTCCCGATGAAGTACACGATGCGGTTTTCGAATTATTTTTCAACCTCGATGCTTCCGAAGAACAATTGGATTTCCCGACGTTTTACGGTTCCGGCAAAAACGGATGGTTCAATGATTCATTAACGCCGATTGATAATATTGCACCGTTACTCGATGGTATCATTCAATATGTACCACCGCCACAGGTCAATGAAGGCCCTTTGCAAATGCAAATTACTTCTTTGGATTATTCATCTTTTCTGGGAAGAATTGCCATTGGCAAAATAAGCCGTGGTGTATTGAAAGAAGGCCAGCAAATTGCATTGATGCAAGCTGATGGCAACAGCCGTAAAATAAAAGTGAAAGAAGTTTATGTGTTTGAAGGCATGGGTAAGAAAAAAGTTACGGAAGTTACCGCCGGTGACCTTTGTGCAGTTGTAGGCATCGAAGATTTTAATATTGGTGATACCATTGCCGATGCAGAATCGCCGGAAGCATTGCCGGTTATCAGTGTAGATGAACCTACAATGAATATGTTGTTCTCTGTAAACAATTCACCTTTCTTCGGACAGGATGGAAAATTTGTAACGTCGAGGCATATACGAAACCGATTGATGAAGGAAACAGAGAAAAACCTGGCGTTGCGGGTAGAAGACAGTGGCGATGGCGATAGCCTGATGGTCTATGGCCGTGGTATTTTGCACTTGGGTATTTTAATAGAAACCATGCGCCGCGAAGGTTATGAATTGACCATTGGCCAGCCGCAGGTTATCATTAAAGAAATCAATGGTACCAAATCTGAACCTTATGAAACCTTGGTAGTAGACGTGCCGC
Organism: Chitinophagaceae bacterium; assembly: GCA_020437365.1. Taxonomy (GTDB): domain Bacteria; phylum Bacteroidota; class Bacteroidia; order Chitinophagales; family Chitinophagaceae; genus JJ008. The sequence goes on along the minus strand of JAGQWM010000011.1, from coordinate 1,198 downwards.
AGGAATTTGCAAGTAAAGTCATTGACCTGGTGAGCCGTCGAAAAGGTGAAATGTTGGTGATGGAAACCAAAGGCGAAATGCAACACCTGGAATTTGAAATTCCTTCCCGCGGATTAATCGGGTTGCGGACACAAATGCTGACTGCCACAACCGGTGAAGCTGTAATGGCACATCGTTTTGCCGATTTCAAACCATGGAAAGGGCCGATTCCGGGAAGAAACAACGGTGTTTTAATTTCGAAAATGACGGAAAAAACAACGGCTTATTCTATTGATAAATTACAAGACAGGGGAACATTTTTTGTAGATCCGGGTGAAAGCGTTTATACCGGACAAATCATTGCAGAAAATGTAAAACCCGGCGATTTGGTTGTCAATGCTACCGAACCGAAAAAACTGACCAACCACCGGGCCAGCGGCAGCGATGATGCCAATCGTATTGCACCCAAAGTTTTAATGACCTTAGAAGAATGTATGGAATATATTCAGCATGATGAATGTATAGAAGTAACGCCCAATTTCATCAGGATGCGCAAACTGGTACTGAATGAAGATGAGCGTAAAAAAATACAAAAGAAGCTGGAATCGGAAGCGGTATAAAACAACAATAACGGATTGTTTGTCACCGTATGTAAAATAAAAACATGAAACAATCCTTCGCCGACATCAATACTTTCCTGCAACAATACTTTGACAAGATACTTGTCATTTCAATCGAAAGATTCAAAGACCGGCATGAAAAAATAAATCGCCGTTTGCAAGGAATTGCTTTCGATTTTTTATGGGGCGTAGATAAAAATACCCTTGACGAAGATTTCATACAAAAAAATTATGTTTACTTAGATAATAATTTTATGGCGATGCGACACCGTTTTCCACCCATGAATAAAGGCGAAATAGCCTGCGCATTATCCCATAGGAAAGCCTATTCCACCATGCTGGAAAATGATTGGAAACATATCTTGATTTTTGAAGATGATATAGTACCAAACAATCAACATTTACAACTTTTAAAAAACACAATTGAAGAATTGCCAACTGATTGGGATGTTTGTTATTTCGGTTATACAAAAAACACCAAAGCCACATGGCCGAAAAAAATGAAACAGTTTTGGTATCGGATTATGTGTTTTTTCGGTGCCAGCAGAATGCCGGCGGCGATGGTCAAAAGAACATTGCCTGCTCCTTATGGAAAATAT
>JAGQWM010000119.1 GCA_020437365.1 Chitinophagaceae bacterium | reverse complement strand
AGAAAACCGGGCAACTGGAAGGAAGAAAAGTGGCTATCATCGGCGATATCATGCACAGCAGGGTAGCACTAAGCAATATTTATTTATTGAAAAAAATGGGTGCCGAAGTAACTGTTTGCGGCCCACCCACTTTAATACCGAAATATATCGGCGAAGCAATGGGTGTCAATGTTAGTTATCAACTGAAAGAAACATTGGAATGGTGCGACGTGGCCAATGTGTTACGCATTCAATTGGAACGGCAAAACCAGGTGTTATTTTCTTCCCTCCGGGAATACAATCTGGCCTATGGTATCAATCGAAAACTACTTGATAGTTTGCATAAAGAAATTGTCATCATGCATCCCGGGCCTATCAATCGGGGTGTGGAAATAGATAGCGATGTGGCAGACTCTCAACAATCCATTATCTTGCAACAAGTAGAAAATGGTGTGGCAGTAAGAATGGCGGTTTTATATTTATTGAGTCCGCAATCAAATTAAATAGCATGGCAAGAATTTGTCTTTTTCCCGGAACTTTCGATCCCATCACTTTGGGTCATGTTGATATTATCGACCGGGCTATTCCTTTATTCGATAAAATTATTGTGGGCATTGGTTTGAATACAGCCAAAACACCTATGTTTTCTGCCGAACAACGATTACAATGGATTAATGAAATTTATGCCAAAGAGCCAAAGGTAGAAGGAGCTATTTACGAAGGGCTAACAATTGATTTTTGTAAAAAAAATAAAGCCAAGTTCATTTTACGGGGCATTCGTTATGTCAGCGATTTTGAATACGAAAAAACAATTGCTGATGCCAACCGGACCTTGGATAAATCAATCGAAACAATCTTCCTGACCGGTGAACCCAAATATACTTCTGTGGCTTCTACTATTGTGCGTGACATTATCAAGAACAAAGGCGATGCCAGTCATTTCCTGCCGAAATTGGTTTATCAGTCCTTAAAACAATAATATGTCAATCTGGTTTCATAAAAATGTAAACCTGGAAAAAATTCGTCAGCATAGTACCAAAACAATGATTGATTTCCTGGGAATAGAATGGCTCGAAATCGGCGACAATTTTGTAAAAGCTTCGATGCCAGTCAACGAAAAAACAAAACAACCTTATGGAATTTTACACGGAGGCGCTTCTTGTGTATTAGCAGAATCTTTGGGAAGCTATGCCTCATCTTTGGTGATAGATAGCGATACATTTCAGTGTGTAGGTATTGCCATCAATGCCAATCATGTGCGTAGTGCAACAAGTGGAAACGTAACAGGCATTGCCAGCCCTTTGCATATTGGCAAGACAACCCACGTTTGGGATATAAAAATTTATGACCGGGAAGAAAAACTTATTTGTGTCAGCCGACTGACAGTGGCTATAATTGAAAAAAAAGATTTTCAATCTAAAAGTTAATTATTTTCCTACTGCAAATACAAACGAATAACATCCACCACAGAAGGATATGTTTTTGATAAATAGGGTTCTATATTTTTTGCATGCACCCAATTTATTTCCGTGATGCCTTCATCTGTTTGAGGCACTGGGTTTTCATTTTTTGTTGCTTTCATTTTATACCAATGAGATTCTTTCAAAATAAATTTTGTGCCCAGGTGATATGTGTGATAGGTCGTTGTCAAATTCTTTTTAATGGTAATAGAATTCAATCCCGTTTCTTCCTGTACTTCTCTCAAGGCACAGTTTTCAATCGCTTCTGAGGGTTCGAGTTTTCCTTTAGGTAAATCCCAAAAACCATTGCGGAAAATTAATAGGATTTCATTCGAATCGTTAATGACCAATCCGCCACCTGCTTTTATCAATGTAAATTTTTTAAAGAAATCTTTTTTTAATTTTTTCAAATCTTCATGATAAAATACTCCGGCATGCACTTTTTCCTGCTGCATTTCATTGATTATTGTTTTGATGGAATGTGCATTCAATTCGTCAATGAAAATTGTATCTTCCCTATGGATATAAGGTTCAATATTTTCTTTTACGTCATCGCAAAGAAAGAGTGGCTTGCTGTCGAAGAAAATTTTGATATACATAATTTAAATTTACAACAAGAATCAATCAATTTATCTTTCCAAAGCGAAAGATTCCGGCTCAAAGTCGGAAGGACGTTTCATAAGAATAATTTATTTATTGACACTTATCTTTCTTAGGATGTCATACCGGGCTCGATCCGGTATCTGTCTGTAATAGAGGTTCCTGGTTTTAAAAGATTCCGGCTCAAGGCCGGAAAGACGTTCATAAACAAATTATACTCAATTCAACATTCATCATTCATCATTAATCATTCAACATTTATCATTCAATCCGCCGCGGAGGACAACATTCATATTTCCTCAATCA
>JAGQWM010000118.1 GCA_020437365.1 Chitinophagaceae bacterium | reverse complement strand
GAAGATACAGACATCTCTTTAGACGATGTGAAAAGAGAATTTGGCGAAGAGATTACAAAAATTGTTGACGGGCTTACCAAAATTTCAAATGTCATTGATGTAAATGCTTCGCAGCAAGCGGAAAATTTTAAAAAAATTTTACTGACACTGACCGATGACCCGAGAGTGATTTTGATAAAACTGGCCGACCGGCTTCATAATATGCGTACACTCGAAAGTATGAAGCGGGATAAGCAATTAAAAATTTCTTCTGAAACCGTGTATGTATATGCGCCATTGGCACACCGCATGGGTTTGTACAATATAAAAACCGAGATGGAAGATCTGGCCATGAAATACCTGGAGCCGGATATTTACAAAGATATTGCCCGTAAGCTGGCCGAAACAAAAAGAGAAAGAACAAAATTCATCAACGAATTTATCAAGCCGCTGAAAGAAAAAATAGACGGCGCACATTTGAAAGTGGAAATTTTTGGCCGGGCCAAAAGCATTCATTCTATTTGGAATAAAATGAAAAAGAAAGGTGTGGAATTTGAAGAAGTGTATGATTTATTCGCCATTCGGGCCATTCTCGATTCGCCACCCAAAAAGGAAAAAGAAGATTGCTGGAAAGTGTATTCTCTCATTACCAGCGAATACAAACCACAGCCGGAAAGATTGAGAGATTGGTTGAGCAATCCCAAAGCCAATGGCTATGAAGCGCTGCACACAACGGTGATGGGCCCCAAAGGCCGTTGGGTAGAAGTGCAAATACGAACAAAACGAATGAATGAAATTGCGGAAAAAGGATTGGCGGCGCATTGGAAATATAAAGAAGGGGCCACCGAAGAAAGCCGTTTCGATAAATGGTTTCAGCAGATCCGTGATGTCATCAGCAACCAGGAAACGGATGGCATTGATTTCTTACAGGATTTTAAAACTTCTTTCCTGGCCGATGAAATATATGTTTATACGCCGAAAGGCGATATTAAAATGTTGCCCGTTGGCTCCACGGCTTTGGATTTTGCATTTGCTATCCATAGCGCCGTAGGCGAAAAAACAATTGGTGCCAAAGTGAATCACAAACTGGTACCCATCAGCCAGAAGCTCAACAGCGGCGACCAGGTGGAAATCATTACCAGCAATAAACAAAAAGCCTCGAAAGACTGGTTAAGTTTTGTGGTAACATCCAAAGCAAAAGGACGAATAAGAGATGCCCTGAAAGAAGAGAAAAAAGCAGTAGCCGATGAAGGTAAATACACCTTGCAGCGCAAATTAGAAGGGTTGGGTGTGCCCATGTCGCAATACAATATTGACGAACTGGTACGATGGTACAAATTGCAATCCAACTTAGACTTATTTTACCAGTTGGCCGTGAAAAATATTGACCTGAAAGACCTGAAAGAATTTACCGTTTCCGGCGATAAGATAGCACCGCCTAAACCGGAGAAACCGCCGATAGAAAAAACTGGTTTTGTACCGCAGGCGGTAAAAAAAGATGCAGAGTTGGTAATTTTTGGCGAAAGCAGCGATAAGATAGTGTATAACCTGGCCAACTGTTGCAAGCCCATTCCCGGTGATGATGTGTTTGGCTTTGTAACCACCGGCAAAGGGCTGACGATACACCGTACCAACTGTCCGAATGCTGCCAAGCTGATGGCCAACTACGGCCACCGTGTGGTGAAAACGAAATGGGCGAAGAATAAAGAAATCTCATTCCTGACGGGTATCAAAATTATCGGCCTGGATGATGTGGGTGTGGTTAATAAAATTACCATGTTGATTTCCGGCGAACTGAAAATAAATATTTCTGCATTGACCATTGAAGCCAAAGAAGGTGTTTTTGAAGGCAATATCCGCCTTTTTGTACACGATAAAGAAGAACTGGACAACCTGGTGAATAAAGTATTGGAACTGCCGGGTATAGAATCAGTAGAAAGATACGATATGGAAGATTTGCCTACTTAGCTGCAAATATTTATGAACAACAAATCAAATCTTTGTATAATAACTACCTGAATTCATTGACATTTTCTATCTTACCAACCCGTTAAATTTATTTTACGTATAAACTTAATAGGTTGAGGGCATATATTTTTATGAAGCGTATTAAAAGCTTACTTGTATTAATTTTTTTGGTATCCAATTTTTTGCAAAAAAATTTGGACGCACAAGGAATATTTACCGGCATAAATAATACAGTTGTTACGGTTCCTTGCGATCAAAATTGTACTGACTTAAATTTCCAGGTGCCACATTTAAAATCTGATGAAGATTATATTGTGACTACAATTCCATACACACCTTATCCATACACTACTCCAACTGGTATTGAAGATCCTGCTTTATATGGTGATGATAAGTATAG
>JAGQWM010000117.1 GCA_020437365.1 Chitinophagaceae bacterium | reverse complement strand
TTGGAAGCACTACAAACAACTACCAACGGACTCACTTCATCTGAAGCCCAAAAAAGATTACAACAAAACGGCCGTTATGCAGAATTATTTAGTTTACAAGCCGCAGGTTATCAGTAATTCTTATAAACAACCATGCCAGGTTTATTTTTTACCCTTCACAATTATTGTTTTCAATTCTTAACATACATCAATTTTAGCCCGGGCCATGTTATATAATTTTGCGTCATCAATTTATACTAAAATCAAATATTATGGCAACAACAAAATGGGCAATAGACCCTGCACATTCCGAAATTGGCTTTAAAGTAAAGCACATGATGTTTACTAATGTATCCGGAAAATTTGAAAAATTTGAAGCGGATATTGACACTGAAGATGATGATTTTTCCAACGCAAAAATTAATTTTTCGGCCGATACAGATTCTGTCACGACCGGAAGCGCCGACCGGGATAAACATTTGAAAACACCGGATTTTTTCGACACCGCTAACTATCCGAAACTAACTTTCGCTGCAACCGGTATGACCCAAAAAACAGGTGGCGATTTTGAACTAACAGGCAATCTGACAATCAATGCAACGACAAAACCGGTTACATTGCAAGCCGAATTTGGAGGCATTATGAAAGACCCCTGGGGAAATGCCAGGGCCGTTTTTACCCTTTCCGGAAAAATAAACAGAAAAGAATGGGGCTTAAACTGGAATACGGTACTGGAAGCCGGCGGTGTATTGGTGAGCGATGAGGTGAGGCTGCAGATTGACGTACAATTAATCAAACAATAGAATCATCTGAAATTTCAGAAAATAGTTCAGTGTTGTCATCGGATTGTATAAAATCCCAAAAAAGTGACAACACTTTTGTTTTACACTGATATTTATCATTACAATTTATGTAAACAGCATTAACTTTGCGCCAATTCCAAACACAAAACAATTTCTGGTTTTTCAATTGTGTAAAAGTTTGGTAACAACTGTATGGGACGCAAATTTACAACCCTGGGCATTTTAATCGTATTTTTCATTTCGGAATTAAAACCTGTCTTCCCGTATATTGATTACTACTTGCACTACAAATATATTTCTGAAGTACTTTGCGTAAATAAAGATAACCCCATGTCCGGTTGCAATGGAAAATGTTATCTAAAAAAGCAATTAAAAAAAGCACAAAGTTCAGATAAGCAGGATAAGAACATGCTCAATGCAGAGTGGGAAAGGACTCCCATGATTTTTAGCGAGCCCTATAAACCGGTAATCGCCTGGGAGGATATAACTTTAGTAAATCATAAGGAATTTTACTCGCAACGACTTAGCGACATTCACCTGCCACCACCTACTCCACCGCCCGATATGTAAGAAAAGCCTATTTATACTTTTTACAAGTACAAATTATTTTCTTAAATATTAAATCATTTCAACTCATGAAAAAAATTATTATGCCCTTTTTGGGCCTGGTGATTCTATGTACAAACGTTTCATTTGCCCAAACTAAACATTGGACATCTGCAAGGCCGGACGGACATGCTCCTATAAACTTTATGAGCGACCATTACCATAAAAAAGGGGAAGTTATGTTTTCGTACAGATATATGCCTATGTGGATGAAAGGAAATATTCAATCTACTAAGGATATCGCCGATGGGGAAATTTATAATAACTATATGGTATCTCCACAAAAAATGCAAATGAATATGCACATGTTGGGCATTATGTACGCCCCTTCCGACAGACTAACGTTGATGCTTATGGGCAATTACACTTCCAAATCCATGCAACTGAAAACAAAAACCGATGTAACTTTTACAACGAAATCAAGCGGCTTCGGCGATATGATGCTTACCGGGCTCGTAAAACTTGTCAATAAAAACAGGCAATCTTTTCATGGTATTATCGGGTTGTCAATACCTACAGGCAATATAAAACAAAGCGATGCGACACCCATGATGAGTAACGCCAGGTTGGCTTACCCGATGCAATTAGGTAGTGGCACCTGGGATCCTGTTGTTGGTTTAACGTACCTGGGGCAATCGGATAAAATTTCCTGGGGCGCCCAATCTTCTTACAAATTCAGAACAGGAAGCAATCCGGAAAATTACCGATTGGGAAACAAGTATGAAATCCTTGGCTGGGGTGCTGTAAAAGCCTCAAATTACATGAGCCTATTTGCCAGTTTCAGTTATTCTAACACGCAAAAAATAAAAGGCAGTGATGCTGAACTAAACCCAATGATGATGCCGCTTTTCAATACAGCCAATTCGGGCAGAAGCCAAATGGATTTGGGCTTTGGTGTTAATTTTTATGTACCTAAAGGCGATTTAAAAAATATACGATTGGCAGCAGCCGTCACCCTTCCTGTTTATCAAAAAGTGAATGGCATTCAAATGAAAAACCAATTGGCTGCCACAGTTGGAATTCAATATTCAATGGGGCATTAAACCGGTTCAATGAATTGGTGAATATTTTGCGACGTTGAAATTTTCTCTTTTCAAATGATAGTTTCAATGTCGCATTTTATTTTTTAAAACTTTCTATATACAAATTCAAAAAAAATATCCCTACTTTCATTATTTGAATAAGACTATGAATTTAAGAGAAATTTTTCAGGCACATGATGGTGCATTGGTACATAAATGGAATCATTATTTTGAAATCTATGA
>JAGQWM010000116.1 GCA_020437365.1 Chitinophagaceae bacterium | reverse complement strand
ACAAGTTTTTTAATAAAATATTTTTCTGGAAAAGGCCGAACCATGATAAATCAAAGAATAAAAAAAACGATGATGATTTGTGATATATACAGTGTAGGCTTCCCCAAAAGTTGGCCAATTGAAATTAGAGATTATTCACTAATTTAAATGGTTAATTATGAAAAAGAAAAGGTTTACAGAGACGCAAATTGTCTCAATTCTTCGCCAGCAGGAAGCCGGCAAATCAGTTAAAGAAATCAGTAGGGAATATGGTATCAGTGATGCTACGTTTTACAATTGGAAAGCGAAATATGGCGGCATGCAGGTAAGTGATGTAAAGCGTATGAAAGAGTTGGAAGAAGAAAACGGCCGTTTAAAACGTATTGTTGCTAACCAGACCCTGGAGATTGATGCCATTAAAACAGTATTGGAAAAAAAGTACGGCGGCCTGACGACAAACGGGAGGTAGCAGCGATGCTGGTGCAGGAAAAGTTGAGTGTTCGTCGGGCCTGCATACTGGTATCATTACCCCGTTCAGTATTTATGTATCAGAAAAAGCCGAAGGACGACATCTCTTTGATAGAAGCACTGCATGAATTAGTGGCAAAGCATCCAACGATTGGCTTTTGGAAATGCTATTACCGGCTAAGAAGAAAAGGACATGCGTGTAATCATAAACGGCTTTACCGGGTGTACACTTTGCTAAGGCTAAACGTAAGAAGAAAGGCCAGGAAAAGGTTGCCACAAAGGATTAAAGAGCCATTGATAATCCCGGCAGCAGTTAACCAGGGTTGGAGCATGGATTTTATGTGTGATAGCCTGGTAGATGGCAGAAGGTTTAGATTATTAAATATTATTGATGATTATAACAGGGAATCACTGGCTATTGAAATTGACACTTCATTGCCCGCCTTACGGGTCATCAGAACGCTTCAAAAGATAATTGAAACAAGAGCCATACCTCAAACAATCAGAGTAGATAATGGCCCGGAGTTTATAAGTAATAAACTGCAACAATGGTGCGATGAAAAACAAATCAGGTTACAGTTCATACAACCCGGAAAACCCATGCAGAACGGCTTTATAGAACGTAACAATGGCTCTTTAAGAAGAGAACTGCTTGATGCTTATTTGTTTTACAGCTTGTCAGAAGTCAGACAAATGGCAATGGAATGGCAACATGACTATAACAAAGAAAGACCACATGATTCGTTGGGGAATATTCCCCCCCCTTAGAATATAATTAATCCGTTACCCTAGAATTACTAAAAACAAAAAACTCTAATTTTGAATGGCCCGAAAAAGGGGGAAGCTTACAATTCTTTTATTAGTGTAAAATTTGTTGGTAATGTAAATCCATTGGGTTTATTGTCTATAACTCCATGAATATAAGCTAAGTTCACATTAATTGTATTGGGATTTATCTTAGTTAAGCATATTATCCTCTTAGTATTCAATGTAATATCTTTAAATCTACCTTCTAGTTTTTCTTTTTCAGGAAATGAATTAGAAATGCCAACACTATAAAGTTCATCATTAAAGTTGGAATTTTTGGCATCAAAACTACTTTCAATTAAAACCCCGTTTTTAACATACCGATGAAACCCAATAATCATTGGGTATGTCTTATTTGGAGTTATAAATTGATCTGTTTTGAAATAAAATTCAATTGTGTCATTATTATTTACATATATCCAATTTCCAGTAGGAGTGTAATTCGTTTGCGCTGATAAAACTTGCGCCCATAAAAACAAAAAGACAAATATTGTAACTTTTTTCATTTGTAATTTTTTAATTTATAAACAATTTGTTGGTATTACATTATTTCCAGTTGAGTCTAATTTTAAAGGTGTCCAAGTGCTAAAATCATTGCTTCCTCTAAACAATTTTAGGCCGGAAAATTGCATTGCTTTTAAAAATCGTTTTTCTGTTTCTGCAACTGATAAGGGCAACTCGTCTAAAACTAGCTTGCTGCTGCTAAATACATAAGATATTAATTCTTCGTTCTTATAGGTGTTTGACCATGATGTAAATTGGTCTAAATCGTCTACCATTAATATATATTGTGTGTTAGAATCTCCTACCATGCCAATCATAAATTTGGTATAATCAATTTGAAAATAGCTTGATCGTCTTACTATTTGATCTGCCATTATATTTACATCAGCCGGTGTGAAATTTAATGCAGCTGAATCTTCATCGGCAAAATGATTATGGTTCCAGCCCCAGCAACCTATAAAAATCGATTCATTTGGAGGATAAACGGAAAATTGGTTTTCTACACCATTTGTCATTTGGATTGGATTTGTTGGAGAACTTGGAAGAAACAAGTTATTATAAATCAGGATATTTTCCCTTCGGGTTGGAACACTGTCTTTTAAAAGTTGAAAGATCAGCCTAAATGTAGGAGTTTGCGAATATTTATTTAAAGTATCGCAAGGATTATGAGTTTCTTCCGGCGGCGGCTCATCCTCAATAGGTACCGGCTCCCAACCGGGGCCGCAGGCCGGCAGGTTGCTGCTAATCCTGTTTCCTTCCGTAGGGTTAGGGTTACAATCAGGTGGTGTGCCGCCGCCTTCGCCACCGGTGGTGCCACCATCGCCGTCTCCGGGGACTTCAACATAGTATGTCAAACAATATTCAGACAATACTTCCTCATAACATGGTACAAGTGAATTTGTTTTTTCTGCACAAGGTTGATATATCCAAAC
>JAGQWM010000115.1 GCA_020437365.1 Chitinophagaceae bacterium | reverse complement strand
CTCTTGGGTCATAAAATTTCTTATTGGGTTTATCTTCTCCATCAGGATTTCCTAACTGGCCTTGCAAGTAGGCTTCATTTTGTTTATAGTTTTCTAAAACACCTTCCCAGAAAGCCCATTGCAAATCGGTATCAATATTCATTTTGATAGCACCGTAGGAAATGGCTTCCCGAATTTGGTTTTGCGGCGAACCACTGCCACCATGAAAAACAAACCACACAGGTTTGGGGCCGGTACCCAATTCTTTCTCGATATAAACCTGGCTATTGTGCAAAATTTCTGGGCGCAGTTCTACATTACCGGGTTTATAAACGCCGTGCACATTGCCGAAGGCCGCCGCCACGGTAAATAAATTGCCAACCTTGCTCAATTCTTTATAAGCATAGGCCACATCTTCCGGCTGCGTATATAATTTTGCATTATCAACGGCTGTATTGTCCACACCATCTTCTTCGCCGCCGGTAACACCGAGTTCTATCTCAATCAACATGCCCATGGGTTGTATCCGTTTAAAATATTCCACGGAAGTGGAAATATTAAAGTCGATGGGTTCTTCGCTCAGGTCGAGCATGTGCGAACTGAAAAGAGGTTGTTTTTTTTCTTTGAAAAATTGTTCCCCGGCATCAATCAAACCGCTCACCCAGGGCAACCATTTTTTGGCCGCATGGTCGGTATGTAACACCACGGGAACGCCGTAATATTTAGCTACATTATGAATATGTAAAGCCCCGGAAACGCCGCCGGAAATATTGCCTTGTAAATTATCATTTGGCATTCCTTTGCCGGCAATAAACTGTGCCCCACCGTTAGAGAATTGAATCATTACGGGTGAATTGACTTTCGCAGCCGTTTCCAATGTGGCATTGATAGAATTTGTACCAATGGTATTCACGGCAGGCAATGCAAATTCATTTTCTTTGGCATCCTGTAAAAGGGCGGTTAACTCATCTCCGAATAAAACGCCGGGTTTGTACTTTTTCATAAAAAGAAATTAAATTAAAAATTGTTTTTATAGATGATCAGCCTGTCTGAGTCGCTAAGATAATGATTTGTTTTATTCTTATTTATGAGTAAAAATTTATCAAAAAAAGAGGAGAGCTACCGGTTTTATCGGCGCAATTTTTTTTCCAATTTATCAATGATGGTTTGCAAATAAGCCGGTGTATATTGTAAGCGGCTACCGTACCAGCTAAACATTTCGCCATCGGCGAGCAGGCATACTGTATTGGGAAAATCTTTTTGCAATGCCTCTATATGTTTTGGCCCGAAGGGAAAAGGCTCCGAAGATAAAATAATGACGGACGGTTGCCGCTCTTTGATTTCGGCCAGTGAAATGGTTGGATATCGTTCTTTGTCGGCAAAAATATTTTTCAATCCGGCAATGTCCATTATATGATGAATAAAAGTATCGCAGCCAATGGTCATCCATGGATTTTGCCAAATAAGATAGCAACAATCAATGGCGGCGGCCGGATGCCGCAGTTGCAAAAAGTTTTCTTTGATGGTTTGAATGAGAAGTTCGGCTTGTTTTTGACGGTTTACCATTTCGCCAATGGCGTCCATCATTTCGTAGGCATGTTTCAGGTTATCGACATGGCTCACCCATACGGGAAAATCTTTGGCCAGCGCCAAAACCTGTTCTTTCTCGTTTTCCTCCTGGTTGGCAATGATGAGGTCGGGTTGTAATTGGCGAATAAGGTCGAGGTTCAATTGTTTGGTGCCGCCGATTCTTGTTTTTTCGCGGAACCATTTTTGGGGATGGACACAAAATTTGGTGATACCGACGACTTCATCGCTTAAGGCTAAATCGGCCAGCAATTCCGTTTGCGAAGGCACCAGCGAAATGATTCTTTGTGGTGGGCCATGCAAAAAAATAGCTCTTTCTGTTTGATCCACGTAAATGGGCATACAGGAAATTACTGTTATTTCGGGACTTGCTCAATAAATATGACAGGAAATAAAAATGGAGGTTCACCGCGCCTCCTGCTAACATTCATTAGCAGGAGGGTTCCGGACTTAATTCTTTCATTGGATTTGGACACGGTGATACTTGATTTCTCAAGGATTTCTGAATTTTAAATTGGTCTTTCAAGGATCTAAAAAAGCATGGGCTTTTCTTTCGGATTTTGGATTTACTTGGTTTTCGTAGAATTGGTTTTTCGTTTAATTGGACAACATCCGGTTGAATGTTAGAGCAAATATAATTAGCGTTTTATTAATAAAATAGAGCAAATTAACCCGTTTTTTTTACGTCATTTTCTACCCCATTTTTCGTAAACCTGCGTAAAGATGCATAAGGAAAAACAACATAGTGTTTATCGTAGAAATACTTGTTTGGGGATATGAAAGAGAAAATATTTTGATTTGTGGTGAAACAAAGTGTAAAGCTGATGGTGAAATATTTAGTCGTGAAGATTTTTTAAAAAAATTAGCTGTGGTTGTGAAGCGTTGGCATTGCTGTCTGTTCAATCGAATCAAAGGCATTCGCTCTTTCGTAGCCCAAATTGCGTGTATCCATATTTTATTAAATGAATGTGGCATAATTGTGTGTTTTTAAACCGTTGAACCGGTTTGGTTTGGCTCCGCAATTCTCATAGCTCACGGTTTCAACCGTGAGCTATGAATGATAATTGATTTGTATTGAATGGATTTATCCATTCCTTCCACAATTTTTATTTCTTATTCGGTTAAAAACGCTTTTACATTCAGTTTTTGGGTTGAAATCATTTCGGCTTTGTTGGTCGACTTTTTGGCTTCAATGATAACTCCCACGGAACTTTTTGCACTGTTGCCATTATGAATAACAAGATCGTTTCAACGTTTGGTGGCTTTGCGTT
>JAGQWM010000114.1 GCA_020437365.1 Chitinophagaceae bacterium | reverse complement strand
CCCCGGTGATGCAGCTTGAGGGCATACTGCCGGCCGACACCCCAGATGTCTTCCACGGCAGTTTGTTCTAAGGCTTTCTCAATATCGCTGAGCGATTGTAACACCACTACGCCTTGTGTTTTTATTTTTTCTTTTTTGGCCAGCCGGTTGGCAACTTTCGACAGTACTTTGCTGGGGCCGGCGCCCACCGAAACTTTAATGCCCGTCCACTGTTCCACTGTTTCTTTGATATGGCGGCAGGCAAGCACCACTCCGTTTCCGGCCATGGCATCCAGGTCGAGAAAGGCTTCATCTACGGAATACACTTCTACCTGTGCGGGGCCGACAAGATAGCGAAGCGTATCCATGACCCGCATACTCAGGTCGCCGTACAAATGATAATTGCTCGAAAAAACCGCCACGTTGTTTTCTTCAATCAATGCTTTGTTTTGGTAATAAGGAGCAGCCATGCCTACCCCGATTTTTTTGGCCTCATCGGTGCGGGAAATAATACAGCCGTCATTATTGCTCAATACCACAACGGGCTGCTGCTCCAAATCGGGGCGGAAAAGTCGCTCACAGGAGCAATAAAAACTATTACAATCTACAATGGCTTTCATACACGATGTATAACATAAGTGACCACACCCCACAAGAGGAAATCGCTGAACTCTGCCAGGTTAATCGTTTTGAAACGACTGTTCTCCGGAATCAAAAAGGCGGAAGAAAAATTTTTATGAAACCGCCGTACCAACAGCTCGCCATTCAATACGGCTACAATGACTTTCCCGTTCACCAGTTTGATCGACCGGTCCACAATCAGTACATCATTGTCGAAAATGCCGGCTTCCTGCATGGCATCCCCTTTCATGCGGAAGAAATAAGTAGCCGGTTTGTTGCGTACCAGTTCTTCATTTAAATCAATGCCCCGTTCCATATAATCATCGGCGGCGGCGCCAAAACCCGTGGCATTGGCCGTCTTGATCTGCTGCTGGGTCAACTGCTTTGAACCCTTGTAGGCAGCACCGTAAAATTCTTCTCCTTCCATAAAAATTATTTTTGTAAAACTAAATAATTTAGTAAATTTATACTAATAAAATGAGTAAAAAATTTTGAGCATAACAGAAAATGAAAACAACAAATCTTATAAACATGCCGGGCTACCGCATCAACGAATATTTATTGGTATTGCAGCCGCCTGCAACTTTGCGTAATCGCATCCGGACAATAAAAACGGGCATAGCTGCTGCATGTCCTGCTGCAAGGGTGAGCAAAGGAGCTTCGCTGATATTATTGGCCCGGTTCACACAATATGAAATGATGGAAAAACGCCTCATTGAACGGTTGCGGTTTGTAGCCATGGGCAGTCCGGCATTTAAAGTTGAATTGAAAGATTTTGGCAGCTTTCCATCTCATACCATTTATCTCAATGTAGCCACCAAAAAATCAATACAACAGTTGGTAAAAAATATAAGGAAAGAAACGCAGCGGCTCATGAAACTGAACGATGACCATGTACCGCATTTTATTTTGGCACCACACCTGACACTGGCTACAAAATTGCCGCATTATCAATTTGCAAAAACCTGGGAGATATACAAACACAAACATTTTACCGGCAGGTTCATTGCGCAACACTTGTATTTATTGAAAAAACAAATGGGCGACGCTACCCATCCGTTTTTACCGGTAGAAAGTTTTCCATTGCAAAATATGCCCATAGCTGTAAAGCAAGGTGAATTATTCAGGTAAAGAATAAATTTTTTACAAACGAAAAGAAAAGTTTCCCCATGAAAAAACCATTACCGCAGGATCATTATAAAATACAACGAAGTGAAACAGCATCTTACCTGCAAGGCAGGGGTGCACAGTTCAATACCAAAAACAGATTTTTTCAATATGAGCAAACAAAAGAACATATAGAAGCGATAGACGATTGGGAAAAAGAATCACTACCGACTTCATATATTTTGCAAAAAGCAAAAAGCATTGTCAATAAAGTAGAAAGCCCGGACGTAGGGATGGGCTACAGCATGAATCCTTATGCCGGTTGCGAACATGGCTGTATTTATTGTTATGCAAGAAATGTACATGAATATTGGGGGTATAGTGCCGGTCTTGATTTTGAGCAAAAAATAATTGTAAAGAAAAATGCGCCACAATTATTACGCAAGTTTTTGATGCGCCCACATTGGGATGCGACACCGATTATGCTCAGTGGCAATACAGATTGTTATCAACCGGCAGAGCAGCAATTCAGGTTGACGAGAAGTTTATTAGAAATTTGTAATGCATTCAATCAGCCGGTGGGCATTCTTACGAAAAATGCTTACATCCTAAAAGATAAAGACCTGATAGCAGAAATGGCCGGAAAGAAAATTATTTCGGTGATGTTGTCTATCACCACATTCAATGAGCATTTACGAAGAGTGATGGAGCCACGTACAACAACGGCTGTACAAAAACTGAGAGTGATGAATGAACTGAGTCGTGCCGGTGTAAGAGTAGGTGTGATGATGGGTCCCATGATTCCCGGATTGAACGAACATGAAATGCAACGCATCATGCAGGCAGCAGCAGAAAACGGTGCCACGTTCACGGCTTATACATTCATTCGGTTGAATGGCGCCATCCAGTTTTTATTTCATGATTGGTTGTATAAAAATTTTCCTGACAGGGCCGATAAAGTTTGGCATTTAATAACACAAAGTCATGATGGAAAACCCAATGACAGCCGTTGGGGATTAAGAATGCGGGGTGAAGGAAATATTGCCAAGCTGGTAGCGCAGCAATATAAAAAATACGGCAAATTGTATCATATGAATGCAGATGATTGGAAATTGGACAGCAGTATTTTCCGAAAGCCGGGACAGCAGGGGAAATTGTTTTGAAGGTTATTTATTTTCATTTTTCTCAAAAACCAATTGCACTTCAACACCTTTGT
>JAGQWM010000113.1 GCA_020437365.1 Chitinophagaceae bacterium | reverse complement strand
TATAAGCGATAACGCATCAATGGAATTTCCGGTTGTTCTATATTATTGTCCAGTTTTTCAAAAAAATGTACAGCATCGAAACTGGTGTATCCATACAATCCCTGTGCAAATTTTGCCACCGGCAGCGCTGAATCTGTTATTTCGAATTGTTGCATATACGCCCATAATAACCCGGCTATATCCGCATCTTTTACCAATTCCATTTTCTCCGGTTCACGGCCGGGAAATTTTTGTTCTACCTGTTTGTCCGATTTTATTTCAATGCCGCCAATGGCATTAATCCCGATAAAGGAATAACTGTTATCTGCCGCATGGTAATCCGTGCTTTCCAATAAAACCGTATCCCGAAAACGATCTCTCAATCGCAGGTAAATGCTGACTGGCGTAAATATATCGGCCAACATTTTGGTACAACTCGTTTGCATGTTTATTTTTTTCATACACTGAAAACTCTTTTCTTATTGTAGTATAAAAATAAACCCCGAACAAAGTCGGGGTCTGAAAATATTAATATAAATATAGCAGTTGCACTACAGCCCCTGAAGAGTTGAATACCACCACCAACTTTTATTTGATATAAATTTCATTACAAAACAAATATAGAAGAATTAATTGATTCCGCAAGTTTTCGGATTTTAAAACATAAAATGATAATGATTAAAAATTCTTATTTTGAATTATTAGTCAGATATTTATTTCTATGGAATTTACACTTCGGCCCTGGGCCAAAACAGATATAGATGCGTTAGTTGAATATGGCAATAATTACAATATAGCCAGAAATATGCGCAATATTTTTCCGCATCCATATACAAATCAGGACGCCGTAAAATTCCTGGAAAGAACCATTCCATTGCGACCCGTCAATATTTTTGCTATTGACATTAATGGAAAAGCCAGTGGCGGAATCGGCGTTTTTCCACAGGACGATATTATGTGTAAAAATGCCGAATTGGGGTATTGGCTGGCCGAACCGTTTTGGGGAAAAGGTATTATTACAAAAGCCATCGGGCAGGTTGTTGCTTACGGATTCAAAACTTTTGACATTGACCGCATTTACGCTATTCCTTTCGGAACAAATATTGCCTCGCAAAAAGCATTGGAAAAAGCCGGCTTCCGCTTAGAAGCCAGGTTTGATAAAACCATATTCAAAAACGGCGTTTATTATGATGAATTGGTATATGCCATTCGAAAATAAAACCGGAAAGTATGCTGAAACGCTTCTGTAAATGACAGGTTTTCATCATTCTATGATTTGGCATAATATCTTAACTTTGCGCCACTTAAATTCAATTTCGAAGTTCAAAAATAAAATTTTATGGCAGATATATTTGACCGCTTATTAAAAAATTACGGGCCCATTGGCCAATACAGGGAAAGAGCACATGGATATTTTGCTTTTCCAAAATTGGAAGGGGAAATCAAAAGTCGAATGTTGTTTCGTGGTAAAGAAATGATTGTCTGGAGCTTGAATAATTACCTCGGTTTAGCCAACCATCCGGAAGTGAGAAAAGCCGATACAGATGCTACTGCCGAATACGGCCTGGCTTACCCGATGGGTGCCAGGATGATGAGTGGCAATACAAGTTATCATGAACAATTAGAAAATGAATTAGCCGCTTTTGTGAAAAAAGAAGACGCCATACTTGTCAACTACGGTTACCAGGGAATGGTTAGCTTGATTGATGTGCTTTGCGGCCGTCACGATGTAATTGTTTATGATGCCGAAAGCCATGCTTGTATTATTGATGGTTTACGTTTGCATCCCGGGCATCGCTATGTGTACAAACATAATGACCTCGAAGATTGCGAAAAACAATTGCACAGGGCTTCAGCATTAATTGAAAAACATGGAGCCGGCGGCATTTTATTAATAACTGAAGGTGTTTTTGGTATGGCCGGCGACCAGGGTAAACTAAAAGAAATAGCCGCCTTAAAAGAAAAATACACTTTTCGTTTGCTGGTAGATGATGCACATGGTTTTGGCACATTGGGCAAAACCGGCGCCGGTGCCGGTGAAGAACAAAACTGCCAGGATGATATCGATATTTATTTCTCCACCTTTGCCAAATCAATGGCCAGTATAGGTGCTTTTATTGCCGGCGATAAAAAAATTATTGATTACGTTCGGTATAATATCCGTTCACAGATATTTGCCAAAAGCTTACCCATGCCATTAGTCATTGGCAATTTAAAAAGACTGGAATTGCTCCGCAATAACCCATCACTCAAAGAAAAACTTTGGCAGAATGCTACCAAACTACAAAAAGGACTAAAAGAAAGAGGTTTCGATATTGGCAAAACCGATTCAGTAGTAACGCCGGTGTATATGAAAGGCGATGTGCCCGAAGCCACGGCCATGGTAAAAGACCTGAGAGAAAATTACAGCATTTTTGCATCCATTGTTGTATATCCTGTAATTCCGAAAGGGCATATTATTTACCGCCTGATTCCTTCTGCGGTTCATACGGATGAAGACATAGCACAAACTTTAAATGCTTTTTCGGAAACCAAAAAGAAATTGGACGCCGGTGAATATAAAATGGAAAAAATCCCGGATATGGCCGATGTAGGCGGCAAACGGTTCGACTATATGACCGAAAAATTAAAAGACAAATAACTGAAAGCCTCGTTTATGCGAGGCTTTTTTATGTACGGTTATTGATATATTTCTAATTATGCTACATTTACGAACTTGCTGGCGTCATTAAAAAAAATTCAACCACTCAAAATACAATTACTATGCGCAAATTTTTTCTATTGTTACTTGTTTTGCCATTAATTACAAAGGCACAAACAAAAACTATAACACTTGAAGACATTTTTAAGAAAGGAACATTCCGGGGCGAATTCGTAAGAGCTGATTTTGGCGAAAGCCAACCCGAACCAAAATTAAACCCGGAAGATTTGGTAGATGCCTCCGGCGATTCTATCGGGCGGCCGCAAGGTACGATTTGGTCAGCAGCCAAACCGGATTTGGTACTGATAAAAAAAGAAGTAGAAAGCATCTATCGCCGTTC
>JAGQWM010000112.1 GCA_020437365.1 Chitinophagaceae bacterium | reverse complement strand
TTCCCTGGTTAAAAGAAACTTCAATGATTTTGCAAGCCGAAGCAAAATCACTGATCGGGAGGTTGCGCAACCAATCGTAAGTATTCATACGATTGCATCCGCCGGTACTACATCCGCCATTACTTTTACATCCATTGGGTTTGCCATTGCTACTGCAACCGGTACAACTCATAGTTAGTATTTAAAAATTCTACACTATTATTTTCTGCATGGAAAAAATGAAGAAGTGAATTTGTAAGCCGGGACAGTTATTTTACAAGATGCCGAATGGCTATTGCGTTCGGTTGGGCATTGCCGGTGTTGAGAGCCTGTTTTGAACCGGAAATAGCCCTGAAAACCGGCCGGTAACCGATACAAAAACATTTGATATATATGGCAAAAACAATAAACGCATGTAAAATAATTGACTGATTATCAGATAATATCTATTATCAAACAAATTCATTCATCCTCAGTATTCATTTTCCACTTAGTCCAAAAATACAACCTTATCCCGAATAATGTGAAACAGTTTGATGGTCAATGCATGAAAGAGTAATTTACTATTGGCATTGCGTTCTATGTAATAACTGGCCCGGTCGGCTTCATGAATCATGGCTTCCTGCTGTTCGATGCCGGTCATTTTGTTGAGCCTGGCGGCAAAATCTATTTCTGTGGCAGAAAAATGTGATGACAACCGGGCAGCATCGCCGACTCTTAGTTGCAATGCCACATCTAAGAGGTGAATGAAATAGTGTAGAAATTGCTTTTGGTTTTCACGGCCGAGATGGCTGATGTCGGTGACCCAATGGGTTTGTGCAACGGGGCCGGTTTTTAGAATAGCGTTGAGCCAGTTTCTTAGTATTTCTTCCCAATTGTCGCCGGCATGTTGCAAAAAAGATACAGCTTCGCGGTAGTTGCCTTCGGCGATGGCTGCTACCTGGGCTGCAGTGGCAGGGTTTGCTTGTTCCCGTTCCGTCAATGCTTTTTCAATTTCTGCCGGTTTGAGTATCGGTATTTTGATGAGTTGGCAGCGACTGAGTATGGTTGGTAAAATGCGATCTTCATTTTCTGCAACCAATATGATGAGTGTATCCGGCGGCGGTTCTTCTATTAGTTTCAATAATTTATTGCCGGATTTTCCCAGGTATTCAGGCATCCACAGAATGAGAATTTTATATGGGCTTTCAAAACTTTTTAAACTCAGTTTACGAATGATGTCGTTACATTCTTCAGCGGTAATATTGCCTTGGCTGTTTTCATTTTCTTTGATGATGGAAATCCAATCGAACAAATTGCCATAAGGATTTTGTGTGATAAAACTTCGCCATTCTTTGATAAACTCCGTAGCAATGGGTTTTTTCATCTGTTTGGTAACCACTGTGGGATAGGAAAAATGTATATCGGGATGAATCAGTTGGCCGGCTTTGATACATGACGGGCACACACCACAACTATCTTTGGCAGGTTGTGGTGTTGCATTAGCAGTATCGGCGGCCCCAAAAAGTGAAGGGCTGTTATCGGTTGCAGCAGGAGTAAGTCCGTTTTTTTCGCACACAAGATATTGTGCAAATGCTAAAGCCAGCAGTAAAGAACCATTCCCTTCTTTGCCGAGAAAGAGCAAGGCATGGCCCAAACGGTTCTGTTGAACCATTTCCATTAATTGAAGTTTGACAGTATTTTGTCCTATGACATCGGCCCATTGCATCAGGGCGAAAATAAACCAAGTTTTTGAATGATTGAGTGTTGTGTTTGAGACAATTTACTTTCAGAATAGCTGTTAGTTTATTTTATGTGATTACTTTTAGTTTATCACTTCCGCCCCTATTACATAGAGCCATTGTTAACAGTTCGTTTTTTATTTCAGTTCATAGATATATTCTTCTATTTCGATTCCACGAGCATTGGCAAAACCTTTGTCAGTTCTTGTTTTAACAAAGCCACATTTTTCCAATACTTTCTGTGAACCGAAATTGTCAAATGCAACCCGTCCGAAAATGGGTCTGATAGTTTCTATTTTAAGAAGCTCTTTCAGTGCTTTTGTGGCAATGCCATTTCCCCAATATTTTTTGTCAATCCAATAAGTAATTTCTGTGTCGCCTTGCAAAACGAATTTGGCAATGCTTCCCACAATGGTATTGTCTAGAAGAATTGTTTGATTGTTCACCGTTGGGTCGGCTAACAATTTAGTGTACTTGTTGATGTAAGCTGTTTTATCGGTGTGGCCTTTTGGCATAAATGCAGCTAAGTAACCACCTTCTTTGTCAAGTTGAAATTCAAATAAAATGTCCAGGTCTCCAATTACAGTTGGCTTGAGTTTTATATCAGGTTTGTTGCTTGTCATTCTTTTTTCGGTTGGTAATATAAAATGATGGCTCCATGCTGAAAAGTTTTAGTCTTGACGAGGTTAAAAATAATCCTGTCGTTAATGTCTTCAAAAAACTGCAATCCTTTTCCCTCCAACAATGGATGTATGCAGAGTTGGAATTCATCAATCAAGTTAAGCTTCAGCAATTGAATAATTAAACTGCGACTGCCAATAAAAATATCTTTGCCCGATTGCTGCTTGCGTTCTACAACTTCATCTTTTAAATCCCGTTTTGCTATGCTTGCACTTTTCCAATCCACACTTTTAACCGTACGGGAGAAAACAATTTTCGGAATGTTGTCGATAGCTACGGCAAAGTCGTTCATTGATTTTTGTTCGGAAGGATTTTCCAACAGGGTTCGCCAAAATTCCATTAGTTCATACGTTTTTCTACCATAGAGAATGGCATCTCCTTGTCCTAATAAAGTAGTATAATGTTGATGTATTGCCGAATCCGGAATGCCTGCGGTATGGTCGCAAATTCCATCAACTGTCATATTGAGTGCGGCGATTATTTTTCTCATATTATTTTTGCAAAACGAATTTCAATCCGTCATAAAAACTTGGATAAGGAACGTGTCCATAATTATCGTATGTCACATATTTGAAGAATAATCTGTTACCCAATTCTGTTTTTACTTTATTTGAAAATTTGAGTATTGAGTTGTGAATTTCTTTTTTTGGGTCA
>JAGQWM010000111.1 GCA_020437365.1 Chitinophagaceae bacterium | reverse complement strand
TAAAACAAGTTTGTATCAATAATATTAAACTTATTATGTCCAAAAACTCTCTTGTCCATCACCATAAACAAAACTGCATAATACTCGGCAGTATCTGTATAACTGTTTAAACTATTTTGTTTTTGTGCATATTGCCAATCACAGTTATACGAAAAGCTTGTATCTATCGGGCCGCTTTGTATAACCATTGCAGCATTCACATAATTCTGTGAGTCCCTTACAAAAGGAACATATGTTACAGTAGCGCTATCAGCAGAACTTCCTCTTCCTGCTGTTGTTGAAGGTTTTTTAAATGATATTGCTTTATCCCATCTCGGATATCCAATCCGGCTCACGGTGGTGGCAACAAAATGTTGCTTTTCATTTTTTCTTTTTATAAAGCCAACCAGTGCTGCTTCGGCAGCATCCGCCGAGCGGTGTTCATTGAAGAATCTTTGTTCTACGTTATTGTTAGTATTTCCGGTTACGGGCGGTTGCATTATTTTATCTGTTTTGCGGCAGCCGTTTGCCACCACAGCCGCCGCTATACAGACAATCAAAATGAGAAAAAAAGTTGCAACGGAAGAACGCATAAATACCTTTCTCATAATAAAAGTTAGAATTTTTGATAATACAAAATAAGGATATTTATCCCTATGATAAAATTTTTCTTTATTCTCTTTTTGTTACGTGAAAAAAACACGAAAAAAATATTATCGGAATGATAAGTTTCTAAAAAAAATAGGGGATAATATACGGCACTATCGGACTGAAAAAGGAATGACACAAATGGAGTTGGCATTTGCCTGTGGCGATATTGATTACTCCCAGATAAACAGGATAGAACTTGGTAAAGTAAATTTTACCATATCCTATTTATCGCTCATTGCAACTGTTCTTGAAATTTCGCCGGAAGATATACTCAAATAAGCTACTCTTTCGCAGCTTTGCCCCGGCGCACCACCATAACTTCATTAAGTGGAACGTCTTTTTTTTGTTTACCGGGAAGTTGATGTAGAATTACTTACTCGATCAAATGATTCTTAACTGCAAAAAACACTAGGCCGGCA
Source organism: Chitinophagaceae bacterium (assembly GCA_020437365.1). GTDB lineage: Bacteria > Bacteroidota > Bacteroidia > Chitinophagales > Chitinophagaceae > JJ008. The sequence goes on along the minus strand of JAGQWM010000111.1, from coordinate 2,064 downwards.
GAATTTTTACAGCCAAATCGTTCCATCAGCCTGTCTTTAATGGCTTCTACAGTTCGTGGGCTTACTTCTATTTTCTTAGCTATTTCTGCAGCGGTAAATTCCATGCAAATAAAACGAAGTACATCTTTTTCCCTGTCATTTAATGTAATTTCACTGTCTAAAGAAGGCACTACTTTCTGGCGTGCATGCGATTTTTTAAGCAATATCCTGTTCACAAAATTATTCAGGTAATAACCCTTTTCCATGACTTCTACAATGGCACGGCGAATTTCATTGGGCTCCGAATTTTTTAATAAATAACCATTGGCACCATTTTCCATCAGGTGATAAACAAAGCGTTCATCTTCATACATACTTAAAATCAAAACTTTTATTTCCGGATGGTCTTTGCTTATTTTTTTGGTGGCATCAATGCCGTCTTTACCGGGCATTCTCAAATCCATTAATACAACATCCGGCTGGGATGCTGCCAAACCCTGTAATAGTTCGTCGCCATTTTCTGCTTCCTGCACAAATTTTATATTGCTGAAAGGCCGTAAGGATAAAATGACTCCTTTTCTGAAAATTTTATGATCGTCTGCAATTGCTACCTTAATGGTATCCATAGTTTATTGATATGGTGCAAATTTAATGATTCTAAACTTTTAAACAGGTATTCGGCAAATGAACCGTGTAGTTTTTATCGCTCAAATGGCAACTCGATAGTTACTTTATAATACGTCTGCGACATATCTCTTTCAAACCGGATAGTGCCTTCGGCCAATCGGATACGGCTCGAAATATTTTTGAGTCCGAGACCCACATTACTTTTTGTGAGTTTGTCAAAATCGGCCTGCACAATACCCCGCCCATCATGATGCAGGCGGAAATACATTTTATCACCTTGTACATTTTGTGTCAGGTGGATGAAGCTGGCATTACTGTGTTTTAAAATATTATTGATAAGTTCTTGAATGACCCTGAATAGAATCAACTCTTTTTCTTTTTCTAAATGCGATTCATAATCATGAAAACGGCTGCTGGCATTGATACTGCCCGAACCACTTATTTTTTGAAATAAATCACTGACCGCAGAACCCAAACCAAAGTTTTTTAAAGTCGGCGGCATCAGGTTGTGACTGATATTTCTAACTAAATGTATCGTATCATCAATAATCTGGCGGGCTTGTAAAATAGATTGTAATTGTTCTGCTTTTTCAAGATTTACCAAATCTTCATTCAGGTACAAACGGGCTGTGGCCAATAACGGCCCGGCATCATCGTGGAGGTCTGCAGCCAATCTTTTACGTTCTTCTTCCTGCAATTTAATGGAGGCATTCAACAACACTTTTTGGTGGATAGCTTCCATTTCCTGAATCCGGCGGTCGAACCGCATGGCCCTGCGCTGATTAATAATTAAAAAAGTTATCAGTCCTACAACGAGGATTATCATTCCCAGTGTTCCGAGAAAAAGTATGGTGGTGATGGAAGCGGAAACTTGCAGTAAAAACATATTGGTTGGGTGGTAGGGTTAGTGTTAAATCATGTCAAATTTGGGGATTTCATTGGGTTTGAATATTTTTTTTTTCTTCTTATAGATGATGCCGCCGGCAATGAGGGCAAATAAGACATTCTTCAACATTTCGGGGAAATAGGTGTATTTCCAATAAGCATTAAATTCTTCTTTAGTCAGAAAATTAGCCAGGATATTGAAAAAGAAACTGAAACCGAGGTACACGATAATACCAACAACTAACCAAAAGCTGGCATACTCATATAAATTTGAAGAAAAGGTATGTTTGAAAAACTGTACGAAATACAATAGTGAGAAATAAAAAATGAACAGCGTTTCGATACCTATAGGGATAGAATCTACTCTGTATTTCGCTGAAAGCGAATAGAAATAATACGCCACCTGGAAAACCAAAAATAATATTGTGAAAATGACAATAATCTTCTTTGCTAATTTAGAGATAAGACTATGCCAGAAAAAAAAAGCAAAAAAACTAAATTCTAAGAATGTGTAAGCTTGTAACTGCAAATAACGATACGTAAGAGGAATTGTATAAAAATAATGCAGAAAGA
>JAGQWM010000110.1 GCA_020437365.1 Chitinophagaceae bacterium | reverse complement strand
CCATCAGGCAACTATCGGCAGTAGATAATATAGCTGAAAAATATACGGACATCATAACACCCATTAAACCGATGGGCAAAATGGTTCTTAATAATAAAGGTAATCCCATTTCCGGATCCATCATAGTGGCATTAACAAAACCCATCTGTTCGAACATCCCTTGTTCGGCTGCTACTCTTGCAAATAAACCTAAGGCCACACCCATAAAAGCCATTACAGGCCATTCAAAAAGTCCGGCAATGAACCAGGCTTTTTTAGCTTCTTTCACATCACGACTGGCATAAATTCTTTGGTACAATGTCATTCCCACAAACCATATTGGTATAATGGTGACTGCCCAATTAACCAATGTTTGCCAGGCTACATTTTCTAACGATAAAAAATCTTTACTAACTGTAGCCCGAATTGCATCGATTCCACCAATGGCATGATATGACAACGGAATACCGACAAGACATAAACCGCCAATTAAAACAATCCATTGAATTGTATCAGTATAAATAACGGCATTCATGCCCCCAAGCACTGTATAGCCAACCGTTATGGCACCCATCACAATTAAAGCCGTTGACATATCGAGGCTTTGAAATGAAGCAGAAGCTAATTTGGCACCGGCCAACATTTGCGAACTGGTAAAACCAATATAACCGATCGCCGAAATAATACCGGCCGCCAGTGCAACTCTTTTATTAAAAAAATGACCGAAGATTTGCGGAAATGTAAAAAGCTTTGCCTCTTTACCAAGTGGATGCACTTTCGGTATCAGGATGACAGCACTCACCCAGGCGCCAATTAACCCGGTAAACAACATCCAGGAACCGGACAAACCCAACATAAAACCGAGGCCACCCAACCCGATAGAAAAACCACCTCCAACATCTGTAGCTACAACTGATAAGCCGATATGCCACCGCGTCATATTTCTACCACTCACAAAATAATCTTCTGCATTTTTATTTTTTTTGAGAAAATAAAAACCGACGGCTAATAAAGAAAGCATATAAAATATAAATATTCCGGCATCTATCCAGTGCATACAAATTATTTACAAGGTGAACCAATAGCAATAAAAAAATCGTCGATGCAAGACGATCGTATGTAAAGAAGTGGCAAAGTTATAAAAACGAAGGCTGAATTCCTGAGTAATAGAAATAAAATCAGCGAGTAAATATTCTGTTGATTATTCTTTTTCTGCAAGAATTACAAATTCCTGTTCCAGGGATAAACTGTTTTGATAAAGAATTTGTAAAAACGATTTACCAAATTTGGCATAATAGTAGAGTATATTTTCTTTTCGCTCCTGCAAGCTGTCCGCAGGAAATAATTTATTTTTTATTTTTTTCACCTGCTGTTGCTCAGTTGCAAATTTTCTTTTTTCGGCACGCAGCATTTTCTTTTCCAATTGAATAATGCGATCAATCGCTTTTGTTTTTAGTGCAGCAACGTGTTGTGCAAGTGTAGCGTCAGTTTTAATGGCCTTAGCCTGTATGTCCTTATAAATTTCTTGTACTCTTTCTATTTCGGCTGTTAAATTTGTTGTGGTATTTGCATCTTTTTCCACTATTTGTTTCATCAGCAAATTTTCCCCGATGAATACATCCGTAGATGGAATTTCGAGCTTCGCCAGCATCATTTTAATCGATTTTTCAATCATAAGAAATGAATTTCTTACAACCAATACAGGAAACGGGATTTGATAATTTTCAAACAATGATTTCAATTGCAACCAATAGGCCAACTCGCCACCGCCACCAATAAATGCAATATTGGGTAAAATTCTTTCCTGGTAAATGCCTCTTATAATCACATTCGGGCTAAATCGTTCGGGATGATTTTTTATTTCTTCCAGCATATCTTCTTTCGTGAAATGCCAATCGGTATTTAACACATGAAAATTTTCATCATTGAAAATAATCCTTTCCCGGAAATTATCTTTCAGGTAAAATAAATTGATCTCTCTCGGTTGAGCTTGTACTTTATAAGATGATTTTTGCAAAGTATCAATTGTCTTTTGTACAATCGCTGAAGCCGTTTGATTGAGCAAGTCATCTTCACAAATTTCAATAATTTCTTTTTTCAAAACAGCATTATCCGGTTTTAAAACCACCAAACCGAATTCGGCAAACAAAGCATGTACAAACCGAAAGGTGGCTTCTTCTATCGTCAATCCTTCACGGTAAGCATCTTTTACCATTGTCATTATTTCTTCGCCAAATGGTTGAACCAATAACTGTTTTTCAATTTCGGTGATAACCTCAAGAAATGCCTGATCAATTTTCATTCTGCCGACAGCCCCTGTTTGTGTAGTTTTCCAAACAATATTTTTTTCGCCTACAAGAATGTGATTGAGCTCTTCCAAATCGGCATCTTCTGAGCCAATATAAAAAACAGGAACAAAATGAAATGCCGGTAAGGTTTTTTTAAAAAAATCTGCCAGTTTGATACAGTGCACTATTTTATAAATAAAGTATAAAGGGCCGGTGAAAATATTATTTTGATGTGCCGTAACGATTGTAAAAGTATTTTCATCTAATAGGGCATCTATATTCTGTTGCACCAATTTGTTTTGCTCGACTGCAGCATATTGCTTTTGCAATTCCTGTACTAAAATTTTTCTGTTTGTTGGAAACTGTTTTCTTTTATTCATGGCGTCCTGTATTCCTGAAAGCGAAACAGGATGTGCATAAAATGGTTGCACCTCCGGTAATTGATCTATATAATCCAATACCAGTTTTGAAAAGTAATTTGTTTGACGATAAGGAATCCGGGTAGCCGTACAATCCATATTCTTACATATTAAAAATACCTATTGGTAAAATTAAGAAGATGAATTCGAACCGTTGTATATATTACTTATTTTTAACGAAATCGTTCAACCCGAAACGGTGTGATGTCCATTCCCGTTTTTTTTCTGTCAACAATTTCGCCGACTAATTTACCCGTTCCTGCGCCGAGGCTGATACCCAACATGGAATGCCCGGTAGCAATGGTAATATTTTCAAATGAAGAAGGCCTGCCAATAAATGGCAATCCATCTGCAGAGCAAGGACGATAACCGTACCAAACATTTTCAACAGTTGGCATTGGCGCATCAAATTCAGGATAAAACCGCTTGACCGTTTCTAAAATTCCCTGCACCCGATTCATCCTGACAGGTGTTTTGTAAG
>JAGQWM010000010.1 GCA_020437365.1 Chitinophagaceae bacterium | reverse complement strand
AGAAAATTGATGTCGGCATCTATGGATAAGGTGGATGTTGGTACTATACCGGGATTAAAAAAGAAACAAAAATTTCAAAGCCGGTATGAAAAATTTAAAAAATTATTAAAAGACCCTTCCACATCGACATTATTGGATAGTTTGAATCATGTTTTTTCAGATGCTGAACTGAAGAGATTAATGATGGCAGATATAAACCAAATTCCGACATTACATGCAAGTAAAGAATTGAAAGCTGAATTCAGCGACCCTTTATCATTTATGTTGGCGATTGACTACCAGACTTATTTGACGGATGATATTTTACAGAAAGTTGATAGGGCAACAATGAGTATTTCTCTTGAAGGCAGGGATCCATTTTTGGACCAGCAGATAATAGAATGGGCAGCGCAGTTACCTTCTGCTTATAAATATTATAAAGGCAATAAGAAATATATTTTGAAACAAATTGTTCATCAATATATACCCAAAGAAATGATGGACAGGCCAAAAACAGGTTTTGGTGTTCCCATGAAATCCTGGTTGACAAATGAATTGAAGGAAATGACAAATGAATATTTAACAGCCACTGCATTGAAAAAACATAATTTATTTAATATTGAGATATTGAAACGATTGTGGTCAGATATGCAAAATGGAAAAGAAGAAAACTATTTAAAAATTTGGCATCTATTGTCATTTCAAATGTGGTATGAGAAATGGATGAAGTAAAAAGAAAAAAAGTTTTATACATATCTTACGACGGTATGACTGACCCATTAGGGCAATCACAGGTGCTTCCTTATTTGACCGGCTTATCTCAAAAAGGTATTCAATACACATTGATAAGCTTTGAGAAGAGTGAAAGATTTCAAAAGGAAAAAGAAATTATTGGATCGATTTGTAAAGAGTATGGCATCAATTGGATTCCTCTGCCTTATACTAAAAAGCCGCCTGTTTTATCAACAATAAAAGATATAAGAAATCTAAAAAGAACTGTAAAAACTTTGCACAAGCAAAATAATTTTGACATTGTACATTGTCGGAGTTATATACCTGCACTGGCCGGCGTTTGGATGCAAAAAAAGTGGGGCATAAAATTTATTTTCGACATGAGAGGTTTTTGGGCTGACGAAAGAGTGGATGGTGGTTTGTGGAATTTGAAAAATCCTGTATTTAACTTTGTCTATAAATATTTCAAAAAAAGGGAAAGGCTGTTTTTATCAAAAGCGGATTATGTTATTTCCTTGACACAAAATGCGAAAAAAAATATTCACGGAAGAACGGATATTTTGAATCAACCAATTCCCATACAGGTGATACCATGTTGTGTCGATTTAAGTTTATTTGAACCACAAAATATTAACTTATCAAACCAAAATAGGCTGAAAGCTGATTTATCGATTCCCGGTGGCGTAAAAGTGATTTGCTATATCGGCTCTATCGGTACTTGGTATTTGTTAACAGAAATGCTGGCTTTCTTTAAAAGATATTTGCAAAAATTTCCAGACAGTATTTTTTTATTTGTAACAAAAGATGCTCCCCAAAAAATACTTGGTGAGGCGAAACATGTTGGGATAGCTGAAACTTCAATCCGAATACGTCCGGCTGCCAGAAAAGAAGTTCCCCTGTTTATTTCTATTTGTGATTTTTCTATATTTTTTATTAAACCTGCTTTTTCAAAGAAAGCATCATCGCCAACGAAGCAGGGAGAAATAATGGCGATGGGCAAACCGGTTGTTTGTAATAGCGATGTTGGCGATACAGATTATGTTGTGCAAAAATATCAATCAGGAATTGTTGTTGACCAATTTTCGGATGAAGCGTATGATAATTCAATTGAACAATTTTCGCAACAATCATTCAACAGTGTGTTGATTCGAAAAGGAGCAGAAGATTTTTATTCATTGGAGAAGGGATTGAAAAGTTATTGGGTAGTTTATAAATCTGTTTTGGGTGAAGCCTGAAGCTATTAAAATATTGTTTCTGGTTTTATATCCGGTCAACCATGCCCCTTCACAAAGGTTTCGTGTAGAATTATTTTTACCTTATTTACGTAGTGAAGGATATGAATATCGGATCAATTCGTTTTACGATGAAAAAACTTGGCGTTCCTTGTATAATGGAGGCAATATAATTCAAAAATTTTGGGGTGTCTGTAAAGGATATTTTAAACGTTGGATGACGGTTTTATTTACTTTGCGTAAATATGATTTTATTTTTATCCCTCGTGGAGCGGCACCTTTAGGGCCACCTCTATTTGAATGGATTATTACCAAAATTTTTCAAAAAAAACTAATCTATGATTTCGACGATGCAATTTGGATTCCCAATACTGGAAAAGAAAATAAATTGGTAGCATGGTTTAAAGCAAGCTGGAAAGTAAAATATATTTGTAAATGGTCTTATAAAGTGGTGGGAGGGAATGACTATCTCTGTACTTATGCCAAAAAATTTAACCAACAGGTAGTAAAAATTCCAACTTGTGTAGATACGGAAAATCAGCATAATCGAATAAAGAATCAACAAACTGAAAAAATAGTGATAGGCTGGACAGGAAGCCATTCGACATTAATTTTTACAAAGCAAATTATTCCGGCACTGAATGATGTTTATTCATCTCATCCTTTTGAATTTATTGTTATTGCGAATAAGCCACCTGAATATTCTCTTCCTTATTTAAAATATATTCCATGGGATTCGGCAACAGAAGTTGAGGATTTATTGAAAATGAATATTGGCGTTATGCCGCTTGAAAATGATCCTTGGTGTGAAGGAAAATGTGGTTTTAAGATTATTCAGTATTTATCTCTCGGTATTCCGGCTGTAGCATCTCCGATTGGTGTAAATGCCAAGATTATTGATGAAAGGGAGAATGGGTTTTTATGTAAGACGAAAGAAGAATGGATTCAGGCGTTGACAAAATTAATTGAGGACGAAACAGTAAGAACCCAAATGGGTAAAAATGGGAGAGAAAAAATTCAAAAATATTATAGTGTAAAATCACAAATAACAACTTTCCTTCAATTGTTTCATTTAAATGTTTAAAAATTTAATGATTCTCTTTTTGGGTGGTTTGTTTTTATAATAGATTAAAAATAAAGCCAATGCAAAAAATGGCATACAAGGTATTTTGTAACGGGATAGTGCACCAAAATTATAGGAGGATATACCAACTGCAAACGCAAATATGATTGTAAAAATTAAACAGAATTGAATGGTTGGGTCGGTGCTGATGGTGGACCAGATTTTCTTAAAACCGACACTGAAAATAATTTTTAATGTGATGAAAAGAAATATTAAAGCTTCTAATGCAGATAATAAAACAATCACTTTTTTGGATTCCCAGGGATAAGGCCTGAACAAGGTAACATTTACTGCAGCCGGAAATTTTGAAAGCATTCCTGAAATTGTAGGTGAAAAACTGCCAAGACTATAAGCTGAACCTTCTTCGTCTGTAACCCTGTTGATATACCAACTTGTGCTTTGTGAAGTAGCTACAATATTCTCAAGAGAATATCTTCCCAGTTCATCAGAAAATTTTTGCAGAAATAAAAACGAACTACCGGCTATGGCAATGAGTAAAACAAATGTGGCAATTATTTTTTTCGATTTATTTTTTAACCGTGCTGAATAGTTAAAAAATATCCACATTAACAAAGCCGGCGTAAAGGCCATAACAATATATACTTTGATAGTGAATATCAATAAAAAACTGAAAATTGTAAACACTATATTTTTAAAAGTGAAATCCTTTTGTACTAAAAATCTAAAACTACTATAAGCTAACCAGCCTAAAGCAAACATGCAAATAGTATCTTTAAAAATTCCGGAGCCCCAAACGGCCACACTTGGAATAAATAAAACTGCTATCGCTACGGAGCGAATATATTGAGGATATAAGCTGGCAAAAGTCCTGAACAAAGCCCAGAGGCCGGTAAATGAAATAACGGCAAACAGAACTGCTGTCGGCAAGTAAGTATTTAAGGTAAACACACTGAGAAATGCTACGATTGAAGAAACGGTATAATTGGCAATAGCATTATACCAAAGCATTTGCGATATATATTGATAATATTCTCCGTCGGTTGCTGATGGAATGTGCAATAATAACTTAAACCATTTTACAAATGATTCATCTATTGCACTATTGATTACCTGGCCATGATAAAAATAATTGAAAGTATCGCCGCCATGGTAGTAATATGCATAAATCAGCCCAATAAAAATTGCACCGGATATTTTGACCGTTAATGCCGGAATAAAATATTTTCGCCAGGGATGATTTCGGCCATAATGCCTGTTGCGATAGCGATAGGCAAACCCATAAATAAATGCCAGGAAAATAGGAAGCAAAACAAAGTTCAATAAGGATAAATTTGAAACTTCTCTTAACATATTGGCATTTGGCTTTTAATAGAAATTGAAAACGATATTGAGTATAATTTTTTTCTTGACTCAAAAATAAAGTTTTTTAATTTACTGTTTTTTAAAACCAGCTTACCAGCCCCGAAGGTCAAATGACCTACGGCAAAACAAGATACAAGGAACCAGCAACCTGCAACAAGGAACAAGAAACAAGGAACAAGAAACCAACCATGCCCAAAGTTCTCCGTATATTAAATAGATTGATAATTGGCGGCCCGCTACTAAATGCCGCTTACCTGACGAAATATCTTTCGCCGGAATTTGAAACCTTACTTGTCGTGGGACAAAAAGAAGCCCATGAAAAAGAAGCCGATTTTGTGACAGAAGAACTCGGTATTAAGCCACTCTATTTTCCACAAATGAGCCGCGCCATCCATCCGCTTAAAGATTATACTGCCATCCGCAAAATGAAATCAATTATTCGGGATTTTCAACCCGATATTGTACATACACATGCAGCCAAACCGGGTTTGATTGGCAGAATGGCAGCTTCAAGTTTGAAAGTGCCTGTAATTGTCCATACATTTCACGGCCACGTTTTCCACTCTTATTTTAATTCGGTAAAAACAAAATTAATATTACAAACAGAAAGATACCTTGCCAAAAAATCGAGTGCCATCATTGCCATTAGCGATTTACAAAAAAAAGAACTGGCAGAAACCTACAAAATTGCACCGGAAGAAAAATTCAGGGTAGTGCCCTTGGGACTTGACCTTGATAAATTTTCAAAAAATTACGAACAGAAAAGGAAATCCTTTAGAGATGAATTTGCTTTATCGGATGATACCATTGCAATAGCTATTATCGGCCGTTTGGTGCCGGTGAAAAATCATACTCTGTTCCTGGAAGCCATACAATATGTACTGAATAATACGAACAGAAAAATAAAAGCATTTATCGTGGGCGATGGAGAAACCCGTCCGATGCTCGAAGCAAAAGCCAAAGAACTCGGCATTCCATTCACCGGAGAAAAAGATAAAACACATCCGCTGGTGTTTACTTCCTGGCGAAAAGATGTTGATGTCATCAATGCAGGGGTAGATATCATTGCATTGACATCTTTCAATGAAGGCACACCGGTTAGTTTAATTGAAGCACAAGCAGCCAATAATCCTATTGTTTCCACAGCCGTTGGCGGCATTGGCGATGTAGTGCCGGAAGGTAAATCGGGTTTATTATCACCATTAGACGATCCTCAAAAATTTTACGATAATTTATTGACATTGGTAACGGATGACCAGTTGAGAAAAGAAATTTCCCAACAAGGACATGCATTCGTAATCGAACAATTTAGCTATCAAACTTTGATGAAAAATATGCGTAACTTATATTACGAACTCCTGTCAAAGCATTCTTAATATGGGCTTATTTAAATTTAACAAAAAAGGACAATCAGCAGATTTCAGTCAGCTACAAACTGATATGCATTCACACCTGATTCCCGACATCGATGATGGAGTAGAAAATATGGCAATGGCGATAGAAATGATAAAAGAAATGCAGGAATTGGGCTATACAAAACTCATCACCACACCACATATCATGTGGGATATGTATAAAAACACCCGTGACATTATTTTATCGAAGCTGGAAATTTTACAAAAAGAAGTGAGCAATGCCGGTTTGTACATTGAAATTGGAGCCGCCGCCGAATATTTTCTGGATGAACATGTAGCGGCTTTATTGAAAGATAAAATACCGTTATTGACAATTCATCAAAACTGGGTTTTGTGTGAGTTTTCCATGGCATTTCCGGCTCATGGATTGAAAGAAATTTTATTTGAAATGCAAATGCAGGGTTATCAACCCGTCATTGCACATCCCGAGAGATATATTTACTTAGAAAATTCGAAGGGATTTTATGAAGAACTGAAAAATATAGGTTGTCTTTTTCAATTGAACCTGACTTCCATGACCGGATTTTACGGACATACGCCTAAAGAGCTGGCAAAATATTTATTGAAAAACGAATATTACGACCTGGTTGGTACCGACCTGCATAATAAAAAATATCTCGAAGCATTGAAAAGTCCGAAACTGGACGGCATATTAAAAAATATATGTTCATCAAATAAAATCAGGAATAAAGAATTGTAAATCCATCAAAATAAAAATCAATGAAAGCTCAGTTTATAGCTGGGCTTTTTTTATGCTTTTTCGTGAATAGTTTTTCAAAATGCCATGACTACAGCGATAGTCATTCAGTTTTGAAAGGACATTCGTAAATTAAAATAGTCGAAAAATTTTTAAAAACATTGCTAATAATTTCGGGCATTTATTTTAATTTATGTTTAAAGGTTTTCGCAATGGTGTTTAAAGTTAATCCGCATCGGGGCGACACATAAACTTGCTCAACTATTTTCAGATAACCTGCAATCTTTCCCAACTATCAGCTTGAGATTTCTTATACTTTTTCAAGAATCGGAACAGTTTAATTATCCGGATCCATTTGCATAAATTCCCTTTTGACGGCTTTCAGCATACTGAACAGTTGCGCCACCTGTATAAGCAATAACACAAATAAAGCCAGTAATACAAACCAGGGCAGGTTAATGGTCTTTACCGGAGGTATATCTTTTTGGAATTTAACAATATGCCATCCTGTAAGGGCACTGCCAAAAGCCATGCCTACTAATAAAAAAGACAGGAGTGAATACACAACCTTCATAAACATGATGCGCATGGTCGAGTAGCCAACTTTGAAATTTTCGAGAATGCCGGCAGGAATAATGAGCACCAAGGCTATCCAACTCCAGTTTTTATTGAACCAGTCATTGTCCAAAACGAGATTCAACAAGAGGACAAGCAGTATGGAAAGTAGCCCCCAGGGGAAAAGGAGGAACATCGAAGGTTTTGAGTGATGCTGTTGCATAGGTTAAGTTTTGGTTTCAGCAAGGAAGGTAGAGAATTAACCCGATATACAAAAGAGAAATCCATCGGCTTGGTAGAAAATAAATGCTAAATTTTAAGTATATTCCGTACCGGAAAATGGTAGAAAAATTTGGTAAAAACATCTGCTTTTACACTAATTTCACGTTTGATTTATTATTTTCTACCCTTTTTAAAATGAGTAAAATGAAAAAAATATATGGCCTTTTGATGGCAGCTTTTATTTGCACAATTCACGCAAATGCACAAACCTTTACCATCGACACCAGTACAATCAATTTTGAAAACAAACTCAGGCCTTGCCTTGTTGTTCAATATGATGCTTCACCCAAAGAAGTAAAAAAAGCCTGGGCAAGTTACATGAAGAAAAATTATAAAATCAAAATCAAAGGAATCAGTTTGATAAGTGATAAAAGAATTATTGATGCACAAGATGTGTCTATTCCTTTTATTTCGGATAAAAGAATGAATATGTATGCCAGTGTTGAAGATAAACCCACCGGTTCTGAATTGCGTTATTTCATGTCGTTCGGCTATGACTTTTTTATCGGCCCCGAAAATTATCCCTCTTCCTTCCAGGCAATGGATAGCTTGTTGAAAAACTTTAGTGAAATATTTTTGACGAAATTTTATGCTGATGAAACAGCGGATTATTTAAAAGAAATAAAAGGCTATGAGAGAGATATCAAAAAGAAAAATAAATCGATTGAAAAAAATATCAAGAGTAGTAAAAAAAGTTCAGTCGCCGTAGCTTCTGCTTTAGAATCTAAGAACACGGCACTTCGTATGGAAATACAGCAAATCCAATCAAAGATTGATAATATAAAAAGTCAAATTGACATTATTAAACAAAAACAAGAAGGTATCATTGTAAAATAAATTTTATATATATTTAAAATGAAACAGTTTAAAACATTTTTATTAGCCCTGATCGTAATTATATTTATCGTTTTTGCCGTTCAGAATTTCGACAATGTCACTATTAAAATATTCAATTGGGGTATTACCATGCCACTGGCATTAACAACCGTAGTGATTTATATTTTAGGAATGTTTACCGGCGGCCTTTTATGGACCAATCTTAAAAAGCTGACGAATCACGAAGAAGAAAATAAAAAGGAACACCAAAAAACTTAAACTTACAGTTAAAGCATGAATGAATTTTGGGATAAAATACTTTTCCGGGTTGGCACATTTACATTGACTTCTGCTAAGGTAGCCGCTATCCTGGCTGTTTTTCTTTTTACTTGGATTTTTCTGGTGTTTTTGCGGAAAGCTTTGCTCAATAAAAAGAATATGAATATCGGGGAAAGTGGCAGAAGAATTTCCCTGATGCATCTCATCCGCTATTTGGCTTGGGTCATTGCGATTTCGGCATCTATTCGTATCGCCGGTATCAATGTTACATTTCTTGTGGCCGGTTCTGCAGCTTTATTGGTGGGTATTGGTTTTGGGTTACAAAACATTTTCAGCGACCTCATCTCCGGCTTATTTATGCTCTTCGAAAGAAAAGTGAGAGTGGGCGATGTGATGGAAGTCGAAAATATTGTCGGTAAAGTGAAAACCATTAACCTGCGCACCTCGGTTTTATTAACCCGGGATGGTTACGACATTATTGTTCCCAATCATAAATTTATTACGGAAAATGTTATCAACTGGAGCCATCATAGTTATGACCGTCGTTTTCAAATAGACGTTGGCGTTAGTTACAACAGCGATATTGATTTGGTGACAAAAATTTTGTTAGACTGTTGCCAAGGGCAATCCGAATTGATTGATGAACCACCACATGAACCCACTGTTCGATTCGATAATTTTGGTGATAGTGCTTTATTATTTTTTCTGCTTTTCTGGACCAAAGATATTTTTCATGTTGAACAAATCAAAAGTGATTTGCGCTACAAAATATTCAAGGCATTTAGGGAAAACAATATTTCCATTCCTTTCCCGCAACGAGATGTTCATATTATTCCACAATCGTAATTTGCATTTATTTACGAAGTAGAAACTGGCGATTTTCTGGCTTGTTAACTTATTTAAAAAAAGAGGAATCAAAATGCCGAAAAGCAATGGGCATACTCTATTTTTGACAGATGGAAGGCATTAGTATTTATGTTTACATTATTGCAGCATGTTTGCTCGTAGTTTCTTCGTACCTGTTCAACCTCGTATCGCAGAAGACGGGAGCACCTTCTGTATTATTATTATTGATGTCCGGTATTGCACTTCGTGAAGTGCTGTTGTACCGCAACGAAACTTTTCATATTCCCTCATCAGCTGTTGAAGTTTTTGGTATCATCGGATTAATTATGATTGTGCTGGAAGCCGGATTGGATTTGCGCATGAGTCGAAAAAAAGTAAAACTCATTCGCAATGCATTTTTATCAGCTTTATTCATTTTGGCTTTTTCTTCTTTTGCTTGTGCCGGGTTATTGTACCTGACTTTGCAGGAAAAATTTTTACATTGCTTAGTTTATGCCATTCCATTATCCGTTGTAAGTAGTGCCATTGTAATTCCCAGTATTTCGCATTTTGCTGAAGACAAAAAAGAATTCCTGGTGTATGAAACTTCTTTTTCCGACATTATAGGAATTATTGTTTTTAACTATATCATTGCGGGCAATTTTATGAAAGCCGGTACATTGGCCATTTTTTTTGGTTCGGTTATTTTAGCCATTTTGCTCAGCGTTGTACTTTCTATTTTGATTTTGTTCATGTTGACAAAAATTAAAACAAAAGTCCGTTTCTTCCTGGTCTTTGCTGTCTTAATATTTTTATATGCCGGTGGCAAAATGTTGAACTTACCGGCCTTATTTATCATATTACTCTTCGGCCTGGTAGCCAGTAACTGGCAATTGCCTTTATTTCATCGATTTTACAAATGGATGCGATATTCCGAAGTTTATGATATTGTCAAACTCCTGCATAGCCTGACGGCAGAAAGTAGTTTTTTGATTCGAACATTTTTCTTTTTCATTTTCGGTTTGACGATTGATGTTCGTTTGTTATTAGATGCAGAAGTGATTTTAACCGGAAGTGCTATTGTGTTAATCCTTTTCTTTATCCGGTATATTTATTTGCGTTTTTTCCTGCATGCACATATTTTTCCTGAATTGTTTTTTATGCCAAGAGGATTGGTAACAATCTTACTTTTTTACAGTATTCCACAAGCCTATAAATTGTCAAAATTTAATGAAGGAATTTTATTTTACGTAGTATTAACAACGAGTATTATTATGATGATTGGTTCCATCAGTTATGGAAGGCCAAAATTGCAAACAATAAATGATGAATTGCCGATAAGTGAAAGTTCCCAAATTTGGAACGACATTGAAGAACCTCCATTGGAGGTAGATGAAGAATCGGCCCTGACGGGTGAATAACCGTACTTTTTTACGAACGGTGTTATTCGTTCATCGTAAATGAAAAAATTGCTATGAGTATGTTTCTGATTATTACAATCCTGGTTGTATTGACAGCTTGTTTTGCTTTTTTAAATATTCGATATTTAAAATTGCCGGAAACGATTGGCATGATGATTATTTCATTGATATTTTCTATGCTATTAATAACGGCAGGTTTGTTATTTCCGGAAGTATCAATGTATGCCCGGCGGTTTGTGGGGAGTATCGATTTTACGACAGTACTGCTCGATGTAATGTTGAGTTTTTTATTATTTGCAGGCGCACTGCATACCGACATTTCCTTGTTGAAAGCCAATAAAAGTTCCATCACGGTGTTTGCTGTAGCCGGCGTAGTTTTATCTACTGTTTTTGTCGGCTCTTTGATTTATTTCTTTTTTCATTTTTTCCTGGAACCGATAAATTTTTGGTATTGTTTAATTTTCGGAGCTTTGGTAGCACCTACGGATCCGATTGCTGTGTTGGGAATATTGACAAAAGCCGGTGCACCTCGGAATGTGGAAATTAAAATTGTAGGTGAATCATTATTTAATGATGGCATTGGTGTTGTGTTGTTTTTATCCTTGTTAGAAATTGTTGCTATTGGCGTTCAACATATTTCCTTCGGCGATATTGCCGTGTTGATAGTACAGGAAATCGGCGGTGGATTATTGTTTGGCTGGTTGCTAGGGCAACTTGGCTACCGGTTGATGAAAAAAATAGACCATTACCAAACTGAAATTTTAATAACATTGGCTATGGTCATGGGCGGTTACATGTTATGTCAATACCTGCATTTATCCGGGCCGTTGGCTATGGTCGTTGCGGGTATTTTTACCGGAAGTCGCTCCAAAGCCCGTGCTATGAGTGATACCACAGCTTTGTATATCGATAAATTCTGGGAACTCGTTGACGTATTGATGAATGCCATTTTATTTGTATTAATCGGCTTAGAAATATTGACGCTACAGTTTAATGTGAATTACCTGGTGGCAGGATTGGTAGCCATTCCTATCATGTTATTGTCGCGGTATTATTCTTTATTAATTCCTGCATCGGTGTTTAAAAAATACATTCATATCAATCGCAAAATTATCAGGCTGATGACTTGGGGTGGATTGAAAGGCGGCTTGTCTATTGCTATGGCATTGTCATTGACGGCACCGCTGCCGAAAACACAATTTGTTTTTATGATTTATGTTGTCGTTATTTTTTCCATCATAGTACAGGGATTGACCGTTGGTAAAATGGTAAGAAAAGTATTTGCATAAAGTTTGTGGTAAAAAATTTTGTGAAGTAAAAAAGATTTTTTATCCTTCCTAAGAAGTAACTTGTGAACTATTTAAAAATCATCTTTTGGAACAAAGACATATTATAGAAATTGCCATTGCCGTAGGCGGATCAGTCATTCTCGGCTGGTTGGTGAAAATGATAGTTTTTCCTGTCCTCTATAAACTGGCCAGAAAAACAAAATGGAAAAGTGACGACCTGATTATTGAAAGCATTGGGAAGTGGATTATCTTTTGGTTTTTCCTGGGAGCTTGCCTTTATATTACGCCCATTTTTGTAGAAACATTTTCCATTACGCCCAGATACGAAAGACTGATTTATAGAGTAATTACTTCATTTTATATTTTATCATTTTCTTTTTTATTGGCGAGAATTGCCAGCGGTATGTTAGAAATCGGCGCTACCCGTGAAGGCAGTAATGTGCCTACAACTTCTATTTTAAGCAATATCGCCCGGGCTTTGATTTTTATTTTAGGGTTTATTTTCATTCTGCAAACTTTTGGTGTGGCTATTGCTCCCTTAGTTACAGCTTTAGGAGTTGGTGGAATCGCTGTGGCGTTGGCATTGCAACCTACTTTATCTAATTTATTTTCAGGTTTGCAGTTAATCGTTTCCGGAAAAATCAATATCGGCGATTATGTATTGTTGGAAAGCGGACAACGAGGGTTTATCAGGGATATTACCTGGCGCAATACCACTATTGCATCTTATTCAAATAATATTATTATCGTTCCGAATAGTAAAATGGCCAACAGTATAATCGAAAATTATTTTTTAACCGATCGAAAAATTACATTCAATGTTCTTGTGGGTGTTGGTTATGAAAGTGACCTCGAAAAAGTTGAAAAAATTTCTATTGAAGTAGCTAAAACAATTTTAGAACAAGAAGAAGGTGGCGTAAAAGACTTTGAACCTTATGTCAGATTCTACAATTTTGGCGATAGCAGTATCGATTTAAAAATCTTCTTACAAGTAATGGATTATGCCAACCAGTTCTCCATAACATCAATGTTTATAAAACTGTTGCATAAAAGATACAACGAAGAGGGTATCAATATTCCTTTCCCCATTCGTACGGTGCAAATGAAAAATACATAACCCAATCAAGCGCCTTTAATATAATTTTCCATGGTATCGATAATGAATTGTTGTTCTTTTAGCAAGAATTTTACAACGTCACCGATGGAGATAATGCCGGTCATTTTTTCTTGCTCCACCACCGGCAAATGCCTGATATGATTGTTGGTCATAATTTGCATAGCTTCTTCAATACTACATTCCGGCGATATGGTAATCAAATCCGCTGTCATAATTTCTTTGATGGTTGTTTCTTTGGACGACTTACCTTTTAATACAACTTTACGGGCATAATCTCTTTCGGTAAAAATACCTTTTGGTTTTTGTTGGTCGAGGATTACCAAGGCGCTGATGTTTTTTTCGAAAAGTATTTCCAAAGCTGCATAAACAGTTGTGTCGGGTGAAACAGAAAATATTTCATTCCCTTTTGCCTGAAGAATGTCGTTGACTTTAGCCATAATATAGGTTTTGGTGATAGATGTTTTTCCGCAATCTATTATTACAAAAATCTACAATAAACTTAAATAGAAATTTTGAGAAAATACATGATTTGTTCTCATTTTAATGTAGCGCTTTAAAATTTACGAAATCTTACCAGATTTACACAACAATTGTAGCCTCGTCAGCCTGTCTGCCGATAGGCAGGGAATCGAACCTGAATCTGAAATGCATTGCAAAATACATGCGAAAAAATTTGTAGCCTCGTCAGCCTGCCTGCCGATAGGTAGGGAATCGAACTTGAACCTGGAGCGAATTGCAAAATATATTTGTAAAAATTTGTAGCCTCGTCAGGAATCGAACCTGAATCTGGAGCTTCGGAAACTCTTATACTATCCATTGTACTACGAGGCCTATGGGTGAATGCAATTTTTTCTAATTAATGTAATAATCCGGGTGCATTTGTAGCAAAGATCTTCACGGCAATTGCCAGCAATATTACACCAAAAAATTTTCTTACGGCTGTCAATCCGGCGGGGCCTAATAGTTTGGCCAGCGGCCCTAAAGATTTCAATACAATCAAAACAATAATTAAATTAAGAATAATGGCAATGAGAATAACTGTTTCTCCATAATTTGCTCCTCGTAATGAAATAATGGTTGTCAATGTACCCGAACCGGCAATCAATGGAAATGCAATCGGCACTACCGTTGCTGCTTTGATGTCCTGGTCGCCTTTAAAAAACTCGAGCCCTAAAACCATTTCCAACCCCAGAATGAAAATAACGATGGAACCTCCTACGGCAAATGCACTGATATCGAGGCCCAGAATTTTTAAAAATGCTTCGCCGACAAACATGAATAAAATCATGATAGCTCCTGAAACAAGTGTTGCCCGCCATTCATTTATACCACCCAGTTTTTGTTTCAATGAAATTAAAATAGGAACAGAACCCACTATATCAATGACAGCAAATAATGTAAAAGTAACCGTCACTAATTTATTAAAATCAATAGCCATAAGCGTTGTATTTTAAAATGTATTTGCTCAGAATTCAAAATGAATACCGGTGGCAAAATTAAATCGTTTTGTATTGTAACCGAGAAAATCAACATATTTAGTATTTGTAATGTTTTTCAACTGCAAAAACCACTTAATGGGACGTCCCATGGCATATTCAGCATAAATATTTACCAAGGTATATCCTTTCAAAGTAGCCGGCGCTGCACCAAATACATATTCTTCCCGCTGACTAACAGTATGTGTACGTACACTTAGAAAAACAGCTTTCGAAAGTTGCCATCCTGCGGTTAAGTTGATAGCATGTTTGGGTATCCGGTATAGATTATAATATGTCGTGTCCTTGCCTATTGGATTACCTGCACCATCAAACCCGGCTTTTGTTTGTCCATCAGTAAAAGTATAATTGCCATCGAAACGCCAATTTCCTTTTTTATAATGTAAGGACATTTCTATTCCATAATTCTGTTGTTCGCCGGCATTTAAATAAATGCCTGAAAAAGTTACCGGGTTATAGGTGTACAAAATTGTGTGCGTAGCTTTTCGATAAAAACCTGTAATACGGCCGCTGAAATTTTTAGCTGTGAACAATGACATGCCTATTTCTCCAACGTTACTTTTCTCCGGTTGTAAATGTTGATTACCTGCAAAAGCGTCAAATAATTGATACAACGAAGGAACTTTATATGCTGAATAGAAATTGGCAAAGACTTTTATTTTATTAGAAAAAATATACGCTGGATTAAGAGTGAAAGTAAGGTTTTTGCCATAGGTTGAATGAATATTTAACCGGCTGCCCAATTCCAGGTGCCAGCCCTTTTTATTTTGATAAACGAAAGAAGCATAAGGACTCAGTTGATGCATTTGGGCTTCCAAATTCGGTGGCGCATACGGCCCGTAAATACCGGTAGAATAAAAAGATTGATTCGTATTTTCTAAGCGATAATCAATACCGCCAAGAAGATTTACATTTTGCCATTGCCATTTGGTATATAGCTCTGCAAAATGTGTAGCACCAATAAAATTACTTTTAGCATAACGACTCACCGGGTTGCTTACATAAGAAGAGTCATCAAGATAATCTCTTTCTACACGATGATAGGAATAATTGGCGTGGATATTTCCTTTTTTGAACCGGTATAAAAATGTGGCCACTGCCTGTTGATTGTTATTGGTAACAGTATGGTCTTTTTCGTCAATAAAACTGCCGCCATCAAGATCCGCTGTATAGTAACTGTAATTGCCTTTCAAGGTTGCCGTGATTTTTTTTCCCAGCGTACAACCGAAACTGCCTTGTAAAATATGCTGATTGAACCCGTCTTTATCGAAACTCCCGGAATTGTTTTTATCAGTAGCTGCCGAAAAACCATCAGCAGCAATATGTGTGTAATGTATCCCGAAATTTTTACCTTGTTTGTTGCCTGTAATACCTATTGATTCTTGCAGCGTATTATAACTTCCTCCGGAGAAATCACCTGAAATCTTTGTAGTGTTTTTAATGGGTTGTTCCGAAATGATATTGATAACACCGGCTACCGCATCGGAGCCGTATAAAGTGGATTGGCCTCCTTTTAAAACTTCAATTCTGTTAACCTGTGATAGATTAATAAAATTCAAGTCAAAATAATTACTAATGACAGAAGGGTCGTTCACAGGTATGCCATCGAGTAATATCAATACATTGCCGGCAGCACTACCTCGAATGCTGGCATTCATATTTGTGCCCAAAACATTATTAGCCCCAATAATGGTTGTTCCGCTAACCCGGTTCAATATTTCACTCAAACTATTCCCGCCGTTTTTGGATATTTCAACTTTGTTGATTACGGTAATAACTTTGCCCGTTTCACTTTGTTTAGTGGGATATTTATTGGCCGTTACCACCACTTCATCTAAAATCTGATGGGTAGAATCGGGCTGCTTTGTTGTAGTTTTTTGGGCCAATAGTTGGCTGCTGCAAACCACGGCAGCCACAACAAAAAAATGCTTCTTCATTTTGAAAATTTTGTGTGACTGCTTCCGGAAAAATGAAGAAATATAAATGCCTTTCGACTTTTACACTCCATGCCTTTCACCCGAAAGCTGAAATTTATTTGCTCGATTTGGCAGGTCTTCTGGCTCACTCCATCAGGTTTAACCTTCCCGTCCGGTAAAAGACAGTGGTTCGAAGAAAACTGATTGCTCCTTTTATAAAAAGGTGAGTTTACAGCTACGGGGATAGCGTCAGCTTTTCACTGACTTCCCTTTTAATTCCATTTTTAAGCGGAAACCAAACTGGCGCAAAAGTAGGGAGAGAATTTTTAATTTTGGAATAAACTTTGTAGTAATAACGAGTCGAATGGACGGATTGATAGCATTTATTTAATAAAAATTATATACTGAAACCGGACTTTGTTCGTTCTATTTTTATTATTGGACAAAAACCAGCTTCATCTTTTCGTGGTAAATTATGATGACTCGCTTTCAAAATATATTTTTTTGTGGGATAGCCCTTCTTGGTTTTATGGTACAATCCCAAGCACAAGATATAAATCGTCGTGTGGAATTTGGTGCCGGATACAGCGGTTATATTTATTTCGGTGATTTGACAACCAATAATTTTGGCTCATACGAAACCTATCAATCAGGGTTTCAAATTCATGGAAGCTTTATACTGAGCCCTTCATTGATGGTGCGTACAAATTTCACCAAAGGCTCTTTAAAAGGTGACGATGCCATATATCAGAAACCTGCATTTCGTCAGCAACGCAATTTTAATTTTTCTACACCAGTTACTGAAATTGCAGCATTATTGGTTTGGAATCCGTTTAAGTCGAATGCCTATAATGGTGGTTTTTCACCTTATGTAATGGCCGGTGCAGGCGTTGGTTTTTTAAAAGTCAAAAAAGATCATAGCAATTTTAATCCGGGTTATTTTTTGAATGGCCCGGCTTTGGTTCAGCTCATTGCCAATGATGATGCGCATGGTACACCGTCCACCATTCCGGTAGTACCTGTAGGTGCCGGCGTACGCTATGGTTTTTCTTCTTCTCTTTCCGTTTATGTGGAATCCGCTTACCGGTTTATTTTTACCGATTATTTGGATGGCTTTAGTCAATCAGCCAATCCCAAAGGCGATGATCATTACCAGACAATTTCTGCCGGCATCATTTTTCGGCCGGGTGGTAGTTTGGGTGGCGGCGGTGGCGGTAAAAAAGGAAAATTCGGTTGTCCATCCGTGAGTTATTAACGCTTTCAGGTTCGTCTTCTTCAAAAATAAAATTTGCCAAAGCGAATAATTCATGCCAATTCTCCTATCTTCAAAGCATGAAATCAAAAAATAAGATCGGGCTGTTTTCACTCACCATGCTCGTTCTTGGTTTTGTTATTGGCACAGGAATTTTTCGTACCTCTAGGGATGCTGCTGCTGCAGCCACTACACCTGCCATTTTTTTTATTGCTTGGATAGTAGCCGGATTGGTGGCCATTTGTGGCGCCCTGACGTTTGCTGAAATCGGTAGCCGTTATCCGGTTACCGGTGGTTTTTATAAAATATTTTCTTACGCTTATCATCCTTCATTGGCATTTAGTATTAACGCAATTATTCTTATTTCCAATGCGGCCGCTATGGGTGGTGTGGCATTGATCGGCAGCGAATATATAACACCGTTAGTGTTTGCACCGGACCAGGTGGAAGTATGGAAACCAATACTGGCCATTACCGCTATTTTACTTTTTTATGGAATTAATTTGTTGGGATTGAAAATGAGCACCAAAACATTAAATGTTTTAATGGTGATAAAAATTATTATGTTGCTGGTCATTGTGGCTGCCATATTTTATCCGGCAGTGCATAGCACAGCGCCGGTCGTCATTGACGAATCAAAAACTTCAACAGCCGCTTTATTATTATCTTTTGGCGTAGCATTAAAAGCGACTTCGTTTACCTATGGTGGTTACCAGCATACCATCAATTTTGGTGAGGAAGTTGAAAACCCGAACAGGAATATTCCAAGAGGTATATTTTTTGGTATTATCATTATTATCAGTTTGTATTTATTGGTTAGCTATGCTTACGTAAAAGTAATCGGCTTCAATGCGTTGAAAGAAACTGACGGTATTGCCGCTTTGGTAGCCGAAAAAATGTTTGGCACTACCGGCCGATACGCTTCATCTATTTTATTATTTCTGGCAGTATTGTCGTATGTAAATGTTACTTTATTGAGCAATCCAAGAGTTATGTATGCCATGAGCCAGGAAGGCATTTTGCCCAAAGTATTTCAACAAAAAGATAAAAAAAGAGGTGTGCTGACAGTTAGTTTAACGGTGTTTACAGCGGTTTGCGTTGTCGTCCTTTTTTTCTCTGATAAATTTGAAAAAATATTAAGCTTTGGTGTCTTTCTCGATTCGATTGGTATGGCTACTGCCGGAGCCACAATTTTTGTATTCAGAAAAAAAACAAAACATTTGAATGGAACCGGCATTTTCTCCATGAAATTATATCCCTTGCTTCCGTTGTTTTTTATTGTTGGTTATACGTTTGTCGCCACAATGATTACCATAGAAGAACCTCGGTTGGCCATTACTTGTATGGCAGTACTGGCCAGTTTATTTGTAATTTATTTTTTAATTCAAAGATTAAAACAGGGAAAAATTCAACCCGGCAATAATTAACGTCCACTTATAAAAATATCGGTAGGTAGGCAATTCATTTCGATTATTTTTGCCAATATGAAATGGCTGTCAATCTTTTTTTTACTACAATATGTAGTTGGCGGAGTTGCTGCACAATCGCAGTCAGATACCGCTACCTGGGATTTGCAAAAATGTGTGTTGTATGCCATGGAGCATAATATTTCTGTGCGGCAAGCCGATTTGCAAACCAGGTTTGCTGCATTGGACCTGCACCAAAGTAAGCAAGCACAATATCCTTCAGCGAGTGGCAGTGGTAATATTGGTTTTAGCGCCGGTAGAAACCAGGACCCGACATCTTTTAGCCTCATCACTACCGGATATGTTTTCAACAACCTTTCTTTACAAACCAGTGTTGATGTATTTAATTGGTTTACGATAAAAAATACAATAGCGGCCAATGATTTGACCTTGCAAGCCCGGCAGGAAGGATTGGAAAAAGCCAAAAATGATGTGGCACTCAATGTGGCTGTTGCATATTTGCAGGCTTTACTCTCGAAAGAACAAATTGCCCTGGCGCAGTCCAAACTGGAACAGTCTATTGCCAATTTGGAGAATACCCGCAAACAAGTTGACGCCGGAAAATTACCGGAATTGAATGCGGTCAATCTGGAGTCCGTCGTTGCAGCAGATAGTGCCGCTTTAATCAATGCCAAAACATCGGCCAGTCAAAGTTTGTTGCAGATGAAAGCCTTGTTAAATTTAGACGCTGCTGCCGATTTTAATATTGCCACGCCACCGGTTGATAAAATTCCGGTAGAACCTTTGGCAGCTTTGCAACCCGATGCTGTGTATGCCGAAGCCATTCAGAATTTGCCGCAACAAAAAGTAGATATCCTGACGGTAGCTGCTGCCCAAAAAATGGTACAAGTGGCCAGAGGTGCTATGTACCCGACTTTTTCATTGTTTGGAAGTTTGGGTACAACTTTTAATAATAAAGCAACACAAATTACAGGGAAGAGAACAGATAATTCACCCATTGGAAGCGTAACAGTTGGCGGAACGCCTTATACTGTTTTTCCCATCACTCCGTTCAATTATTTTACGTATGGGAAGATGCCTTATTTCAGACAATTGGATCAGAATTTCAGGCAGTCAGTCGGCTTGGCCATCAGCGTTCCTATTTTTAATGAAGGCAGGTTGAAAACCGCATGGCAACGATCCAAATTGCAATTGGAACAAGCTACATTGCAAAAAGAAGAAAATAGTTTTACTTTAAAACAAGATATTTACAAAGCCTATAATGATGCAGTGGCAGCACTGCAATCATTCAATGCCAATCAAAAAGCAGAAGAAGCATCTGCCAAAGCCTATGATTTTGCTCAAAAAAGATATGCACTCGATTTACTTTCTACTTTTGATTTGATAACGGCTCAAAATAATTGGCAACAAGCAAAAAATCAATTGTTGATGTCGAAATATGATTATGTATTTAAATTGAAATTGCTGGAATTTTATAAAGGACGTGGATTAAAACTATAAATTTATTTTTGTCGCATGGGTAAAAAATGGAAATGGATAATATGGATTGTTGGCATCTTGATGATGATATTCATCGTTGGTAAACTTATTTCCAAAGGAGGTAAAACTGAAAAAGTAGCCATCGAAAAAGCAGCCGACAGAACGATTATTGAAACAGTAAATGCCAGTGGAAAAGTTTACCCGGAGAATGAAGTCAAAATCAGTCCGGATATTTCTGGTCAGGTAACAGAGCTGAATGTGGAAGAAGGCGATAGTGTAAAAAAAGGAACGGTATTGGCTCGTATCTATGCCGATATTTATGCACTGCAAAGAGATGAAGCGGCAGCACGGGTAAAGCAATCCAAGGCGACGGTGGATAACAGCAAGGCTTCATTGGCATCATTAAAAGCTTCTCTCGACCAGGCAGAACAAGCATTGAACCGGAATAAAAAACTTTATCAGCAGAAAGTAATTTCCAAAGCCGAACTGGAACAATATGAAGTAGCTTATACAACAGCCTTGGCCAATTATAATGCAGCCTTGCAAAATATTAAAAGCCTGCAGGCGAATGTACAATCCACGGAAACAAATTTACATAAAGCCGATAAAGACCTTAGCCGTACAACTATTGTAGCACCGATGGATGGCATCATTTCTTCTTTAAAAGTAAAAAAAGGGGAAAGTGTAGCCGGAAGTAATTTCAATGTAGGAACAGAAATGATGACGGTGGCCGATATGTCGGTTATGGAAGTAAGAGTAGATGTGGGCGAAAACGATATTGTAAAAATAAATATCGGCGATTCGGCTGATGTGGAAGTAGATGCCTATAACAACAGAAAATTTAAAGGCGTTGTTACAAAAATTGCCAGCAGTACGAGTAATTCGTTGGGCGTATCGGGTACAAATGATGTTACCAATTATGAAGTACGTATCCGTTTAGATAAAGATTCGTATAAAGATCTGGCACATAAAACTTTTCCTTTCAGGCCGGGCATGAATGCCAGTGCAGATATAAAAACCAACCGGAAAAATAATGTGTTATCTGTTCCCATTGCTGCCGTTACCGCTCGTATGGCAGGTTCGGAAAAAACAATAGATGAATCGGAGAAAGAAAAAAATGAGGAGGAAAATACGGCACCTGTATCGAATGACCTCGAAGAAGTAGTTTTCGTTTTACAAAATGACGGCACGGTAAAAAAAATAGCAGTAACCACCGGCATACAGGATATAAATTATATTGAAATCACTTCCGGAATAAAAGCCGGAGATGAAGTAGTAGTATCTCCTTACAATACCATTAGCAAAGTATTGAAAAACGGCATGGAAGTAAAAGTAGTGCCGAAAGAGAAGTTGTTTGAGAAATAAGCTTCTTTAATCATTTCTTTTTACTTAAGTTTGGCTATGACATTCGGCATTATTGGTTCGGGTAGCTGGGCTACAGCGTTGGTTAAGATTTTAACAGATAAAAACCAGGCAATAAACTGGTGGGTGAGAAGGGAAGAAACAATCCAGGCGATTGGGCAAAACCACGCCAATCCCAATTACCTCACTTCGGCCAAATTAAATCCTGCTTTGCTCAATATGTCCACCGACATAAAAAAAGTGTTTCAACAATCCGATGCGCTGGTCATTGGTGTTCCTTCGGCGTATGTATTAGATATACTTTCGCCATTAACAAAAACGGATTGGCAAAATAAAAAAGTGATTTCCGCTGTTAAAGGGTTGATTCCTCAAAAAAATATTTTGTTGAATTATTATTTACAGGAAGAATTTGATTTTCCCCTGGAAAATTATTTCGCCGTCCTCGGGCCTTGCCATGCCGAAGAAGTGGCGCAGGAAAAACTATCCTATCTTACTTTTTCGGGCAACGATATTACAGCAGCTTCAGAAATTGCTTCTCATTTCACCAATCACTATATCAGCACTATTGTCAACCACGATATTCTCGGAGTACAATATGCAGCAGTATTAAAAAACATATATGCACTCGGTTCCGGTATAGCACATGGATTGCAATACGGCGATAATTTTTTAAGTGTTTTTATTGCCAATGCGGCTGATGAAATGGCCGGGTTCTTAAAAAAATTCGGGGTAGAACATATCACCGTCGGTGACGAAATCAAGCAGCAGGATCCGATTACTCACCGCAAGCCGCCAAACTATGCAGCCTCTGTTTATCTCGGCGATTTATTGGTAACCTGTTATTCGGTTTACAGTCGCAACCGATCATTTGGTACAGCCATCGGCAAAGGAAAATCAGTAGCCGATATTGTAAAAGAAATGGACATGGTTGCAGAAGGATATAATGCTAGTCGCTGTATTTACGACATTAACAAATCCGTCATGGCCAATATTCCCATAGCTGAAACAGTGTATAAAATTTTATGGGAAAATGTTAAACCCGCCGAAGGTTTTAAACGCATAGAACAGGTATTGGTCTAATTGCTATAAAAACAGAACTTATGCCTATTTCATTTCATGGATTTTTCCCCGCAGCCATTTTCTTGATGGTTTGTTGTTTCCTCGGAAAACAAATTTTTGATTATTGGAAACATACTCAGAAAACAAAATTTTAAATAATGAGTTGTATGTCATGCCGGACTTGATCCGGTATCTTTCCCGAAAGACTCTCTTTAATTAAAAGAATAATTCCGATGCAATGCCATCAGCTAAAAGTTTGCCTGCGTTTGTCAGTTGTAAACTTTCGTTTTTTATAATCAGCAAACCTCCATTGATGAATTTTTTGCTTTTAGCAATTAATTCCTCTTTCTTTATTTTTTCATCGAATAAGCTATTTTCTAATTGAATGCCTTCAATTGTACGGACCGCTGTCATAATGTATTCGTTCACTTTTTGTAGGTCAGTTAATATTTCTTTTTCCGCAGGCATTTTATTTTCATTGATCGAAGTAATGTATTGATTATTATTTGCTACGTTCCATTGCCTTTCGTTCCCGTTATAAGAATGTGCCGAAGGTCCCAACCCCAGGTATTTTTTTCCCTGCCAGTAAGATGCATTGTGCCGGCTACGCCAAATGTTTTGGCCTTTGGCAAAATTGGAAATTTCATAATGTTCATAACCGGCTTCATCTAACCAATCCATTAAAAACAGGAACTGCTCCGATTGTTTATCAGGATCCACGTCCTTGAATTGATGCGATTTTATTTTTTTAGCCAAAGGCGTCTGTGGTTCTACGGTAAGGGCATAGCAGGATAAATGTGGAATTTGCAGAGCCAAAGCAGTGTCCACATTCTTTTTCCATTGATCGTTTTGTTGTTCGGGTAAACCATAGATTAGGTCGATGGTAATATTGTCAAAATATTTTTGTGCTGTTTTGATACAACGAAGCGCATCGGCAGCCGTATGTGTACGATTCATCCATTGCAGGTCTTCATCAAAAAAACTTTGAACACCAATACTCAACCGGTTGATACCGGCTTGTTGCCATTGCAAAAGTTTTGCTTCTTCCATATCATCGGGATTGGCTTCCAATGTTATTTCTGCATCTTTAACAAGGGTAAAATTTTTGTTTAAAGCCCTTAGCAGGCGGTGAAGTTCTTCATCCGTTAAGAGGGAAGGTGTGCCGCCACCAAAATAAATGGTTTCAATCGGTTCATTGGCCAGGTATTTTTTTTGTAGAGCTATTTCTTTTTCAATCGCCGACACAATTTCACCTTTATAGCGTAGCGAAGTCGCAAAATGAAAATTGCAGTAATGACAACTTTGCCTACAAAACGGAATATGTAAATAAATGCCTGCCAAGTTCATTTGAAATTTAATGAATAATTTAGCTGAGAATATCCCCGGCGAAAAACCGTATGATAAAATTCAGACTACAAATATCGGTTCTTGTTTTCTTCTTACACCTTTTGCCGGCTACGGCACAAAAAACGTATTCACTGCAAGTGAACGGCGTTGATACGGTCACCGAAATCATTATACAAAAAACAGGGCTGCAAACAAGTTTCGACAGCCGGGCCATTTGTGAAACTTATATCAATAACTTACCGAATTTGCTTCAATCGAAGGGATATGTAACGGCATCTGTTGACAGCATTCACTATGGCAATTCTTCGGCTGCAGTTTTTTTGTTCCTGGGAAAACAATACAAATGGGCTTTATTGGATGCACATCCAATACCACATCGTGTCTTAGATGCCATCGCCTGGCGGGATGAATTGTTCAAAAATAAATTGATGAATTTCGAACAATTGACACAATGGGAAAACCGCCTGCTTGATTATTATGAAAATAACGGCTATCCTTTTGCCAAAGTCTTTCTCGATAGTGTACAACTCATGGAAGAAAAAATTTCGGCATTGCTGAAAGTTGAAAAAGGGCCTTTGTATAAAGTAGATAGTATTCGGATTTATGGCAATGCCAATATTTCAAACGATTTTTTGCAACGCTTTCTTGACATTCCTAATGGTAGTACATATAGCAAAGCCAAATTGCTACGCATCAGTCAGAAAATAGCAGAACTGCCTTATGTTGAAGAAGAAAAACCGGCCGACCTTACTCGGCTGGCAACCGGTTCTATAATCAATTTATACCTGAAACAGAAAAAGAGCAGCCGGATAAATTTTCTCATTGGCTTTTTACCCAATAGCAATCAACTCAGCTCTAAAAAACTTTTAATTACAGGCGAAGGCAATCTTAATTTAGTAAATGCACTCGGTGCCGGGGAAACGATTGGCCTCAATTTTCAGGCATTGCAAGTGGCTTCACAAAGGCTCAATTTTATTTATCAGCATCCTTATTTTTTTAAAACACCTATTGGCCTCGATTTCGGATTTCACATTTTTAAAAAAGACAGTTCATTTGTCAATATCAATTTTAACCTGGGTGCTCAATATGTTTTGAATCATCAACATTCGGGCAAATTGTTTATTCAAAGATTTCAAACCTTCCTCAGTCAGGGCAGTATCAACGATACCTATATCATTCAAAACAGGCAGTTGCCTGAAGCTGGTGACGTAAGTGCCACCAGTGTCGGTATCGATTATCAGTTTGACAATACCGATTATCGCCTCAATCCTAAAAAAGGCAATCGGCTCAATGTCATCACCACCGTGGGAACTAAAAAAGTAAAAAAGAATAATGAAATCCTGGCATTGAAAGACCCTTCCGATCCGGCGTATAATTTTGATCGTTTATACGATACGGTGAAATTGAATACCTACCAGTTTCGCCTGCAAGCCGAAGCCGCAAAATTTTTCCCCTTGGGCAAACAAAGTACTATCATGGCAGCCGTGCACGGCGGTTTTTTTCAAAGCGGCAATATTTTTCGGAATGAATTATTTCAGATTGGCGGTTATAAATTGCTAAGAGGTTTTGATGAAGAAAGTCAATACCTCTCCCGCTATGCCATTGCTACAGTGGAGTACAGGTTGCTCTATCTTTCCGGGCAAAATTCTTATTTCTATGTGCTGGCCGATGGTGGCTGGGGCACCGATGCCAGTAAACAGCCACATCTCAATTATACTTATTTCGGTATCGGCATCGGGCTGGCATTCGAAACAAAAGCAGGTATTTTTAATCTCGCCTGGGCTATAGGAAAAAGAAATGATACAGAATTGAACCTGCGGCAATCAAAAATTCATTTTGGATTTGTCAATTATTTTTAAGTTTTCATGTGGGCAGCGATGCCGAGTTCAATACATTTGCGTTGAATAGTATTGTGAAAAATATTTATTGCTTCATATTCGTTGTAGGCTGGCCATTTTTATCGTTGATGGCGCAAAAAGATTCATCTGTTACTGCAACAGAAACGGCCGGTATTGTTGCCGACTCAATGCAAAAATCAGATACGGCCAATCGTTTTTTGGGGTTAGATACTTTACAGCATCAACAACTGGTAAAAGATAGCATCGCCATGGATTCTATCAGCCGCAAACCGGTGGTAGATTCCAGTTGGGCGGCCAGCAAAGTAGCTGTCAACTCGCCGGGGTTTTCATGGCAGGTGCTAGACCGAAGCCGGTATTTTGATTTTGCCTCCACACCCATAAAAAAAGAAGGAGCATCGCTTAAGCAATTTCATGGCAAAGAAAATATTTTTTATCTGCTCATATTTTTATTATTAGCGTTTGCTATTTTGCGCCAGGCATTTCCCAAATATTTCAGAGATTTATTCAGTGTTTTCTTTCGCACCACTTTGAAACAATCGCAATTGCGGGAGCAACTTTTACATGCACAATTACCTTCTTTACTCACCAATATTTTTTTTGCACTCAGTGCCGGTTTGTATATCAATTTTATGATTACAAAATATGATGTGTTGTCCGGCGAAAACTTTTGGATTATTTATGCCTATGCTTGCCTGGGCTTATTGGGTATTTATTTAGTCAAGTATATCGGCTTGAAACTTTCAGGCTGGATGCTGGGACTGAAAAACGTAACCGAACTTTATATATTTATTGTTTTCCTGGTCAATAAAATGATTGGCATATTTATTTTGCCCTTGTTGGTATTGCTGGCTTTTACCACCGGCGAAATGTACACTATCAGTTTAACCGTTTCCTGGTGTTTACTGGGAGCCGCTTATCTATACCGAAACATATTGGCTTATTCGGCTGTTCATAACCAGATAAAAGTCAATCCATTTCATTTTTTTTTATATTTCTGCGCTTTTGAAATAGCTCCTTTATTATTGCTTTACAAGGGGTTGTTGGTATTTTTCAATCTATCTGCTTAACTTTGCACTTGAAAAAAATCAGCGAGTACAAGAATGACTAAAAAAGAAGATCCGAAGAACGATTTACAATCTATGACAACACAAAAAGTCCTCATTACTCTACCCAGGCCGGAAAGCGAAAGATCACCTTATTTCGAACTTTCCAAAAAGTATAATCTGGACCTTGATTTTTATCCCTTTATCAAGTTGGAAGGTATTCATGCCCGTGACTTTCGAAAACAAAAAATTGACATCCAGGAATATTCCGGTTTTATTTTCACCAGCCGCAATGCGATTGATCATTTTTTTCGGGTATGTACTGAAATGAAAGTCAATGTATCGCAGGAGAATAAATATTTCTGCAATAACGAAGCCGTCGCCTTGTACCTACAAAAATTTATTGTGTATCGTAAACGAAAAGTGTTTTTTGGCGCCGATAGTACCAATGAAAGTTTGTTTGAAGTCATCGCCAAACACAAAGACAAAGAAAAATTTTTGTACGTATGCTCCGAAAATCAACAGGATAATGAAATCGTCAATTGGTTAAAAGATAATAATTGTGACTTTTCATTGGCCTTTATGTATCGTAGTGTCAATAGCGATGTCAAAAAATTATTAGCCAAGAATAATTATGATATGATTTGCTTTTTTACGCCAAGCAGCATCCGTAGCCTTTTTGAAAATGTGCCCGGATTTCAACAAAATGGTACAGCCATCAGTGTGTTTGGAAGCAATACCAGCAAAGCAGCAGAAGAAGCAGGGCTGGAATTGGTTATCAAAGCACCGCAACATAATATGCCGAGTATGGTAGCCGCTTTGGATATTTATTTTTCCGAATCAAAAAAAGATTAACTGAAGAAATAAGATGGAGGCAGGCATTCGAAAGGATGCCTGTTTGCGTTGCCATCTCAAACAAATGAATTATCTTTTCTACCATGCCCAAAAAAGCCAACAAATTAATTCATGAAACAAGTCCTTACTTGTTGCAACACGCCTACAACCCGGTGCAATGGTTTCCCTGGAGCGAAGAAGCCTTGCAAAAAGCCAAAGATGAAGACAAGCCTATTTTAATCAGCATTGGATATGCTGCCTGCCATTGGTGCCATGTTATGGAAAAAGAAAGTTTTGAAGATGCCGCTACTGCCGAGTTGATGAATCGGTATTTTATCAATATAAAAATTGACCGCGAAGAAAGGCCCGATTTGGACCATATATACATGGATGCAGTGCAAGCCATGACCGGAAGTGGTGGTTGGCCATTGAATGTATTTCTGACACCGGATGCCAAACCATTTTACGGAGGTACTTATTTTCCACCGCAAAGAATGTATAACCGGCCTTCCTGGAAAGAAGTATTGCAAAGTATCAACCGCAGCTTCACCGAAAAAAGAAACGCCATCATCGAACAAGCCGACAAGCTGACGGCGCATTTACAAAAAGCCAATGATATTGTAGCACTGCAAACAAAATCCGACAATGAATTTACATCGGTACAATATGCTACAGCCTATCAAAATATTATACAACAGGCTGATAAAACACTGGGAGGATTTGGTGCGGCTCCGAAATTTCCGCAAAGTTTTGCCCTACTTTTTTTATTGCGGTTTCATCATATCACAAAAAATGAAGAAGCATTACAACAGGCATTATTATCGCTGAATAAAATGATTGAAGGTGGCATATATGATCAGTTAGGTGGTGGATTTGCCCGCTATGCTACAGATGCAGCATGGCTGATACCGCATTTCGAAAAAATGTTGTACGACAATGCCTTGCTGTTGATGACGATTTGCGAAGCCTACCAACTAAGTGGTGAAAAACAGTATCTTGACGTCATTCAAGACACCATGGATTTTATCGAAAGGGAAATGTTGTCCGATGAAGTAAAAGGATTTTATGCCGCACTGGATGCCGATAGCGAAGGAGTGGAAGGGAAATTCTATACTTGGTCTTTTGAAGAAGTACAGGCACTGTTGGGCGAAGAGGCAGATTTGTTTTGTGAACATTTCGGCATTACCGAAAATGGCAATATGCCCGGTGAAGCGGTGAACGTATTACATATTAAAAAATCAATCGGGCAATTGGCAGAAGAAAAAAATAAACCGGTGGAGGAGATTCAATCCATTATTGCCGCTGGCAAAAGAAAATTATGGAAAGCCCGGGAGAAAAGAATCCGGCCGGGCCTGGATGATAAAATAATTCTCGGTTGGAATGCACTGATGAATGCGGCCTGCAGCAAGGTTTATGCCGTTACGGGGAACGAAAAATATAAAAACCTGGCGATTGAAAATATGCAATTCCTGCTGCGTGGGTTTATGAATCAGCAAACAAAAACACTCTCACATACCTGGAAAAACGGGCAGGCCAAATATCCTGCTTACCTCGATGACTATGCGTATTTGATTGATGCATTGCTCTTATTAGCCGAAATGACGGCCGATACACAATGGCTCCACAAAGCGGAAGCATTGACGGAATATGTGCTTGGGCATTTTGAAGAAAAAGAAACCGGATTTTTCTTTTATACGCCCTTCGGGCAAAAAGATGTTATCATTCGGAAAAAAGAAATTTATGATGGAGCACTGCCTTCCGGCAATGCAGTCATGGCGGCTAATCTTTGGAAACTGGGCCTATTGACCGACAAGGCAGCCTGGCGGCAACAGGCAATCAATATGCTGCAATCGTTGGTGGATGTCATTATTAAATTCCCTTTGTCTTTTGGGCATTGGGCAAGTATTTTACTCGAAATCAGTGAAGGTACCCATGAAATTGCAGTCATTGGCCCCGAAATGGAAGCCTTTATCAAAGAAATATTACATATATATATACCACACCGTGTACTTATGGCAGCCCTACAGCCGGACAATAACTACCCATTACTCGCCTACAAACAACCGTTAGTAGAAACGGCAATCTACTTATGTCGTAATTACACTTGCCGGCAACCGGTATTTTCCGTAGGAGAACTTATGTTATTGATAAACAATGCCCAGAACTAAGAATTAATTAAATGTTAATACAATAAACCGAACCTCATATCCGTTTGAAAATTTACCTCGTAGAAGTCGCTTTTAAATACAAAAAATAAACTTTAACGTTGTGGTATTAAATAGTTCAAAACATTATATTTGTCCCTTAGCTTTTAAGTGTATGAAAATGAAAAACCTTTACTACACCCTTTTAGCAGCTGTATGCATGCTGATGTTTGCCAGTTGTGGCATATTGGGAAAGAAGAAAAACCGTGGTGGCGCATTGCCCGATGACGGCCAGGTGCATGGTGTTGCACCGGGTGGAAAATATACATTGCCCCGTCCGCCGGGCATGGTATATATTCCACAAGGAACTTTCCACATGGGTCCCAGTGATGAGGATCCGGCTTATGCATTCAGTGCCCGTAACCGTTCCGTATCCATTAGTGGATTCTGGATGGATGCCACTGAAATTACCAACAATGAATACCGTCAGTTTGTTCAAAAAGTCCGCGACTCTATCGTAGCCCGTAAAATGGGATATGTAAAATCCGGCGCTGATGGCGTAGAATATGTGGATTGGGACAAAATGAAAACCTTTAAGTGGGATGACCCACAGGTAATGGAGCAACTCAGCAGTACCGATATTATTTTGCCTCCGGATGACCGCATCTTTGGTAAAAAAGAAATCGATCCTGCCAAAATTATCTACCATTCTGAAGTGTTTGACCTGAAAGAAGCCGCTAAAAGAGAAAATGCCGGCAAACCAAGGTCTAATTTCATTGTAAAGAAAGATGTGCCGATTTATCCTGATACATTATGCTGGATTCGTGACTTCTCCTATTCTTATAATGAGCCGATGACAAAACGCTATTTCGCTCATCCTGCTTTTGGCAATTATCCGGTAGTAGGTGTCAATTGGAAACAAGCTACAGCTTTTTGTGAGTGGAGAACTCATTTATTAAACGCATACCTGGAAAGGAAGAAAAGAGTACAGGAATCTGATTTCCGCCTGCCTACAGAAGCACAGTGGGAATATGCTGCCAGGGGCGGCCGTTCAGAATCTATGTTTCCCTGGGGTAACTATTACCTGAGAAATAAAAAAGGTTGCCTGATGGCTAACTTTAAACCCGGCAGAGGAAATTACCCTGAAGATGGTGGTTTCTATACCGTTCGTGCCGATTCGTACTGGCCGAATGACTATGGTTTATATTGTATGAGTGGCAACGTGGCTGAGTGGACTTCTTCCATCTATTATGAAGGAAGAAATAATTTTCAGCACGATATGAACCCCGATGTTCGCTGGAATGCTAAAGATGATGACCCGCCTTTGATGAAGCGTAAAATTATCCGTGGTGGAAGCTGGAAAGACGTAGGTTATTACCTGCAAACCGGAACCAGTACGTATGAGTACCAGGATTCTACCAAATCTTACATCGGTTTCCGTACCGTAATTGACTTGCCTGCAGCACCAATGAAAGGTAAAGGCAAACGCAAAAATAAATAATGAACAAAGCGTAAATTAAACATAGAGGGGACAGGAATTCACTGTCCTCTCATTTTTCGATTTCAAATTTAATATCAATACTAAAACTTAAAAAAAAATCCGATTATGGCAGCAGCTATTCCTTCCAAAGTAAGTAAATGGGTTGACGTTGGCGTATCTTTTGGCGCCGCACTTGTTATCTGGGGAGCCCTCAGAAAAATTACACACCAAAGCGATGCAGATACTTGGTTGTGGATCGGTTTGACCACCGAAGCAATCATCTTCTCTGCATACGGTATTTTATATGCAATATATCCGCCTATCAAAGAGGGGTCACATGATGAAGAACAATTTTCAGTGGCCGGCGCCAAAACAAGAGCCGCTTTTTCTGCCATGGATAAAATGATGGAAGAAGCCGACATTACACCGGTTACTATGCAAAAACTGGGCGATGGTTTTAAAGAATTGAATACAACCGTTGCAGGATTGAGTTCTATTACCGATACCGTTTCGGCGACCAATGATTTTACTTCTAAAACAAAAGAAGTAACCGGTACACTGGACCAGGTCAAAGATGCTTATATGTCTGCTGCTTCATCTGTAGGAGCATTCAATACGGCTACCGAAGGTGCGAAACATTTCCACGACCAAATACAGGTGCTGACAAAGAATTTATCATCACTGAATACGATTTATGAACTGGAATTACAGGAAAGTAATAACCACCTGAAAGCCCTGAACAGTTTCTATGGTAAACTTTCTGAAACTTCAGCATCCATGCTCAATAGCGCAGAAGATGCGAGGAGAGTACAGGAGCAAATCGGTGATTTGGCTACCAATTTAGGACGTCTGAATGGCATATACGGAAATATGATTTCTGCTATGCAAGGACGTAATGATTAATCAGAAAGGAACAACAAGCCTTTTATACAGACAATCCACTATTCAAAAAAATTAAACATAAGAACACATGTCATTACCTAAAGAGCCCCGGCAGAAGATGATTAACATCATGTACTTGGTGCTAACTGCATTGTTGGCTCTGAATGTTTCTTCCGAAATCCTAAATGCTTTTAAGACTGTAAACCGAAGCTTAGAGAATACGAATACTATTGTCAATAATTCCACCAAAACCATCATGGAATCATTGAAGAAAAAAGCCAATGAGCCACAAACTGCTGAAAGAGCCAAGATCTGGTTACCCAAAGCAGATAGTGTAGTCATGTATTCAGAAGCAATCAGTAACTACATTACTAACTTAAAATCAAAAATTTTAACAGCAGCCGGAGGAAGTATTTCAGACCCAACCAAATCATTTAAAGAAGATAACCTGGATATTGTTACCAAAATAATGGTAAAAGAAGGGGAAGGCAAGAAGTTATTGCAAATGTTAAAAGATTATAAAGAAAATATCTTAAATATTAATCCTGCCATTAAAACAGAATTTGAAAAATCTTTAAAAATTGACCTGTCCAACCCTCCTGGCCGCGACGGTAAAATAAAGCCCTGGGATTATGCTTATTTCCACATGGTGCCTACCGTAGCAGGTTTGACGATTTTGAGCAAATTTCAAAATGACGTAAAAACGGCCGAAAATAAAGTGGTGGCATTTTGTCACAATCAGGTCGGTGCCGTAGAAGTTGTCTTTGATGCTTATACCCCAATTATTGGCCAAAGTTCAAATTATTTGATGCCGGGCCAAAAACTTGAAATAAAAGCAGGTATTGGAGCGTTTAGTAAAGCATCGAAGCCTACAATTACAATAGGTGGAGAAACAGTGCCGATTGGCGAAGAAGGATATGCTTTGAAAGAATATGTAGCTTCAGGACTGGGTACAAAATCAATTCCGGTTACGATTAAATATTTTAACCAAACTACCGGAAAAGAGGAAGTTAAAGAAGTGAAAGTTGATTATGAAGTAGGTTCTTCCAATGCGTCAATTGCCTTGGATAAAATGAATGTTCTTTACATAAATGTAGATAACCCTGTTACAATAGCAGCCAGCGGTGGTGGCGACGATAAAGTAAATGTCGGTATCAGTGGCGGTGGCGGTTCTATCAAACGGGTAGGAAAAGGTAAATATATCGTACGGGTAACACAACAAACCGATGATTGCCGGATTACCGTTTCGGTAGATGGAAAAGCAGCCGGTGCTTCTACATTCAGGGTTCGCCAGATACCGGGTGCACAGGCAACGGTAGGTGGTGTTATCAGTGGTGAAAATATTACCGCAGCCAGGTTTAGAGCACAAGGTGGTGTGGCTGCCTGGATTAAAGATTTTCCGTTTGACCTGAAATATACCGTAACGTCATTTACAATTAGCACTGACTCTGACGACGGCGATATTGTAGAAACGCAATGCCAGGGAAATGCCTTTAGCCCGAGAGCTATGGAAATTATCAGAACCCAGGTAAAACCCGGTAAAACTGTTTATATTGACAATATCAGGGTTTTGGGTGAAGATGGAAGAAATGTAAAAGTACCATCACTGGTGTATTATATTAAATAAACGATTAGATCATGAAAACAATTTTTGTAAAAGTGGGTTTGTCCTTGTTATTAGTGTCATTTATGGTGAGCACTGTAGATGCACAACGTACAAGCAGAAGACAACGAGAGAAAAGAGCCGAGAACCAGAATCCGGATGAAAATACTGCACCGGATGAAGTGTCTAATAATAATAACAATGCGCCTACTTACAATCCGGCCATCAGCATTCCATTTACGTATGATACGGCGAATAATAATGCTGTGCCCAAACCATCTTTAAGAAATGATAATGCATTTGATAAAGGAAGTTTGCGGGAAAGAACACCATTAGCGTATGAGCATCTCCGTTGGGATGATGCCCTTTTTGCCGAAAAAGTTTGGAGAGAATTGGACCTTCGGGAAAAAATGAACCAAACATTCCGCTACGATGCAGAAGATGATAATGGCAGCCAATTATTCCTGAATATTTTATTGAAATCAGTGGAAAATGGCGACGTAACGGCATTTGCTGATGATCGTTTCTCTACACCACTTTCTTTGCAGGAAATACAAATGAAAACAGCCGGTGGATTCGATACAGTTGACCGGGTAGATATTAATGATCCTTCAAAAATTGTGGCTCGTGTTGTAACTAAAAAAATATTCAATCCTAATTCTGTTGTAAAACTCAGGTTGAAAGAAGAATGGGTTTTTGATAGAGAAGCCAGTCGTTTGTTCTGCAGAATTTTGGGTATTGCACCACTCGAAACAAAATATAATCCCGACGGCAGCGAAAGAGGTTCATCCGTTATGTTCTGGATTTATTATCCCGACCTGCGTTCTACTTTGACAAAATACGAAGTTTATAATCCGAAAAATATGGGCCAAAGCAGAATGACTTGGGAAGAATTATTTGAAAGCCGTATGTTCAGTAGCTATATCATTAAATCAACCTTCGATAATTCTTCGAATAAAATGATTAAGCAATACATCAAGGATCCGATTCTGGCCTTGTTGGAAGGTGATCATATCAAAGAGAAAATCTTTAATTACGAACAAGATCTTTGGTCTTACTAATACAAATACTCGTAGTTTTACGATATAATTTTTAAAAACCCCGTTTTCGGGGTTTTTTTAATGCATTGATTTTAAAGAAAGAACAAAAAAAATATAATGAAACCGTAAAACTACTATAGGAAAGCTGAATTTATTTTGTATTTTCGTCTCGGTTTTTCATAGGATATTGGATTTTAAAAACGGGGCTGAATTTCTATTCTGGCCCCATTTTTTTTGTAGCCATTTTCATTCTTTACACATTCTTTTTTTCTTCAAAAAAATGCAGTAGTTTTTTTGTTTTTGCCGGACCGATAAGTTGTTCTACTTCGGTTCTACCTTTTTGCCCCGCTAAAAGATTTTCTAATTTCTTGATGGATTTAAAACTACTCAACAATTGAATGGCGGTTTGCTGCCCGATACCTTTAATATTTTCCAATTCATTTTTAAAAGTGCCCTTGCTTCGTTGCCGGCGGTGAAAATTGATACCAAACCGATGCACTTCATCTCTCACACTTCTGATAAATAATAAACTTTGACTGTCGTATCCCAATCGTAGCGATTCTTTATCGCCGGTAAAAAAGATTTCTTCAATATTTTTGGCAAGGCCGATTAATGTTGTTTTTCCGAACAAGTCCAATTCTTTAATGGCTTCCACAGCGGCATTTAACTGCCCTTTTCCGCCATCAATAATGACCAATTGAGGAAGAGGCTGCTTTTCTTCTTTTAGCTTTTTATACCGCCTGTAAACGGCTTCTTTCATACTGGCAAAATCGTTGATGCCTGTAACGGTTTTAATATTGAAATGCCGGTAATCTTTTTTACTGGGTACGCCGTTTTTAAAACAAACCATGGCCGAAACCGGAAAACTGCCTTGGAAATTTGAATTGTCAAAACACTCAATATGCGTCGGTAGGTTTTGTAATTGTAAATCTTTTTGCAATTGAGAAAGCAATGTTTGCTTGTCAGCGTTTTTATTGGAGGTTTTCAGCAGTTGTTTGTTTTTCAATTCCCGGATAAAATAGCCGACATTTTTTTCGGAGAGCTCCAATAGTTTTTTTCTGTCGCCCGATTTTGGCACATTTATTTTTATGTCATCCATTGGAAAATCAATCGGGAAGGGAACAACGATTGCTGTTGCATCGCTCTGAAAATCTTCTCGTAACCTGACAATCGTATGTGCCAGAATTTCCGACGGTGGTTCCGATAGTTTGGTTTTTACTTTTGTAGTATGTGTTTGAATTATCGTTCCGCTTCTGACCATTAAAAAATTGATGTAGGCAATATCTTTTTCTTGCTGGAAGCTAAAAACATCTGTGTTGATAGATCGGGCATTGGCCACTACAGAACGAGCCTGGTAATTTTCCAGGAAAGTAATTTTTTGTTTGATGAAACCGGCTTGTTCAAAATGTAATTGATCGGCTTCTTTTTTCATTTCTTTTTTGAAATGCCGAATGACCGGTGCCAGGTTTCCTTTTAATAAATGCTTAATCTGATCGAGGCCTGCCTGGTAATCTTCTTTTGTTTGCAGCCCTTCGCAAGGCCCTTTACAATTGCCGAGATGATATTCTAAACAAACTTTGAATTTTTTTTGCCGGATGTTTTTATCTGTCAGGTTTAATGTGCAATTGCGTAGTGGAATTGTCTGTTGAATAAATTCCAGCAATTCTTTTACTTTTCGTACAGAAGTATAAGGCCCAAAATAAGTGGAGCCATCATTTATTTTTTTGCGGGTGAAAAAAATTCTTGGAAAGGGTTCGTTTTTTATGACAAGAAAAGGATAGGTTTTATCATCTTTTAGGCTGATATTATACTTCGGTTGAAATTGTTTTATCAGTGAATTCTCCAATAAAAATGCATCCTGTTCTGAATCCACAATGGTGAATTCAATCCTGGCAATTCTTTGAACAAGTTCATGTGTTTTGTAGCTGGAGAGTGTTTTTGTAAAATATGAACTGACCCGCTTTCGCAAATGTTTGGCTTTGCCCACATAAATCAATACATCATTTGTATCAAAGAACTTATAAACACCCGGAAGTTTCGGAATGTCTTGGACAATATGTTGAAATTCGGCGGCGGTCATAGTGGCGTTTCATCATTCCAGCTGACTTTTGTGACGGTTGTTTCTTCGGGTTGGCCAACTTTTTGGCGAGTCGTTATCACCTGGAAATATTTATTCATTTGCCAAAGCATTTTTTGTTGGAAGAAACTGTCTTTATTGCTAATCTCTCTCGTTACAATGATGTTGTTTACTTTATCACCTTCGGGATTTGGCGTAACAAGCATTTCTTGTTTTTTGATGGTTTCTTTTTCGGGGTGTATAGGTGTGTAAGTAATGATTACTCGGTTCAGAAGGTCATCATACCTTGGGGCTTCTTCCTGAAATCTTTGTGCTATTTTTTGATCAGATAAATCCGGAATTGATAAAAAGTCTTTGGCGGTAGCTGCAAAATCTTCTCTTTTAATATAAGTTGTGTCTATATGAGAACTATCAGTTGTTGTAATTTTTAAAATGGGATAAAGTGATGTATCTACATCTGCCACCTGTTCTTTAATCAGTGATACAATGGAAATAAATTTTTTATCTTCTTTTTTTTCTTCTTTGCAGGCGGCTACAAATACCAGGTAAATGAATAGGAAGGCGACAGTATTTTTCATTGGATAAAATTAATGCAATCCGGCAACTCTGTAAAACAGGTGGTTGTTATTAAAACAAAAAATCCCATCGCTTTCGCCATGAGATTTTTTAAAGCAGTGCAGTTAGTATTGATTTTTTATTTAATAGTAATACCCAATTTTAACCCAAAATCGAAAAGGTGTTCCTTGATGGGATAGGTATTATAGAAACTCGAGAATATCTGGTAACGAACCTGTGGCCCGATACGCCAATCCACTTTACCGGTTCTGTATGCTGCAAACAATTCCAAGCCGGTATTGAGGTTCCATTTGCGGGT
This sequence comes from Chitinophagaceae bacterium, assembly GCA_020437365.1. Taxonomy (GTDB): domain Bacteria; phylum Bacteroidota; class Bacteroidia; order Chitinophagales; family Chitinophagaceae; genus JJ008. Next base: position 19,290 of record JAGQWM010000010.1, on the reverse strand, counting down.
CAAAGAAGGTACCTCAGCATAATTTTTGAAATCGGTAGAAAGTAAATAAGCCCTGTTGCCTAAAATATAAGTCGGTTGAATAGTGGCGCCAATGCCGATTATTGTTTTGCTACGGTTGCCGGACAAATTAATTTCAGCCCCAATAGGCAGCGAGGCAGAAATATATTTATTGTGCAACCAAGAAGCTTTATAACCACCGACATTTCTCAAATTGGTAATGGCAGTTACAGTGTTATTGCCACCGGCAGGCGCTGCTAGGGCAATTGTTGCCAATTCGCTACTATGATTGGTAGCTTGTATATTATACTTGCTCACATTGAATTGCATTCCGGCAGTCAACGTAATATTTTTCGCCACAGGATAACCGGCAGTTATGCCTATTTGTAAACCAATATCCGGTTTGTGGGTCACCACACTATTGATATCACTGAAGCTCAAACCTGATTGATTAATACCGGAAGAATTGCGGGCTGCTTCCAGGAATGGTTTGTTTTCTATCAACTTACGGTATGAAATCGTAGGAATCAAATGAAACTGCCAAACCAGCTTTTTGACAAATGAATTGTTTTTATATGTATTCAATACACTTTCAATCGTCATCGGGTATTCGCTTTTTGTTGCAGTATTTTTTGCGATGGATAATGAATTGATGTTTTTATCCTTTGCTGCAGTTTTTGGTTGCGGCATTACCATATTATCGATGATTGTAGTGGTAATCGGGCTTTGGTCTCTTTCTGCTACGGCCGGATTGTTAGGCTCCGGTGATTTGATGATTTGTTTTTTAACAATACTTGGCGTGGCAACAGTTTTAAAAGTTTTGCCTGTTGGCGTATTGAAATTTAAATCCGGTAAAATATTGTTATACAAAAATTCATGTTGGAGTATATCTTTTGGCTTCTCAATGGAAGCGGCTATAGCGGCCAATGAAGGGCCTGCATCAGGCTGTGGTGCTGCAATGCTTGTTGTATTCGGAAACAGGTTTTTTTCTGTATGGTCGGGCACAATCGCTGAAATATAATTTTTATTCTGTGCAGAATTTTTATTGTTAATGATAGCGGCTGGTGCAGTTTGTTCGAGGGATGTATTGACAGCGTTGCTGTTAGAAACTTTGGCTACAAGAGCAGTAGGTTTTTTGTTATTGGGGCTTAGCATAATACCCGTTACGGTTGCTGTCGTCAGTAAGAGTAAAGCCAAACCGGCACCATACCAACGTCTGCGTGTATGGATAGTGTTATGAATGCCTTTCCATACTTTTTCAGAAGGAAACATTCGATATTGATCAGCATTTTGCTTTACAAAATCTTCGAAATCTCTATTTTCAAATTTTGTGTTCATAACCAGTATCTACTACTAGCCTCTCATTTTTTTAACGCTGGTTCACGGCGGCAAGCCAATTGGCTTCCTGTTTTGGTTTGTGCAATATTTTTTTTCGTATCAAAATATTTTCCAGCATGCCTTTGGCCCGGGTATATTGGCTTCGGCTTGTGCTTTCTTCTATGCCCAGGATTTTAGAAATCTCCCGGTGACTATATCCTTCAATGGCATACAGGTTCAACACTGTTCTGTATCCGATAGGTAACATTCTGATACATTCTACCACTTGTTTGGCTTGTATAATAGCCGGCACTGAATCTTCTCTCACTTTTACACCGGTGGCATGAATAATATCTACACTTTCATTAAATTTTTTGTTCTTCTTCAGAATGTTGATGCAGGTATGCACAATGATTCTGCGAATCCAACCTTCAAAAGAGCCACGGCTTTCAAAATTGTGTAATTGTAAAAACACCTTGATAAAGCCTTCCTGCAGCATGTCTTCTGCATCTTCCCGATTGTGCGCAAACCGATAGCATACGGCCAGCATTTTCGGGCTGTACTTATTGTAAAGTTCCCGCTGAGATTCAGCATTCCCTTTCAAACATCCTTTTATAATGGCTTCCTCAGTCATAACTTACGTTGGTTGCCTCTAATTTAGACAATTATTCTTAATGAATGCTGCATAAGATTGTAAAATTTTCCTATTGGAGGAGTAAAATAAACGGGTGAAAGTCAGCACTTTCACCCATTTATGGATTTTATTTGGAAACACTTAAAAACCTACCCTGAGAGCAACAACAAAATTTCTGCCGGCAGCTGAAAATCCGGAAGCAAAATACCTGTAATTTTTATCTAATATGTTTTCAACCGCCAGTTGCAATTGCAGGTGATTGGAAAATGTATATCCCGCTTTCCAATTTAAAGTAAACCATCCGGGCATTCCGTCTGGCGTAGCATACTGTACATTATCTTCTCCAAACAGGTAATAATTTTTAATTCTTTTCCACCCATTGAACATGCAATATAATTCAGTATTAAACGGGTTTTTGGCATAAATAATACTTGACCTACCATATAATGGCGGTATATGATTCAGCGGCGTTGTTGAACCATCATTATTTTTAAATCTTCCATAAGTATAACTCAATGTATTGTCCCAGGAAAATTTGTTATTAAAATCTATTTGCAAACGGGTTGTAAAACCAAAAAGATATGCTTTCTCAACATTTTGGCTGGCAAACACGGCACTTTGTACACCGTCATATATTACTGAATCCTGTCCATTCAAAGTATAGGGAGCTGTAGCAATGGCATTTTTGAATAAGGTGTAAAAATTAACGAATTCAAATTTGAATTTGCCCGGAATATTTTTATTCAATCCCCATTCAAAATTATAGGTGTACTCTGGTTGTAAATCGGGGTTGGGAATAATTAATCGTTGCAAATCTGTCGATGATTCAAAAACTTTTGATACATCATCAATATTCGGAGCCCTGAAACCGGATGAAGCATTCAAAGTAAACCGCCAGGTTTTTTCGGGCATATACACCAACCCGATATTCCCGGTTACGGCAAATGGCGTTTGTTTAATATCTGTAATTGGTAAATGAAAAAATGAATTGTCAACAATCGTTGAATGTAAATGCACATATTGAAAACGTATGCCATCATTCAGCACTAATTTTCCACCATTCAATTTAGCAATATGTTGTGCATATACACCGAAATAATTCATATTATTTTCGCCATCGGGATAACGAGTGTCTTTTTTTGATTTTATCCCGGTCAATAAATTTGTCCTGTCGGCTACAGATTTCACTTTATTTAAATAGCCATCAATACCCACATTGATTTCATTGACACCCCAGGCTTTTCGGCCGTCCAATATAATACCTGCAACTTTTACATGTTCTCTATTACTATCAAAACGATCATATCTTCGGTATTCTCTTTTTTGACGACTTTCTTTTACGTCCTGGTAATTGACATTGAGTTTGAAATTGTCAAAAAATCCAAGTTTCGAAATAGATAGATTATATGCGGCTAAAAATCTTGTTTGCGGCCCGTAATACCATTGTGCATAGCGTAAAACTTTTCCAATGTTTCCACCAAAATCTTTTTTGTCCTGCATTCTATCATAGCGAGGAATATTCGTAGAACTGGAATATTGAAAATTGAGTTGATGTTTTACTTTTTGGTTGGGTTCAAACAGTAATTTTTGCAAAATATCCCATTGTGTATAGCCTGAATTTCTTTGTATCCTGTCATCATCATTGGTAATGATACTATCGATACCATTGATTGTTTTGATATATTGCGAACGACGACCAAAATCAGGGTAATTTTTAGGATACCGGTTTCCCATTTTCATATCGTCAAAATCACTGATGGTATAGGCTTGTAGCCAGGCGATTTTTTTTCCACCTATATTTACATTTGCATGTGCCGTCATTTCTTTATTAGCACTGCTAAACCTGGCAAAGCCATTTCCTTTTACAAATAATTTATTACTTGCAGAAATTGTAGGAGATTTTGTTCGCATGTGTACCAATCCTCCAAGTGCATCGCTACCGTATAAAGTGGAAGACGGGCCATACATTATTTCTACTCTCTCAAGCATATTTTGGTCAATCGTAATTGCATTTTGTAAATGGCCTGAACGATAGATGGCGTTATTAAGCCTGATGCCATCTACAACCAGTAAAACACGGCTGGCTTCAAATCCTCTTAATACAGGGCTGCTGCCACCTTGCTGACTTTTTTGTACAAATACATTGCCGGTTCTGATTAACAAATCGCCGGTATTTTGACTATTGAAATCAGCAATCTTTCTCGCCGTGACTACGTCAATTTTTTGGGCTAAATTTATTTTCTTTTCAACGAATTTATTAGAATACACTACGGCTTCATCCAGGTCGATAATTTTTATACTGTCTTTTTGTGCGTTTACGTTTATACACATATACAGCAATGCCAATAGCAATGCAAACTTTTTCATTTTTATTTTTTTGATGAATAATTATTTTTCAGAAAAATAATTACGATAACGGCGGAGGTGTAGGTATTTCTTCGAACTGATTGAGTAACGTTATATCAGAGAAAGGGGAAAACTGTACTGAGCAGTTGCTCAATAGAATTGTATTTTGTACGGAATGAAAATAAAATCCTTCAAGTGTTTCAAATAATTGCCCAAGCAATAGATTTTTGTTGGTTTGATTCTTTTCCCAACTATTGACAAGCTGTTGTTGCAAGGTGGTTTCTTCTTTATCAAATAAACCATGAAAAACTATTTTCCCATTGAAGATTTCAAAACTTTTGATATCAAACATTTTTCCGTCAATGATTATTTCTTCTCCTGCTTTCACCCATTTGATTTCATTTTCGGCAAGCACAATCGTTTGCAATTGTTCATACTGTAGTTTTTTATTCATTTCTTTTCTTACAGATTGCTGGTGAATAGTAAATACAAGCATTGTAAGTACCGGGATAAAAACCGGTAGAAAGAATAGTATGGCAGTTATATATTTGATAGCTTTTTTAATAGAAATATTATTTTTTTCTTTTCCGCTCAAGGCTGTCCATCGGGTAATGGGCTTTCATACTATCGAGAATGCTTCCGGCCCAGGTGATAATTTTATCTTTTTCCGTATCACTTAATCGGGCATCTTTATGCGTCCAGGTATAGGAATTTAATGGCATTTCTCCTTTTTTGACCATGTCAACCGTTTCTTTCATTTTATGGTATTGATAACGTAATGATTTGTTGGCGTACTCATCAAAATTCAATTCGTCTTTTCCTTTTACAATATGTTTATTGAGCCACCAATGAACCGGCTGAAAACGGGCATACCAAGGATATCTTGTGTTATTACTATGGCAATCGTTACAGGCTATTTTTAAAATAGCTTGTACATCCTGCGGCACTGCAAATTTTGTCCCGATATAATTAGGCTGCGGGCCTTCGGCTTTATTCTTTTTGGGATGAATAAACTGAATAACAATAAGGCCAGCCAGTAATACCCATAAAATCTTTTTAACTACTTTCATAAGTATTAAAATTAATTATTTTTTATTAAGATATTTCCGGTCATTTCTTGTGGTACAGGAATGTCCATCATCGTTAAAATAGTAGGTGCTATATCGCCGAGTTTGCCGGGTGCTATGGTTCCTTTCCATTCTTTATCAATAATAAAAAACGGAACAAGATTTAAAGTATGTGCAGTATTCGGTGTGCCGTCTTCATTTATCATATAATCGGAATTGCCATGATCGGCAGTTAAGAAAATCGTATAACCGTTTTCTAAACCGGAGGTTACTATTTGTTGTACACAACCATCTACCGTTTCTGCAGCTTTGATGGCGGCTTCCCATACACCGGTATGGCCTACCATATCCGTATTAGCATAATTCAAACAAATGAAATCGGCTGTTTGTTTTTTTATTTCGGGCAAAAGTTTTTCAGTCAATTCATGGGCACTCATCTCCGGTTGTAAATCATACGTAGCCACTTTTGGCGAAGCCACTAAAATTCTTTTTTCGCCCGGAAATTCTTTTTCACGGCCGCCACTGAAAAAGAAAGTAACATGTGGGTATTTCTCAGTTTCGGCAGCCCGAATCTGTTGCAATCCATTCGTCGAAATAATTTCGCCAAGTGTATGGTGTAAGTCTTCATTTTCAAATGCGATATGTACGTTTTGAAAAGTTTTATCATACTCCGTCATGGTCGTATAATCCAGGTTGAGTTTTTTCATATTGAAATCAGGGAAATCTTGTTGTGTCAATACTTGCGAAATTTCCCTGCAACGGTCTGTTCTGAAATTAAAACATAAAGCTACGTCGCCATCTTTGATGGTGGCAATGGGTGTTTGCTCTTTATTTACAATCACCGTAGGTTTTATAAATTCATCCGTAATGTTATGTGCGTAAGAATTTTTTATGGCCGTCATTGCGTCCGGGGCCATTTCTCCTTTTCCTTTCACCATTGCATCATAGGCCAATGCAATACGCTGCCATCTTTTATCTCTGTCCATGGCAAAATAGCGGCCACTGACGCTGGCTATCAGGCCGGTTGTTTTTTGTAAATGTGCTTCCAGTTCTTTGATGAATCCCAAACCACTTTTGGGGTCACAATCACGGCCATCCGTAAAAGCATGAACAAGCAGGTTTTCCAATCCTTCATTTTTACAAATAGTGGTAATGGCTTTTATATGTTCAATATGCGAATGCACGCCACCGTTACTGACCAGGCCGAGTAAATGCAATGGTTTATTTAGTTTTTTTGCTGTATGAATGGCGTGGAGCAATACTTCGTTTTTGGCAAAAGAACCATCCCTGATGGCAATATTGATACGTTGTAATTCCTGGTTCACAATTCTGCCGGCACCGAGGTTCAGGTGTCCGACTTCTGAATTGCCCATTTGACCATCCGGTAAGCCTACCGCTTCGCCGCAAGTAATTAAAGTGCTGTGTGGATATTTTTCGTATAATGATTTAGTAAAAGGAACTTTGGCATGTTGTATAGCATCTGAAGAAGCAACTTTTCCCAATCCCCAGCCGTCCATTATTATTAAAATCACTTTTTTTTTCGGGTTCATATATGAAAGGTATTTAAATAGTAAAATTTCATTCTTTACGCATCGACAATCTCCGCATTTACCCTGTAAAACTACATGCAAATACTTGATATGTCAGTAAATTAATTCAAAAAATGCTGATTTTTAGTACTTTAGTATTCATGTTTTGAAAATAAAACGTTGGCATGTTTTTAGATTACTATACTGTGAAAACCTTAAATTAATTCAAATGAAACAGATATGCACATCCTTAGCTTTAGGAGCAGTTTTGCTACTTACTTCATTTACTGCACAAAGAGGCAGTATAGAAGAAGTCATTAGTGCATTGCGTTCAGGAAATGCTTCAAAACTTGCTTCTTATTTTGATGCCAATGTCGGGTTGACTTTGCCCGATAAAAGTGACAGTTATAGCAAGGCGCAAGCCCAACTGATTATCAAAGATTTTTTTGATAATAATAATGTCACCGGCTTTGTATTAAAACATAAAGGCGAAGGTGCCGGCGGTAGCCAATATTGTGTGGGTACTTTACAAACCAGTGCCGGAAATTATCGTACCAATGTTTTTATGCGTAGAAAAGATGGTGAAGAAGTCATTAAAGAAATTCGATTTCAATCTATTGAATAATAAAATTGGTCATCAAATAAAAAGTCCCGACAATAACGGGACTTTTTTTATACGTAAGCTTGTAATGAAGTTTTATTTTTGCAACTATGCATTTCGATACACAATTTACCCATTTCATTGAAGCGGCTTTTAAAGAAGATGTAGGCGATGGTGATCATTCTACATTATCTGTCATTGACCCAAATGCAGTCGGAAAAGCCATGCTGAAAATAAAACAAGAAGGCATGATGGCCGGTATGCAGGTGGCGGAGAAAATTTTTCAATTCAGGGAACCGGCAGTGAAATTTACGCCTTTAAAAAAAGATGGTGAATGGATGAAAGCCGGTGAGACGGCTTTTACCGTTGAAGCCAAAGTGCACACCATTCTGCAATGTGAAAGATTGGTATTGAATTGTATGCAAAGAATGTGCGGCATTGCTACCCTGACACATCAATATGTGGCACAACTAAAAGGCACTACTACAAAATTACTCGACACCAGGAAAACAACGCCCAATTTCAGGTTGTTAGAAAAAGAAGCCGTTCGTATTGGTGGCGGTGTAAATCATCGTTTTGGATTGTTCGATATGATCATGCTGAAAGATAACCATATCGATTATGCTGGCGGAATCGAAAAAGCCATTCAAGCGGCTACCGATTATGTACAAACGAAAAAGCCGGATTTAAAAATAGAAGTGGAAACCCGAACCTTGGATGATGTAAAAAAAGTATTGGCAGTTAATAGTTCAAAAGTTTTTCGGATTATGCTGGATAATTTTTCACCTGCGGAAGTAAAAAAAGCAGTGAAATTAATTGAACACAAATATGAAACAGAAGCCAGCGGCGGCATCAATCTTGAAAATATAGTTGACTATGCGCATGCCGGAGTTGATTATGTAAGCGTAGGCGCATTAATACACCAGGCAAGAAGTTTGGATTTGAGTTTGAAGGCGATGAAGTAAGTAGAGGTTAGAGTGAAGAATGTTGGGTTTAAGTTAAGGTTAAAGTTGAGATTGAGTAAGAAGATTCTTTGCGTTACGTTGCGTCTTTGTGGTTAAACGGATTAAAAAAATTGAAAAATGGGTAAGAAAAATAAAAAAGATAATAAAGGTTTTGTGTACAGTACTGATCCGGATTTTTCTTTTGATTATAGCGAAGAAGAAACTGCAACTTTGTTGCCGGAAGAACAAAGTTTAAAAATTCGTTTGGAGACCAAACACCGGGCAGGTAAAACTGTAACAGTTATTTTGGGATTCACCGGTTCGGAAACTGATTTACAGGACTTGGGCAAAAAATTAAAATCATTTTGTGGCACGGGAGGTTCAGCCAAAGATGGTGAAATCATTGTACAAGGCGACCAACGAAAAAAAGTGCTACAATATTTATCTGCCCATGGCTATCGGAAAGCCAGGATTGTTTGAGGCAAAAGATTTATTGACCTTGTGCCAGGCTGAATGCTTTTTTATCACCCCATTGATTGAGCAATTCATGTGAACAGATTTTGAAATTGCCACTCAGGCTTACATACAAACCGATGATGTCCTGTTGATTCAGCGGCGATGCATCGATACTTTCAAAACGTACATTATATTGATTGACCAAATTGGTGTAAACAGAACCGGTAGGCCACACCTGTGTACCGCGGTTGCTGATATTGATTAGATTGAATTTTACGCCGGCATGGCGTTCGCATTTTTCGGCTATAGCTGAAGGTTGCTCATCGCTTTCAATAAAAAAATCGACACCAACTATTTTTTCATTTTCTTCTTCTTTCGACACCATCATAGGATTGGCATCGAGATGTAAAGGCTTCGGTGTGCCGGGTTTATTGGGCATAATGTCACGGGCACCGATTTCCGGTTTTTGTCCCAGGTTGGCAATGATGGCATCGGCAAATGCTGTCGTGTTGACGGCAGGTATATTTTTATCGCCGAAGTCGCCGGTATGTACACCTTTTTCCAAAGTATATAATAAAGCATTTTCAATGACGGAAGCATTTTCTGTGAGTCCCAAATGCCGCAACATGGCTATACCACTTAATAATAAAGCGGTTGGGTTGGCTATATTTTTTCCGGCAATGTCCGGTGCCGTGCCATGCACCGCTTCGAAAATGGAAATATGATCACCAATATTAGCCGAAGGCGCAAAGCCCAAACCGCCTACCAGTCCGGCACAAAGGTCTGATACAATATCGCCTTGCAGATTGGTAAGTACAACCACGTCAAACTGATCGGGACGAGTTACCAATTTCATACAAAGATCATCGATGATAACGTCGTCGGCCTTTAGTTCAGGATATTCTTTGGCCACTTCGCGGAAACATTCGAGAAATAAGCCATCTGTAATTTTCATGATATTGGCCTTATGGCCGCAAGTAATACGGCGGGCATTTTTCAATTTCGCCATTTCAAAAGCATAGCGAATGACTTGCAAACTTCCCGGGCGGGTAATAAATCGCCGGCTCAGCGCCACATCGTGTGTCAGCATGTGCTCGATACCACCATAAGTATCTTCAATATTTTCACGAACCACCGTAATATCTATCGGAATACCTGCTTTACTAAAAACGGTATCAACACCATGCAAGGTTCTGAAATCTCTTTTATTGCTATAGGTATTCCAGGTTTTGCGAGCCGTTACGTTGATGCTTTTTACACCTTTTCCTTTCGGCGTTTCCATCGGCCCTTTGAACAAAATGCCCAGCGATTCGATGGTATCCTTGGCCAATTTTGTCATACCATTACTATGGCCTTTATCAAATACCCATTTTCCCATTTCTACAAATTCATATTCCAACGGTACTTTGTTGGCAGCAAAAATTTTCAACACGGCATCCATAATTTCGGGTCCAATGCCATCGCCTTTGGCAACTGCTATTTTCATGGTTTGTTTTTTTGTAATTCGAGCTGCAAAATTAAGCGCTTCGAAAGGAAAAAACCGTTAAAAGGCTTACAAGTTTGAATTGCCATTAATTTTATTATTTTTATGCTATGACCAGCTTGATTTCCGAAGGCGTAAAAGTAAGTGTAGAGACTTTCTACCAGTCCGATTACAGCAATCCCTTGCAATCGGAATACATGTTTGCTTATCGCATTACTTTGGAAAATCATAATTCATTTCCGGTAAAACTACACCGCCGCCACTGGTATATTTTTGATAGCAATGGCACCCACCGTGAAGTAGAAGGCGAAGGCGTGGTTGGCGTACAACCTATTATGTTGCCGGGCGAAAGTTATCAATATGTAAGTGGTTGTAATCTGCGTACCGAATTGGGGAAAATGCATGGCATTTACCAAATGGAAAATCTGCATAGCAAGCAAATGTTCGATGTCAGCATTCCAACTTTCGAAATGATTGTGCCGATGAAGAAAAATTAATCTTTGTTAAAGATGCTATTTTTTATTTCGGCTTGTATTTAGCTTCCCTGATAATAGTGGCTGCATCGGTATTCATCAGCACATCAAGTTTGATATCAGGATTTTTTTCTACATATTTTTTGATAAACTGCCAACCAATCCACTGGCCGATATTGCCGGGTGAATAATCCGGCGGAAAACCGGGCGTAAATGGCCCTTCGCCAATATAATTCTGAATCACGGCAGGGCTTAAAGATTGCAGGTTTTCATTTTTGACTATATACGTCCAAATCATTCCTTCATTCTCATGGCACCAATCGAGTTGTTGTTGCGTGTATCCTGTTTTTACGGAATCGGCGGTATAGGGTAAAATTTTATCTAATAAATACCATTGTTTTCCTTTCTCTACCATCTGTTCAACGAGTGGTTTGCCTGCACTTTTATCGGGGAAAATATCCGGGATAATCAATTTCATGGCATCAGCCACTATATATTCTTTACTGAACCGAACACTTCTGTATCTCGGCGCTACATTTTCTATATAAAAAGGAAAACTATATACGGAGAAATTTTTGCCGAGATAAAATTGTAAACTGATACCAAGAATGCCGGGGCGGATAAAATCCGGTGTCGGTCCGCTTTCCGATTGTGCCAACGCATCTACCGGGCCAACGATGGTAACAATCTTTGGTACTTTGTATTGGGGAAAATAATATTTAATGAATTGAAAAGCACGGGTAAATTCTTTTTCAATGGGATGTGTGTTTTTAAAAACAATATTGACGGTGTCTTCCAACTGGCGGCTGGTTTGTAAAAAACGTTTCGTACCGGCCAGGTATTGAGCACTATCGAGCCCCAATACATTTTGGAGAAATAAAGTAGTGATAAGCGGATTTTTTTCCTGTAGTTTGTTCAAACCGTTTGGCAGGTCATTCGTGTCGAGGGCGAAAAAATCATGGTCAAACCGTTCCCATTTCAATTGTACATTTATATCCGAAACATCAGGAATATTTTTTTTGTTTTTGCAAGCAGCAAATACAAGCATACTCAGCAGGAGAATACTGATTTTTTTCATGGATGCATAGTTTGTTTTTGTCATCATTAACGTGGATAAATCCAGTTTGTTGTCATGGCAAAAATATCGGAATAAAATTTAGTGAATTTAGCACCGCATTACTTTAATTTTGCCGTATGAAAATTGCACTGGCGCAACAAAATTATCACATCGGCAATTTTGAAGCCAATACCCAAAAAATAATTGAAGGCATTGCAAAAGCAAAAGAACAAGGCGCCGAGCTCGTTGTTTTTACAGAGTTATGTGTTTGTGGTTATCCGCCGAGAGATTTCTTGGACTTCGATGATTTTATAAATAAATGTGAGCAAGCCATTGAAATCATAAAAGCTCATGCCGATACGATTGGTGTATTGATAGGTGCGCCGGACAAAAACCCGATTCGGGAAGGAAAAGATTTATTCAATGCCGCTTTTTTTCTTTTCGAAAAAGAAGTGAAAAATGTTGTGCATAAAACGTGTTTGCCTAATTACGATGTATTTGATGAGTACCGTTATTTCGAACCGGCATATCATTGGAATATTGTTCCATTCAAAGGAAAGAAAATAGCCGTTACCATTTGCGAAGACATCTGGAATTTGGGCGATAATCCGATGTACCGTACTTGCCCGATGGATGAATTGATGCAATATGCACCGGATGTAATGATAAATATTTCGGCTTCTCCATTCGATTATACACATGTGGAAGACCGTAAGGCCATTGTAAAATTGAATGTAAGTAAATACAAACTGCCGATGATTTATAATAATTGTGTCGGCAGCCAAACTGAAATTGTTTTTGATGGTGGCTCGTTGGTTTTTGATAAAGATGCCAATCTCATTCAACAATTGCCGCTTTTTGAAGAAGCATTTTCGATGGTAACATTATTGGACGATGGTCATTTTGCAGCGCCGGTAAAAACGATTGCTGCCAACTTGCCTGATGCGGAATTGGATCCGCCTACACTTGACTATCACTTAAATATTGATGCAGTACATGATGCCATTATTATGGGTATCAAAGATTATTTTCAAAAAATGGGATTCTCCAAAGCTATTCTTGGTAGTAGTGGCGGTATTGACAGTGCCGTAACACTAGCATTGGCTTGTACAGCATTGGGCAGCGAAAATGTAAAAGCTATATTGATGCCCTCGGAGTTTTCTACCACACATTCCGTAGCAGATGCCGAAGCATTGAGCAAAAATTTGAACAATCCGTATGATATTATTCCGATTAAAAATATTTACGAAAGTTTTTTGTCGGCATTAGAAAGTTCCTTCAACAATCTTCCTTTTGGCGTAGCCGAAGAAAATATTCAATCCCGCACAAGGGGAAATATTTTGATGGCATTGGCCAATAAATTTGGATATATTTTATTGAACACTTCCAACAAAAGTGAACTGGCAACCGGGTATGGCACTTTGTATGGCGATATGGCCGGAGGCCTTGGTGTTCTTGGCGATTGTTATAAAATGCAAGTGTATGCTTTGGCAAAATATATAAACCGCCATGCAGCAATTATTCCACAACATATCATTGATAAAGCACCGTCGGCAGAACTACGGCCGGGACAAAAAGATTCGGATTCGTTGCCCGAGTATAAAATTCTGGACGAAATTCTTTATCAGTACATTGAAAAAACAAACGGGCCGCATGAAATTAAAAAACAAGGTTTTGATGCTGCATTGGTGGACCGGGTGTTGAAAATGGTCAATATCAATGAATACAAACGAAACCAGTTTTGTCCCATCATACGGATTTCACCCAAAGCCTTTGGTGTTGGCCGTAGGGTGCCCATTGTTGGTAAATACCTTTCTTAATGTACAAATGTGGCGATGACTATAACGGTTGGCCCACTCGATGGCGTGTATTCAAAAGACACAACCAACTGTGTTTCTGTCAATGATACAATATTAAATGTACTGCTGCCGCCGGTAAAAATGGTGGCAGACACAAACAAAATTGTTTCACTGTTTTGAAAATTCCAGGTAAAAGCACCCACTTGCGGGTCACCGGAATTACATTTTGTGGGGCCTTCATCTAAAGTACCGGTGCCACCGGCATTGAAGGTGAGAATATTGTCTTTCTGGCAATTCTGCAATGAACCGGAAACATCAACACCGCCGGCAGTAGCCGAACTGAATTTCCAGGAACTTTGAGAGATTAATGTTGTCTTTGTTTTAGGAGTAGGTGTATTGGAATCTTTTTTACAAGAAGGCAAAATAAATCCTACCAACAAAAAACTAATGGAAAGGGCTTGCAAATATTTTTTCATAGTATTGAATTTTGCTAAAAGTAATGAATCAAAATGGGTTAAAATAGCGTATAAACCACAAATCTGATACCGAATTTTTACCATTCATAATATCGGCAAAATAATTGCTTGTAGCAAGTTCGTATTTTGTGCTCACTTAATTTAAATGATATGTTAAAAACTGCAGAAGATATTAAGGCCTTGAATGACAAAATCAGTTATGCCGGCAAATTTATGGATACGCTCAAAGAGGAAATCGGTCAGGTGATTGTCGGGCAAAGTTATATGCTCGACCGTTTGTTGATTGGTTTATTGAGCAATGGCCATGTGTTATTGGAAGGTGTGCCCGGCCTGGCCAAAACATTAACCATCAAATCGATGGCGGAAGCTATTCATGCACCATTTAACCGCATACAATTTACACCGGATTTATTACCGGCCGATGTTATTGGCACCATGATCTATCAGCAACAGACAAACGAATTTGTAGTGAGAAAAGGCCCCATCTTTGCCAATTTTATCCTGGCCGATGAAATCAACAGGGCACCGGCCAAAGTGCAAAGTGCTTTGCTTGAAGCCATGCAGGAAAGACAGGTTACCATCGGCGATACAACGTATAAATTGGAAGAACCTTTTTTGGTGTTAGCGACACAAAATCCATTGGAGCAGGAAGGAACATATCCATTGCCGGAGGCACAGGTAGATCGGTTTATCATGAAAGTAATTGTTGATTACCCAACGATGCCCGAAGAACAAATGATTCTCCGTAAAAATATTCGTGGTGAATTTCCAACCATAAAACAAGTGGTATCAATCAATGAAGTGTTGAAAGCTAAAAAACTGACAGCAGAAATTTATATGGACGAAAAAATAGAACAGTATATCCTGGATATTGTTTTTGCGACAAGACAACCGGAAAAATATCATCTTGAAAATTTACAACCTTTACTGGCTTACGGCGCTTCGCCCCGCGGCAGTATTAACCTGGGACTGGCATCCAAAGCCCAGGCGTTTTTAAATAAAAGAGGATTTGTCATTCCCGAAGATGTAAGATCAATTTGTCATGATGTTTTACGGCATCGGATTGGATTGACCTATGAAGCGGAAGCTGAAAATGTAAAAGCCGAAGATGTGATTGAAGATATTTTGAAACAAATTAATGTTCCCTGATTCAAAAAAGAATTTGCCCTTATGCTGACGACAAAAGAAATAATTAAAAAAGTCAGGGAGCTTGAAATCAAAAGTAAAAAACTGACAAGCGACCTTTTTACCGGCGAATACCACAGCGCCTTCAAAGGAAAAGGTATGTCGTTTCGGGAAGTGAGAGAATATGCAGCAGGTGATGATATTCGTTTTATCGATTGGAATGTATCGGCAAGGTTAGGACATCCGTACAGTAAATTATTTGAAGAAGAAAGAGAATTAACAGTGATGTTGTTGGTCGATATAAGTGCCAGTTCTTTATTCGGTACGGAAGTATCGAGAAAAAAAGATATGATTACGGAAATAGCAGCGGTGTTAAGTTTTTCTGCCGTGAATAATGCCGATAAAGTGGGAGTGATTTTTTACAGCGATAAAGTGGAAGCATTTATACCACCCAAAAAAGGAAAGCAACAGGCTTTATATATTGTGCGGGAATTGTTGAGCAAAGAAACCGACCGAAAAGGAACTGCTGTGAATACAGCGCTTCGTTTTTTTTCCAATGCCACCAAACAAAAAAGTATTGCTTTTGTCCTCAGCGATTTTATTGATACCGGTTACGAAGATGCATTACGTATTGCCAGTAAAAAACATGACATCATTGGTATAAAAGTATATGATAAAATGGATAAACAATTACCTGATGCCGGATTGATTTTGGTAGAAGATGCAGAAACGGGTGCTACGAAATGGATTGACAGCAACAATCAATTTGTAAAATACAGTTACGAACAAGCCTTCTTCAATATTACACAATTCAGTACCGAAACTTTTAAAAAAGCCGGCAGCGACTTATTGCATGTAAAAACGAATGAAGATTATGTAAAAGTATTGCAACGGTTTTTTCTTAGCCGCAATAAACAAAAATGAGGATGAGAAAATTTTTACTAACCGGCGTTTTTCAAATGATACTGATCGTTGCCTTTTGCCAGGCAGCAACGCATATTTCAGTTTCGACTGATAAACAAAAAATTTTAATTGGTGAACCCTTTCTACTGACCATTGAATGGCAAGTGCCTTTACAATCCAAACTTTCATTTACACTTCCCGATTCCATCGAACATTTTGAAATCCTGGACAAACTTCCTGTTGATAGCCTTGCCGGTAAAGCAGGAAAAACAATTGTTCAAAAATATAAACTTACCAGTTTCGATTCGGGCCGCTGGCAGATTCCGGTCTTTTCGTTGTCAAAAAAGATTTATTCATCTCCACTCCATATTGATGTCGTATTCAGCCATTTTGATCCCGAACAGGATTATCACGACATAAAAGATATAATGGCGGTTGAAGTACCGAAGAAAAAATTTCCCTGGTGGTGGATTGCCGTTGGTTTATTGTTTGTGTTATTGCTTATTTATTTTTATCGCAGAAGAAAAAAAATACAACCGGTTCAGCCCGTTGCAGCAATAGCCAATCCCTATACCGATGCATTGCAGCAACTCGACAGATTGCAACAACAGCCCCCGGAAACGAAAGAATATTATTCTACATTGGTTCGAATTTTCCGTGTTTATATTTTTAGAAAAAAAGGTATTCTTTCCTTGCAGGAAACCACTCATGAATTGTTATGGCAATTGAAAAATATAATAAAAGATAATACGCAATACGACAATTTAAGTGAAGCATTGCGTAATAGTGATGCAGTTAAATTTGCTAAATACAAACCGGTGCAGGATGACGACAGAAAAACTTTTGCTTCAATAAAAAAAGCGATTGATTATATAGAACAAAACGAGAGAAACAATGCTGTATAATTTTATCAAAGAATTGCATTTTGCTTATCCGTTCGTATTCGGATTGTTTCTCCTGTTGCCATTATTGATTGGCCGCTATGTACGAAAAAAAAATAGAGGTGAGGCTGCATTTATTATTTCTACTGCTGCAGCTTTCAACATACATTCCTGGAAAAACCGCTTTCGCCATTTGCCATTTATTATAAGACTGCTGACATTGAGTTGTTTGATATTGGCATTGGCAAGGCCACAAAAATTATTTACAGATAAAAAAACTGAAGGTGAAGGCATCGATATTATTTTGTGTATGGATGTAAGTGGCAGTATGGGTTCGCAGGATATTCCACCTTCGCGGATGGAAGTAGCCAAGGAAGTAGCGGAAGATTTTGTACGGAACCGGCCGGTTGATAGAATCGGGCTGGTCATTTTTTCCGGCGAAAGTTTTTCTCAATGCCCTTTAACAACGGACCATGCTACCTTAATTCAGCAAATCCGTTCTTTGGAAAGCCGCACATTATTAAAAGACGGTACAGTCATTGGCGAAGGATTGGCTACGGCTGTGGATCGTTTGCAACAAAGTACGGCCAAATCGAAAGTCATTATTTTAATTACTGATGGCAAAGAAGATGCACCGGATACACGCCTCATCGACCCGCTGACGGCATTGGAAATTACTAAAGCAAAAGGCATAAAAGTATATACCATTGGCATGGGAGCTGTGCCTACAAATATTTCGGAAGTTAAAAAACCACAAAAACAAAATCCTGATATCAATTTCATTGATGTGGCATTATTGCAAAAGATAGCTGATGAAACCGGTGGAAAATATTTTCGGGCAAAGGATAAAAAATCATTGGAAGAAACGTATCAGCAAATTAATCAATTAGAAAAATCGAAAGTTGAGGTCATAACACATCATCGGGCCGAAGAAAGATTTATCCCTTTCGTATTGGCGGCACTGGCTTTGTTATTCCTGGAAATCTTTTTGCGATTCACTGTTTTCAGAAAATTTCCATAAAGCGTTTTATTCATTTATTTTGCAGGCATGGAAGCAGTGGTGTATAAATCGACCGGCAGTTGGTACAGTATCAAAGATGCGCAACAGCAATTTTGGAAAGCCCGGACAAAAGGAGCATTAAAAATTGATGACATTACTTCCACTAATCCCGTTGCAGTAGGCGATATGGTTGAATTTGAAGTAGAAAATGAAGCCATTCATACGGCAGTTATTCATGCCATTGCGCAGCGAAATAATTATATCAACAGGCAATCGCCACGGCATAAACACCAGCACCATATTGTAGCGGCCAATATTGATCAATCTGTTTTGGTGGCTACATTAAAAGAGCCGCGGACTTCGCAAGGATTCATTGATCGGTTCCTGGTGGCATCGGAAATGTATCATGTGCCACCAATAATTGTTTTTAATAAATCGGATCTCTACAAACAAAAAGAATTGGATCGCTTTGCGCATTGGCAAAAAATGTATGAAACTGTCGGGTACAAAACTTTTCTTATCAGTGCAACAAAGCAGGAAGGTTTTGAAGCATTATCATCAGTTTTGAAAAATAAAACATCGCTATTGAGTGGCCACAGCGGCGTGGGAAAATCTTCCATCCTGAATGTACTGCTTCCGGAACAAGTATTGAAAACGGGAGAAATTAGCGGATGGAGTGGCAAAGGGCAACACACGACAACTTTTGCCGAAATGTTTGACCTCTCTTTTGGTGGCCGCATTATTGATACGCCGGGCATGAAAGAATTTGGCCTGGTGGATATTGAAAAACAGGAAGTGTCGCATTATTTTCCGGAGATGAAAAACCGAATACAGGCTTGTCAGTTCAATAACTGTTTGCATTTTCATGAGCCGGGTTGTGCCATTAAAGAAGCGGTCGCCAATGGCGAAATAGAGGAAGACCGTTATGTAAGTTATGTCAATATTGTAGAAAGCCTGGGCGAAAAAGAATATTAACGGGTAGATTAAGCAATATGCCGTTGATCATCACTCAGCAATTTTATTTGAATCGCTTCTGCGAGTTCTACCACTTTTTTATTGTCTTTGCTTAGGGCATCTCTTGTTTTGGTAGGAAACAGGGATACGCCATTGTAAATACTGTAATGCAAAGTCATGTCGTGGCCTTTGAAACGAAATTCCCAATCGATGGTATCGAAATCATCTTCTTTATTGATAAAGCTGAT
>JAGQWM010000109.1 GCA_020437365.1 Chitinophagaceae bacterium | reverse complement strand
GTTGCAACATACCTTTTACAATGGCATCGGCTCTTTTACCATGATGATTTATTTTTTCTTCATTGGATTCAATATCACTGGCGATGATTTTTACTTCTTCATAATTTCCTTTTTCAATTTCTTCTTTTAATTCTGCAATCATTTCTCTATTTACTTCCGAAAAATTATTGACAAAGTTCAACGGGTTTTGAATTTCATGGGCAATGCCGGCGGTCAATTCTCCTAACGAAGCCATTTTTTCGGAATGAACAAGTTGCGTTTGTGTAGCATTCAAATGATCCAGTGATGCTTTGAGCTCTGCCGTCCGTTCAGTAACCTTTTCTTCCAATACTTTCTTTTCTTTTTGTAATGATTTTGTTCTCCATTTAATGAAAACATAAATACCTGTTATAAATAACAAACCATACAACACATACGCCCACCAGCTCCGTTGCCAGGGTGGCAATACCCTGAATTTATAATTTAATGTTGATTTGGCGCCGGTGGAACTAACGGCCTCTAAACGAAATGTATATTTTCCTTCCCGCATATTGCCAAAGAATGCTTCATTTTTTAAACTATATGGGCTCCAGTTGTCTTCATAACCTTCAAGTTTATATCGAAACATTGTGTATTTGCCAAATGAAGGAGACAATGAAGCAAACTCAAATGTTATACTATTATTCTTGTAAGGCAATTTTAAATAATCAGGAACCAGGCTTCCGGTTTGCAAACTATCGATGACAATGTTTTGAAATGATGCTTTTTGATTTCTTATTAATTCTTCATCCAATGGTTTCCCCAATTTTAAAACAGATTCATTGAGCAATATTAAACTATCGGCATTCTTATCTTTTAAAAGCTTTGACCAAACAACCTGTTGATTATTGATTCGGATATTTGTCAATTGTAAAGCCGGGGCTTTAAATTTCTTTACCTGGTTGTAATCGAAGCGGTAAGGCCCATTGTAACTGGAACCCCACATACCCAGCGAATCGAAATATGTTTTATTGTATTGAATATGGCTGGTGACCACATCGAATCCATTGCGTTGATAGTACCGGTGAAGATTTAAATTAGTAGAATCTATATTATCGAAACTCAACGAAATAAGCCCGTTGATTGAACTAAACCAAATGAGGCGGTTGGCAGTATCGATTGTAATATTGGCCACAAGATTATCAAATCCATCAACTTGTCCGTAATTGTAAAACCGTTTTCCATCAAAACGGCTGACACTTCTATCCGTGGCAAACCAAATATTGCCGAATGGATCTTCCTCTATATCGTTGACAAAAGCTCCATGATATCCATCTTTTTCCGCATATCGAGTCAGCGTTTTGCCATTGTATTTATATACAGAATCCAGAATACTTCCAATCCAGTAATTGCCTTTACTGTCAATGAAAAAACCGGAAACTGTTGTCGGAAATCCTTCTGCTGCTCCAAAATGTGCAATCGTATCGCCGGAAATTTTATAAAGGCCACCGCTTCCACCTACCCAAACATTGCCCTGCTTATCGTCTGTAAATCCACTGTTACCCGAAAGATTTATTCCCTGTTCATGACCATATTCGTAAAAATAATGACCGTCAAATTTGAAACTTTTTTCTGTGAAGTTATTGAGCAAAGTGGCGTGTAACCAAAGTGCACCCGAATTGTCGAACATAATTGAATGAAATGTTAATGATTTTTCCATATTATCCAAATCATAAATCAACGCATAGTCTTTATAATATTGAATTAATGATTTATGGTCTTCTTGTTGATTAAGCACCCAGCGATAGCCGGCGGAATCAATGGCAAGCACATTATTATATTGTTCGCCCGGTTCTACATTTTCCAGGTAATTCATAAAGCCATAGCAAATTCTGGCAATACCATTTGTAGTACATGCCCATATATTCCCTATATTATCTTCTTTCATTCTAAAAATGGAATTGGAAGGAAGCCCATCTTCCATTGTGAAATAAATAAATTGTTGTCCGTCAAATCGTACAATCCCATCGTTTGAAGTAGAAATCCAGATAATTCCGTTTTTGTCTTCAATCAGTTCGTTCACCAATTTTAATTTGAAACCATCTTTCACACCATAAACTTTTTTGTTTTTACCATCATACAAAATCAGGTTTAAATAAATGTTATCCGAACTACGTTGAACAAACCAAAGATTTTCTTTTCTGTCTTTTCCTATGATAACGGGAATATGTCCATTACTGTTGGGCATATCCAAATAAGGAACGAAAACTGAATCCTGAAATTCATACATCCCTTTTGTAGAAGAAACTAATACTCGTCCATTCTTATCGGTAAAAATGTTGATACAATTAAAATTTGAAGTATCATTTTTTATTCCGTATCTCTTAAATGAATCTTTTTCAACCCTGAAAACGCCATTGGTTGAAGCTACCCAAATTGCTTTTTGCTTGTCTTCGCAAAGGCTTCGTATGCTCAAATTAGGATAATGTGAAAGTGGAGTGGGTTGAAATGATTGTCCGTCGAATTTATACAACCCGTCAAAATTGCCCAGCCAGATATTATCTTTTTGGTCAACCAAAATCTTGTTGACAAAACCACTGCCTGCACCGTTTACCGATCTGTAATTGGTAAAATGTTTGCCATCAAATTTATTCAGAAAGCCCAAACCGCAGGTCCATACATTGCCTGCATGATCGAGTGCAATATCCAGGATAAGATTTTGGGGCAAGCCATCGCCAACGCTGTATTTCAAAATGGAAGGCTGGCCTACACCATAAGGATATTTTAAAGGCACCATCTTAGGTTTGGGTGCAGGAATTTTTCGTATATTTTTAATTACCGTAATTTCAGGTGGCGCCAAACTATCATTGATAACAGTGCCAACAGTTATTGGCGGCTTTTCATTCGTTATTCTTGTTTCTTTTGAATTCTTGCAGGCCACTAAAATTGTAGTCATACAAATAAATCCACCAATAATTTTTTTCATCATTTCTATTTAACTTTTTGGCAATTGAATAATAAATGTTGTGACCGCCTGCGTTGTCTCTTCACCAAAACGGGACTCCACTTTTATTTCGCCGCCATGTGCTTTCACAATATCATAACTCAAACTCAACCCCAATCCCGTTCCGCTTCCGGTTGGTTTTGTGGTAAAGAAAGGCTGAAATATTTTTTCTTTGATAGCATCCGGAATGCCACCTCCATTGTCAGCAACATGTATTTCAATTTTATCGTTTACTTTTCGTGTTTTTATTGAGACTAATGGCTGATAGCTGTCAGCTGATAGCTTTTTCCTCTCACTCACCGCATAAAAAGCATTATTGATTAAATTCAAAATCACCCTTCCCATATCCTGCGGCACTATATTTATTTTTTCAATCGAGGTATCAAAATCAGTTTCAAAGTTGGCGTTGAAAGATTTGTCTTTGGCCCGCAAACCATGATAACTCAATCG
>JAGQWM010000108.1 GCA_020437365.1 Chitinophagaceae bacterium | reverse complement strand
ATCACCCCAGGTTACAGGTTTTGTCATAGATTTCGTACAACATAAATTAAATCTTCCGGGATATAAAGCACCGGCCAAAGCTCCTGAATATGATATTTTGGTGCAAAAGTTTATTAATAATGTTCAGGATATTTCTTCCGTAAGCAGGGTGGTAGCTCTTTGTGGTATCACCATTCTATGTTTGGCATTTATCCGGGGCTTCTTTTTATTTCTGATGCGACAGACAATTATTGTCATGAGCCGTCATATCGAATTCGATCAGAAGAATGAAATTTTTGGCCATTATCAAAAACTGGATACGGCTTTTTACAAACAAAGAAATACCGGCGATTTGATGAATCGCATTACCGAAGATGTTAGCCGGGTTCGCATTTTTAGCGGCCCTGCCATTATGTACCTGGCCAACCTGGTTGCCATTATTTCACTGAGCGTTTTTTTTATGCTGAAGCGGGATGCAGAACTAACTTTATATGTATTGGCACCGCTACCCATTCTCGCTATTACGATTTATTTTGTCAATAACAATATTCACCGCCGAAGCGAAAAAATTCAGGAATCTTTGTCGGACCTTACAACCAATGCACAAGAATCTTATTCGGGCATTCGGGTGATAAAATCTTTTGTACAGGAAAAAGCCATGTTAGGGTTTTTTACTAAAAACAGTGAAACCTATAAACAAAATGCCATTGGCCTGGCCAAAGTGGAAGCTATTTATTTCCCATCTATTACTTTATTAATCGGCATCAGTACTTTATTGACAATTATGATTGGCGGCTTGTATTATATTCATGGCGGCCATAATGTGGGTATTGATACGATTGTAGAATTCGTGATGTATATTAATATGCTCACATTTCCAGTAAGTGCTATTGGGTTGACAGCCAGCATGATTCAACGGGCAGCTGCTTCGCAAAAAAGAATCAATGAATTCCTGACCATCGAACCGGCCATTCATAATCAACCGAAGAAAATACAAAAAGAAATATCCGGTAATATTTTATTTAAACAGGTTGGATTTACGTATCCGCATACCGGTATCAAGGCATTGAAAAATTTTGACATGGCCATCAATCAAGGAGAAAAAGTGGCCATCATTGGCAAAACAGGAAGTGGAAAATCTACCATCGGGCAACTCTTATTAAGGATGTATGACGTTACTGAAGGTGAAATCATGTTAGATGGGCATAATATTAAAGAATATGATCTTTCAACACTCCGTGAGCAAATTAGTTACGTACCACAAGATGTATTTTTATTTTCTGAAACAGTAAGTAATAATATCGGTTTTGGTGTGGCCAATTCCAACCGGGAACAAATAACTGAAGCTGCCCGGCTCGCAAATGTTGACAAAGAAATTGCCGGATTCTCAAAGCAATATGATACAATGGTAGGTGAAAGGGGTGTGACATTGAGTGGTGGCCAAAAACAAAGAATATCTATTGCCAGGGCATTGATTAAAAATCCTAACCTCGTAATTTTTGATGACTGTCTGAGTGCCGTAGATGCCCGTACGGAAAAAGAAATTATCAATAACCTCAATCAATACTTATCCGGTAAAACGGCTATCATCATTACACACCGCATTTTTGCATTATTTGCATTCGATAAAATAATTGTATTGGATAATGGTACGATTGTAGAAGAAGGAAAACATGAAGAACTCTTGCAGAGAAACGGCCAATATGCAAAACACTTTGCCCGCCAACAACAAATGGACGCAAAGGATGACTTTAAATAAAGTAAAACGCAATTTGCATCTTTCAAAAACATCTCTATATTTGTGGACTAACAACCAATTTATAACTGCTTAAAACTATTAATTGTGGCGTACGAGAATCATGACAAGAAAATGGAAAGTATATTCAGTAAAAAAATTCGTGCCGGTAAAAGAAGAACTTATTTTTTTGATGTAAGAACTACAAGAGGGAATGATTATTACCTTACCATTACGGAAAGCCGAAAAAGATTCGATGATAACGGGTATGACCGGCATAAAATTTTCTTGTACAAAGAAGATTTTAATAAATTCAGTAAAGCTTTAGAAGAATCGGTCGATTATGTAAAGACCGAATTAATGCCTGATTTCGATTTCGATGCATTTAATCATGATGAAAACGAAAATCAATTTCAAAACAATGGCGATGCTGCTAACGGAACAACGACACCCGCAGCACCCAAAGCTGAAGCTGTTACCAATGAAGAAACCATGGAAAAAAATGAAAATGTAGATGCAACATCAGAAGCACCACCGAACGAAACTTCTGATGTTTCTTCTTCAGGAAATACGGAAGAGGCGGAAAAATGGTGATAGAATAAAAACGTTTTTTAAGAGACCTGTTTGTTAATCCTGACAGGTCTTTTTTTTCCGGATGGAAAAAAATGTGTGTAAATTCTTTGTTTTTACGTAAGATGTTCATTATGAACGAATTATAAATTTTACAGATTTTCTGTAAAACTATTTTTGGTTTTAATTTATAAAAAAAAGTTAACTTTCCTCTTAGTATATTTTACTGTAATTGACGATTATCATTTATTAACTAAAAACAAAACTATGCAACCAAATTTTACGCTTAAAAAATTTGCGTTTTCGGGGTTACAAATTGTAGCAGTTTTATTGCTCATTGGACTGACGACGCAAACGACTTTAGCTCAAAACAAAAACAGCAACCCTTTTGGGAAGCGGCGGGTTATAAAAGAAAACCCCGACATGCTTAAAGCCAAACAGGCTTATGTAAATGCACTTCGTAACCAAAATCCTTCGGCAGATAATGACGCTGGTTTGCCAAATGGAAGTGTGCAAAATTTAAACAGTTCCAATTTAGTGTGTGGGACGATTGTAGGTTCAATTGCGTTGTCGGATCCAGCTTTGTCTTCACGCATAAATAGAAATGGAGTACAAGGTACATGTGCCTCTCCAAAGCCTTATGCAGGTGATTTTAGTTCGGGTTCTTTCAGGTATAAGACTTATACTTATACTAATACATCTGGAATAGCACAATGTGCTACTTTTACTTGTACTAACAACGATGCTGCGGCCAATTTGGAATTTGCGGTTTATACCAATAGTTTTAATCCGGCAGATAAATCAGCTAATTTTTTAACTGACCCCGGAGTAAGTAGTGGTATTCCACCAAGTGTTACTACCTGTTCGGCCAATATTGCTGCAGGTGCTAATCTTGTATTCTTAGTTTTTACAGCCAATAGTGATGAGGCATGTACAGGATTTACTATCGATATTGATATGCCGCTATGTTCTTCAGCTCCTTGTAGTGGTACTCCTGACCCGGGCCCAACACTTTCTTCAGTGTCAAATGTTTGTCCGACAGTACCGTTTACTTTATCGTTGACAAATTCTACTCCTGGCGCAGGGGTTACTTATCAATGGCAATCAGCTGCAAGTACAAGTGGTCCTTGGGCCGATATTGGAGGCGCTACTAACCCTTCATTGGTAACTTCTCAAACGGCTACTACCAGTTATCAATGTGTTGTTACTTGTACCAATAGTGGCAATAGTGGTACTTCTGTTCCCGTAGAAGTTGTGTTAAATCCACCTTCTGCATGCTATTGCGATGCAGGAGCTTCCAGCACAAG
>JAGQWM010000107.1 GCA_020437365.1 Chitinophagaceae bacterium | reverse complement strand
CTCGTCATGAAGCTGCACAAAAAATGTTATCGGCTTTTGTAGAAACAATTCGTTTTTTGAAAAATGAATACGGCACTTGGAAAATTCCCTGGGGAACTATCAATCGGTTTCAAAGAATTTCCGGTCATATTGATAATGAATTTGATGACAGCCAACCGAGTATTCCTGTTGGTTTTACCTCTTCGGCTTGGGGTATGTTGCCCTCATACAGCAGCCGCCGATTCAACGGGAGCAAAAACAGGTACGGCGTCAATGGCAATAGTTTTATTTGTGCCGTTGAATTTGGCCCCACTATAAAAGCAAAATCTTTATTGGCCGGCGGCGAAAGTGGCCATAGCGATTCCAAACATTTTTTCGACCAAGGCAAAATGTTCAGCGAAGGGAAATTCAAAAAAGTTTTATTTTACAAAGAAGATGTAGAAAAACATAGTGCAAGGAAATATCATCCGGGAGAATCATTTTCCCTGACCAAATAAAATAATATGGAACAAACCACACTTGGCATAGGAACCCGCTTGCAACACACCCAACATGGCCCGGGCGTCATCGTAGGCGTGAAATATGCCACTTACCTGATTAGTTTTATCAATCATGGAATAAAAGAAATAGATAAAACAGATACAAAATTAGAAGAAATCATTCCCGAAAATGTAACGGAGGAAATAGAAACTCATGCTGAAGTAGAAAAATCATTATTAAAAATTCTTCGTTTGTGGAGTGGCGTTACTGAAATGGTTCCTCTCGGTGAAAAATGGCAAAACGGTACTTTACTGATTCAACCGGCTGATACAGCCTTAAAACCTAAAGAGATTCCTATCGAAGATTTCTTTCACAAAATTGTTATGCTGCGTGACAGGTTGCGGGTATTGGAACAAAACATAAACAGCCACAAAAACCTGTCGGAAGAAGAAAAAATAAATCTGCAACAATACATCACAAGATGTTACGGCACATTAACAACCTTCAACGTCTTGTTCAAAAACAAAGAAGATTGGTTTGTGGGTGAGAAAAAATAAAATTATTATAATATGCATTTCACTATGATTCTGCAAAATCGTTTTAAAAAAATATTGATTTTCAGTTTATCGCTTTTCATTATGAATAATACTATGGCACAGAAAAAGACGCTACGTGAAATGGGTTTTCCCATCGGCTTAATGCAAACCGGTGCCACCAATTCCATCGTAGATGTAAAAGGCGTAAGGGTAGGACAGGTTACGTTGATAAAAGGTGATAATATCCGAACCGGAGTTACTGCTATTATACCACATAATGGCAATGTATTTCAAATGAAAACACCGGCCGCTATTTTTGTTGGCAATGGTTTTGGCAAACTGGCCGGTAGTACACAAGTACAGGAATTGGGAAATATAGAAACCCCGATCGTACTGACCAATACACTCAGTGTTGCTGAAGGTATCAATGGTATTTTGCAATTCACATTATCACAACCGGGCAACGAAACTGTAAAATCCGTCAATGCCATTGTAGGCGAAACCAATGACGGATACCTGAACGATATTCGGGGTAAACATGTTACGGTTGAGGATGTAGTGCAGGCCATTCAATCAGCTGATACACTGCCACCGGTACAGGGAAATGTGGGGCAGGCACCGGTACGACTTGTTTTGGTTTTAAAGGCGGTATCGGTACTTCCTCTCGTCAACTGCCGGCTTCATTAGGCGGTTATACAGTAGGCGTTTTGGTTCAAACAAATTTTGGTGGTGCACTGGAAATTGCAGGTGTTCCCGTTGGTAAAATGCTGGGGAAATATTATTTCAAAGATCATTTACAAAATTCTCCCGATGGATCTTGTATGATGGTTGTAGCCACTGATGCACCATTAGACAGTCGCAACCTGGAGCGATTGGCTAAAAGAGCATTTATGGGACTGGCCAAAACCGGTGGCATTGCTTCCAATGGCAGTGGCGATTATGTAATAGCATTTTCAAATAACTCGTCGGTTTTAATTCCTTACCAATCTGATGCAAAAACTATAACAACGCCTCGCTTACGAAATGATGAAATGTCTCCTTTATTTATAGCGGCCATTGAAGCCACACAGGAAGCCATTTATAATTCTTTGTTTATGGCCGCATCCATGACCGGTGCCGATGGCCATACCATTGAAGCTTTGCCCGTCGAAAAAATTTTACCTTACCTTAAAAAAACAATGCAATAATATGTGGACATTCGTCAATGATAAATTTCTACCTCGTGAAGAAGCCACTCTGCCTATAACCGACCTCGCCTTGCAAAGAGGGTATGCGGCTTTTGATTATCTCAGAACTGTGAATGGTATTCCTTTATTTATAGAAGAGTACATTGAGCGATTAAAAAACTCGGCCACTGCATTGCGTCTTGTCATTCCTACGGAAAATGAATGGTGGGTTTCCCGTATTTCAACATTGATTGAAAAAAATAAAATTCCACATTCATCCGGCATTCGCATCACCATAACCGGAGGCAATGCGCCTGATTTTTATACTCCGGTAGCACCCAATATTGTAATAGATGAACACCCGTTAACGATGCCGGGCGAAGCCCTGTTCAATAACGGATTGCATTTATTTACATACGATTATCAAAGAGATTTGCCAGCGGTAAAATCTATCAACTACCTGATGGCCGTTTGGTTACAAGAAGCGATGAAAGCGGCCGGTGCCGATGATATTTTGTACCAAAAAAATAATATTATTTCTGAATTGCCCAGGGCCAATATTTTTTTGATTTCCGATGCCAATGAAATTTTGACGCCTGATAAAAACATCCTGGAAGGCATTACCCGAAAAAAGATTGTAGAAAATGCAGCATCACTGGGCAAGGTTATCAAAAAGCCAATTACAACTGATGCATTATGGCAGGCCAAAGAAATTTTTATTTGTAGTACGACCAAAAGAATTTTACCCGTTACGACGATTGACAACCGAACCATTGGCGATGGCCAACCTGGCCCCATTACGAAAGCATTGCATGAACAATTTATCATCATGGAAAATGAAATCGCAGCAGGCAAGTTTCAAAACATTTAAGTGTATTTTAATCTGCTGACTTTTTGTATCTGATTTTTTTAAAGTAATTTCCCTTAATGAAATTTTTATTTACGCTTTTATTGTTACCGATGGGTTTACTGGCACAACAACCTGCCTGCGATATTCTCATTAAAAACGGAAAAATTATTGATGGTACCGGCAACAACTGGTTTTACGGTGACCTTGCAGTAGCCAAGGGAAAAATCATCGCCGTGGGCAGAAATTTACAATACGATGCAAACAGAACTATCGACGCTACGGGATTGATCGTAGCACCTGGATTTATAGATGTACACACTCACCTCGAAGGTGATGAAGCCCGGGAACCTACGGCAAAAAGTTTTATTTATGATGGTGTTACAACCTGTATTACCGGAAATTGCGGTTCATCGGAAGTTGACATTAAAAAATATCTCGCCTGGATTGATTCTTTAAAATTGTCAATTAATGTCGCTACCCTGATTGGCCATAATAGTGTACGCAAGACCGTTATGGGCCGTGCCAACCGTGATGCAACGCCGGAAGAAATGAAAGCAATGGAAGACATCGTAGAAAAAGCAATGCAAGATGGTGCCGTCGGGCTTTCAACC
>JAGQWM010000106.1 GCA_020437365.1 Chitinophagaceae bacterium | reverse complement strand
TCTACGACTTTATACCTGTCGCTCCATTTCCGGGTTACTTTGTTCAATGGGCAATAACATTCTACCTTTTTTTCCAGCAGTAATTTATTTACCTTCTTTTCCCATCGGGGACGAGTGTAAATCGCTAACCATTTTCTTCTATCTTTCGTTGGCTTCATGGCAGAGCTTCGCCACCTCAGTCCCATTTATTTTTTTGAAAAAAACGGTCAAAGGAGCGGAATGAACAAATTGTTTGCTTGCAAATATAATGGGAAGAATGGGAGTGGCAAGAGTTTAAAAATAACAGAGTATGAAGGATTTATTCCCATAAGTTAATAACTCATCGTAAAGAATATGATGTTTTTTGTCTATACTGAAAAAAATCAATCCAAAGGCTGGCATTTCCCTCGATTTCAGAAAAATCGTTCCACCTTAAAATCCTGAATTACCCTATCTTTCCTTTCCAGATTGTATGGTGTCAAAACAAAGATTTTATTCGCTTGATGTATTCCGCGGAGCTACCGTTTGCCTGATGATCCTGGTGAATAATCCGGGTTCATGGAGTTATATCTATCCGCCATTGGAACATGCTTCCTGGCACGGACTCACTCCGACGGACCTTGTTTTCCCGTTTTTTCTTTTTGCCGTAGGCAATGCCTTTTCTTTTGTCATGCCTCGCCTCCGGGATGCCGGCCCAAAAGCTTTTTGGCGAAAAATCATTAAACGGACACTTATCATTTTTGGTATCGGCCTTTTGCTGAACTGGCTACCTTTTGTTACGCATGTCCACCGATTTGTGAACGGCGCTGACACCTTACAGGAAATAACCATTTTCAAAGGGTTTACCTGGATAGATTATTCACAAAACATTGCAGGTCAAGTTATAGAAACTGTTAAAGGCATCCGGCTACTCGGTGTTTTACAAAGAATTGCCCTTTGCTATTTTTTTGCTTCCATCATTATTTACTATTTACAACCGCGAAAAGCTTTTTTCTTCGGAATGTTCCTTCTGCTTTGCTACTGGGTGCTTTGCTATCTGGCAAATCCGGCTGACCCTTATTCACTGCAAGGATGGCTCGGCACCGCTATTGATAAGTCAATATTCGGCGAAGCCCATTTGTACCATGGCGAAGGTGTGGCATTCGATCCAGAAGGGTTGATGAGCACTTTACCGGCTATTGTTCAGGTCATTTTTGGCTATATGGTTGGTTTTTATATTCAACACCGAAGCAGGGAAACGCTAAATGAATCGGCTGTTATTACTTCAAATGGTTTATACCGGATGCTTTCCGGCTTATTCGTTATTGGCGTAGCCTTGCTCATTACCGGATATTGTTGGAATTGGGTATTCCCCATCAATAAAAAAATATGGACCAGTTCTTATGTTGTTTTCACAAGTGGGCTGGCCATAGTATTGATAGCAACCATGATTTATTTTATTGAAATAAAAAAGAAACGCAGCCGCTTGTTTCAGTTTTTCAATGTCTTTGGTAAAAATGCATTATTTGTCTTTGCACTAAGCGGATTCCTTCCAAGAGTTTTACCACTGATTTCACTCGGCGATGGCATCAATCCCTGGAACTGGATGTATAAAAAAGTTTTTATTCATACACCCGGCATACCCGAAAATGGTTCTTTATTGTATGCTTTGTTTGTAATTAGTTTGATGTGGCTGATCTGTTATTTATTGGATAAAAAGAAAATTTACATCAAAGTGTAAACTGTCGTATCCTTTAACATATTTTTTTGTGTAATCAATTTCCGGTAGGCATCTCTTCGGTACAAAACACAAATTATATGCGAATGTTACACTATTTTATTGCCGGAATTTTTATACTAACTTCCTCATTTTATATGTCAGCTACAGAAAAAGAAAAACCCGTTTCCTTATATAAAACAAAATGGGATTTAAAAAAAATACAAACTGATTCAGGTTATACTCAGGTAAAAACAAAAGCATTTTTACAATTGAATGAAGAAAAACAAAGTGCCGGGGGCAATGGCAGTTGCAATTTGTTTGGTGGTAATTTTTCAGTTGACAAAGACAAGATTCATTTCGGCAATTTATTTTCTACAAAAATGTATTGCCCGGATGTGCAACCTATTGAAAATTTGTATTTGCATTTATTATCCATTGTCGATCGATTTACCATTGAAGGCAATCAATTAAAGCTGTACAAAGGTGTTGATGTGCAATTGGCTTTTGAGAAAAAACGAATTTAAATTTCAACCGGTTCAATTTTTTCAATAATTGGCATTTCATCGTAAGTTCTACCACCTAATTTCCTGCCCGCTTTCTTTTTATTTGTACCACCCCATTGTTTAAAAAAGAAAGCAACACCTTGGTCAGCACACTGCTGTCGTATATCCCAGACCCAAGATTCTTTCATCGGCCTAGCTTTTCTTCCACTCTCACCACCAACTATTGTCCAATGTATTTGATCAAGATTCAAATTATATAAAGGGCCAATCAATGGTTCGCATGATAAAAATTTAACTTTAGCATTTGTTTCTCTTAAAAAATCAATTCTATCTTTCACCTTTTCATTTTCAACAGAAACTCCCATCCAAATATTTGTAGTCCAAGTAAGCTTATCATGCATTTTGTATAATCTTTCTGCTCTTTTAGTAAGTACTTGATATGTGTGTTGAGAAGTATTATTCATTACTTCAAATACTTTTTGAATAAAAGATAGAGGAACGTCTTTATGAAACAAGTCACTCATTGAATTAACAAAAACCACTTTGGGTTTTTTCCATTCATACGGAATGTGCAACGAATCTTCATGCAGCCGTAGTTCAAACCCATCTTTATATTTCTCTACACCCATTGCTTCAAGTCTTCGTGCCATTACTTCAGCATAACAATATTTACATCCAGCAGAAATTTTTTTACATCCGGTTGTTGGATTCCATGTCATTTCAGTCCATTCAATTGACGATTGTGCCATAGTTAATTTTTATATTTTTTGATTATATTATTTGCAATATTAAAAGCAGATGTGTTATTAGAAGCCATCATAAAATGATACATTGTTGAACCGGTAGAGTTTTTTAACGGCAATGATTCAGACACAAATTTAAAAATCTCATTCAGTCTTTTCCTATATAAATTTCCAGCCTTTTCAATAGCATCTTTTTCCTTCTCAATTAAAGTTTCAGAACCAAATAAGGTTTGAACCGTTTTTTCTCTATAAAAATATTCTTTT
The DNA here is from genome assembly GCA_020437365.1 of Chitinophagaceae bacterium. GTDB lineage: Bacteria > Bacteroidota > Bacteroidia > Chitinophagales > Chitinophagaceae > JJ008. Next base: position 515 of record JAGQWM010000106.1, on the reverse strand, counting down.
ATATCTTCTTGTCTCATTCCTAAAGAAAGTTCTAACTTATTTAACCAAGATTCTTTTATATCACCATTTTTCTTTAATAAACGATTCATCCCTATCCCAGTTGGCACTAGAATCCAGAGGTCGATTCCTAATCCTTTTAATGTCACTAAAGAAGACCAATTTAAAGCCATTCCATATGGATCTATGAATGCCAGAACACGAAAATCTTTATTTTTTTGCAAAAACATAGACATGTTTTTCATCTTGACATTGCAATCCTCTTGCACAACAAAGCTGTTAATTTGTTTGTGAGGAAATTTTTCTTTTATGGCTTTATTTAATTCCAATTTGTTTGATTTATCAATCTCAACAAAATAATACATGTCAAAACTTTTAGGTAAATCTATTTCCAGAATTCTGATAGCGGCTCCTTTAATTGTTCCAATATCCGTTTTGTTATTTTTGTAAATGTCTCCCGATCCTGCGAATCCATCAAAATAAAGACATTTGAATTGAGGATGTTTATTCATAATAGT
>JAGQWM010000105.1 GCA_020437365.1 Chitinophagaceae bacterium | reverse complement strand
TATTCGTGAGCGAAAATTGAAACGGGGCAATAAGGATTATTTTGAAAAAAGAATTGTTGAGATAAATAAGAATTAATTTAAAAAAAGATTCTTCACACCTCAAAACAAACACCTTCCAAAGCCAGTGAAGTGTTGGGGAAAATACTTCGGGCTTCTTTTTCAAACTCATCAAGTTTATCGTACCGGCTGCTGAAGTGGCCAATCAGTAATTTTTTCACATTGGCTTTTTTGGCCAATTTGGCCGCTTGCTTTGTGGTGGAATGAAACCGGCTTTCTGCTTTTTCCAAAAAGTTGTCTAAATAAGTAGTTTCATGATATATCATATCGGCATTTAGAATATAAGGAATTAAGTTCTCGTCATATTTTGTGTCGGCGCAAAATGCATATTTTTTCCCCGGCATGGTAGCAATGGTTACTTCTTCATTTTTTATCAAATGACCTTCCTTATTCGTATAATCTTCTCCGTTAGTAAGCCGGCTATAATAATTTGCCGGAATACCCAATGCTTTTGCTTTTTCAATGATTAATTTCCGTGGTTCTTTTTTTTCTTCAAAAGAAAAACCATAGCATTCAATCCTGTGATTGGTAGGGAAACATTGGATGCGGATTTTTTCAGTTTCAACCAAGGTAGCGGCTTTTGTGATGGGATGAAAATGAAAGGGGTAACACAATTCGGTAGCTGCCGCTTCCAATTGTAATTGAATAATTTTTTCTAATGGTGCGGGCCCATAAAGATGTAATTCTTGTTGGTGACTCAACAGGCTGAATGAATTCAACAAGCCTACCAAGCCGAAATAATGGTCGCCATGAAGATGCGAAATGAAAATATGCGAAATTTTATTGCGACGGATTTTATAATTGATTAATTGTATTTGGGTACCTTCTCCACAATCAACTAAGAAATTAGTGCCATCCATCGTTACTACCTGGCTGGTCGGATGTCGATTAAAAGCCGGTACTGCAGAGTTATTGCCAAGAATGGTTACAGCAAACATTAATTAAGGTAGGGTTTTGATTGTGATACAGATAATGCTTAGACCGGAATATACCAATTTTTGCTGCATTTTTTATGGCTAATTTCCATCATCACTAAAAAGTTCCCTTTCTATTTCTTCCATTTGTACAATATCCCAGGCTTCACTTTCGGTAGGTGTTACATTCATCAATTCCAATAATGCCTGCTCATCCAGAAATTCTTCTACCGCTTTCTGCATTTCGCATATTACAAAAGAAACATTGCTTTCATAAAATTTTTGTTGAATATGTACCAGTTTTCGTGCAGCTGTCTCATCTATTGACTGAACTTCACGCAATACCAACACCAGGTTTTTCACTTGGGGGTTAATTATTTCGTCTGGTTGGTTCGTTTGCCCCGCATTGTTTTCTAAATACGGAAAAAAACATTTTTCCATAGCGGCTGTCATAGTTGCAGTAAGTGCAGGTTCTGTCACCGTAATGACGTGAAATTTCTCTTTGGTATCACATTTGACATTCATAGATTGCAATGTTGAAGATATTTAAAATGTGGCAAACGGGAAAGTTCAAAAAAGCCCCGACATTACGCAACTTATATTATCAACATTCCGTTTATAACTAACGGAAAACCGGAACCAAATTTATTCGTTAATATTGTATCATAACTACTTATCTAATATGGATAATAATTTTTCAACACAGGTCAAAGAAATTATTTCTTACAGCAGGGAAGAGGCGTTAAGGTTGGGCAACGACTTTATCGGTACGGAGCATCTATTGCTCGGCTTAATCCGTGAAGGCGAAAATATGGCCATCCGCATTTTGAAGAGTTTTAATATTGATATTTATGAACTCCGCAAAGAAATTGAACTGGCCGTAAAAGATAAAACAGGGAAGAATATTGCCAATATCAATAGCTTGCCACTAACCAAGCAGGCAGAAAAAGTGATTCGGGTGACTGTACTCGAAGCCAAGGCTTTGAAAAGTGCCACAGTGGAAACTGAACACTTGATGTTGTCGATTCTGAAAAACAGGGAAAATATTGCTACACAAATTCTCAATCAATTCGATGTCGATTATGATTTATTTAGACAGGAATTGGGTATAGTAAAATCTAACGACCCACATGCCGAGTTTCAAGATGAAAATGATGACGATTTTGAAGAAGAAAAAAGATTTTCTCAATCCCGTGGCAGTAAACAAAGTGGCAATGTAAAAAGTAAAACACCGGTGCTCGATAATTTTGGAAGAGATATTACAAAGTTGGCAGAATTAAATGCACTTGATCCCATTGTCGGTCGTGAAAAAGAAATAGAAAGAGTTTCTCAAATTCTTTCCCGCCGGAAAAAGAACAACCCCATTTTGATAGGCGAACCCGGCGTGGGTAAAACAGCCATTGTGGAAGGTTTGGCACTGCGCATTGTGAACCGGAAAGTATCCCGTGTTCTTTTCGATAAAAGAGTCGTGTCATTGGATTTGGCAGCTTTGGTAGCCGGCACAAAATACCGCGGCCAATTCGAAGAAAGAATGAAAGCCATCATGAATGAATTGGAAAAAAACAGGGACGTTATTTTATTCATTGATGAAATGCATACCATCGTAGGAGCTGGTGGCGCCAGTGGTTCATTAGATGCCAGCAATATTTTTAAACCGGCATTGGCCCGTGGCGAATTGCAATGTATTGGTGCTTCTACTTTGGATGAATACCGCATGTATATTGAAAAAGACGGTGCCTTGGATCGCCGCTTTCAAAAAGTGATGGTAGAACCGCCAAGTGTAGATGATACCATCACCATATTGAATAACCTGAAAACAAAATATGAGGATTTTCATAATGTTATTTATGATGATGAGGCGGTGAATGCCTGTGTCAAACTCAGCGACCGTTACATTACCGACCGCTTATTGCCCGATAAAGCGATTGATGTGATGGACGAAGTGGGAGCCAGGGTGCATTTGAAAAATATCAATGTGCCACAAAATATTGTGGACCTCGAAAGTAAAATTGAAGACGTCAAAAACGAAAAGAATAAAGTAGTAAAAAGCCAAAAATTTGAAGAAGCGGCTTCCTTGCGTGATAAAGAAAAACGCCTGCAGGAAGATTTGGAAAAAGCTAAACTCGAATGGGAAGAAGAAAGTAAACATAAAAGATACCCGATTGGTGAAGAAGATATTGCCGAAGTTGTGAGTATGATGACAGGCATTCCGGTCAACAGGATGGTGGAAGCCGAGACTGCCAAACTGCGTAAAATGGCGGACGATATGAAGGGCATGGTCATTGGCCAGGATGAGGCTATTACGAAAGTGGTAAAAGCTATTCAGCGCAACAGGGTAGGACTGAAAGATCCGAATAAACCGATTGGCACTTTTATTTTTCTGGGACCAACGGGTGTTGGTAAAACCGAATTGGCCAGGGCTTTGTCAAGACAAATGTTCGATTCCGAAGATTCACTGATTCGTATTGATATGAGTGAGTACATGGAAAAATTTACCGTTAGCCGATTGATAGGTGCACCTCCCGGTTATGTGGGTTACGAAGAAGGCGGCCAGTTGACAGAAAAAGTTCGGCGCAAACCCTACAGCGTTATTTTATTGGATGAAATAGAAAAAGCACATCCGGATATTTACAACTTATTATTGCAGGTGTTGGATGATGGCCAATTGACGGACGGCCTGGGCCGCAAGGTTGATTTTAAAAATACACTGATCATTATGACTTCAAATATCGGTGCCCGTCAGTTGAAAGATTTTGGTGTGGGTGTGGGTTTTACAACTTCATCAAAAATGGAAAATGAGAACGAAGAAAATAAAGCCGTCATTGAAAAAGCTTTGAAGAAAACTTTTTCGCCTGAGTTTTTAAACCGGATTGATGATGTTGTCATT
>JAGQWM010000104.1 GCA_020437365.1 Chitinophagaceae bacterium | reverse complement strand
TTTACTTTTAAAAATACATTTTTATCATCGATAATAATACCCCACAACAGGTATTTTATTAAAAATTATACAAAATTTGTTTTCCCGGCACGCCCATAAAAAATAATGTAAATTACAGCTAAATTACCCCTTGTATGCATAGCATTTTATGGCTTTTTTTGTTTTTATTTCCTGCAGGTATTACGTCAGTTTGTGCACAAGCAAATTCAATGCAGGATGAAAAAATATTGGTACAGGAATTATTCAAGTTGCGCAACGAACATAATGCCGATGCTGCTGAAAAATATTTTGCCAATACCGTAGAAGTGTATATGAAATATTTACGCAACGTACCACGTGAAAAAATTACAGAAGTAGATAAACAATTCTGGAAAAATCATCCACATAATAAATTTGAAATTACAAGGCCGATTACAATGCACACAGAAGGCCATAAAACAGTCGCCACCATTTATGGAAAAGAATATTTGGATGGAAAAAGTTTTAAACATGAAAAAATCATTATTAAATTCAATCGTTTTAAGAAAATAATTTATTACCGTGGTTTCCATATCAAACCCTGACAAAAGAGCAACCGTTTAAAAACAAATCGAATGACAGCCATTAAAGTCCCGACAAATTTTAATATTGAACTGGAATTTGTATTGCCGGAATTTTACCGGAGAGTGATTGCCTTATGTTTTGACATCCTGATCGAATATTTCTACCTGCGGATTATTGCAAATATTATTGAATCGATTGCTCGCCATAATCCAAATCCCGATGGCTTCATGGAAACACAAGCAATTGCTTTATTACTGTTGGTTCCGATTTTTATTTATCATCCGTTGATGGAAATTACAATGAACGGGCAGAGCATTGGCAAAAAAATTATGGGCATTCGGGTGGTCAATGAAATGGGTGGAAGGCCGGGTATCAGCCAATTTCTGATACGTTGGTTATTGCGCATTTCAGATTTATGGATGGCCATTTTGCTTGTGCTTTTATTAAGTTCGCCTTATACTTTTCGCAATGGCGAAACGACTTTTCTTATGCTTGCTGCTTTTTCATTTCTCATTACGGATATCATATTAGTTGTTACCTCAAAAAAAAGGCAAAGGATTGGAGACATCCTTGCCGGAACCATCATTGTTCGAACACATACCAATAGCAATATTGAAGAAACGGTTTTTATGGAAGTAGCCGAAGATTATAAACCTTCATTTCCACAGGTCATGCAATTGACAGACAGGGATATGAATGCCATCAAAAGTATTTTGGAAACAGCCCGCAAAAAACGAAATACCGAAATAGCTGAAATGGCTGCAAACAAAATTAAAAATCATCTTAAAATAGAGTCTTCATTACCCCCTTTCGATTTCCTTGAAATTCTGATGAAAGATTATAATTATCTCTCCATTAAATAAAAATGAGCCTGATCGGTCAGACTCATTTTACATATAAAATTTGCATTAGTAAGTTTTACATTCCGCCGCTTGACAAACCAGCCACCAATCCCAATAAGTAAAGACAAAGGATAATTATTGTGAAGATGCCCACAAATTTGAACATCGATTTTAAATGCATAAAACCTTCATTCATTTGCGCCTGATCGTTAGAGGCCATAGCCGTGGACATGTGGTTCGAAAATTTGAATAAATACAAACAAGGGAAAAAGTAAATAATGGCAATCACAATATATACAATGGCAATGGCTGCTCCCAATTTTTCAAATGGCATGTTAGAACCATATCGCCTGAATTCATTGGTAAACTGCGATGACACTGTGGCGAAATAAATGCCGGCCACAACTAATAAAATACATACAATAAAACCGACAATAGATAAAAATTTTCCCCAGCGGGCCGATTCTTTCAAAAATCTTTTTGCTTGTTCATCAACACTTAATCCGAACAAGGACTTTTCATTGTTTTCTTCCATGATTATTTGGTTTTGGTTATGATAAAAATAACCGATTCAACTGTTATCACAAAAAGAAAATACATCAATATGCACGGGCAAAATAAACTCTTTCTTTAGAAGGCTTTCCGGTTAAAATACATTTTCCTTCTTCTTGTTTGTTATTGAGTGGAATACAACGGATTGTAGCTTTCGTTTTTTCTTTGATAGCCGCTTCTGTTTCAGCCGTTCCGTCCCAGTGAGCGGCAACGAAACCACCTTTTTCATCCAAGGTTTTTTCAAATTCCTGCCAGGAATTTACCGGCGTGATATGTGATTGTTGAAATGCTTTGGCTTTCGCAAACATGGATTGTTGAATTTCCGTGAGCAGGTTTTCAATGTAATCTGTCAAGCCATCTACCGAAACAGATTTTTTTTCTTTGGTATCCCGACGGGCAATTTCCACAACATTATTTTCCAGATCCCTGGCGCCAATAGCGATTCGCACCGGCACTCCTTTCATTTCATATTCTGCAAATTTCCAACCGGGCCTTGTGTTTTCATTGTTATCATATTTTACTCGAATACCCTTCGCCATTAATGCATTTGTAATGGCTTCCACTTTCGCATCAATCATTTTCTTCTGTTCTTCACCTTTAAAAATGGGCACAATAACGACCTGGAAAGGTGCAATTTTCGGCGGCAAAATTAATCCATCATCATCGCTATGTGCCATTAACAATGCTCCTACCAATCGGGTGCTGACACCCCAACTCGTAGCCCATACATATTCCAATTTGTTTTCTTTATTGGAAAATGTAACGTCAAATGCTTTGGCAAAATTTTGTCCCAAAAAATGCGAAGTACCTGCTTGCAATGCTTTTCCATCCTGCATGAGTGTTTCGATGCAATAGGTTTCCTCAGCACCGGCAAATCTTTCACTTTCGGTTTTTAATCCCTGTATTACGGGCAAGGCCATAAAATCTTCTACAAAACGAGTATATACGCCCAGCATTTTTTCTGTTTCTTCAATGGCTTCATCACGGGTGGCATGTGCCGTGTGCCCTTCCTGCCATAAAAATTCCGCTGTTCGCAAAAACAATCTTGTACGCATTTCCCACCGAACAACATTAGCCCATTGATTGATTAATAACGGAAGGTCTCTGTAAGATTGTACCCAATCTTTATAAGTGTTCCAAATAATCGTTTCCGATGTCGGACGAATAATTAATTCCTCTTCCAATTTGGCTTCCGGATCCACCACAACACCTTTTCCATCCGGATTATTTTTTAAACGATAGTGTGTAACTACTGCACACTCTTTGGCAAAACCTTCAACATGTGCGGCTTCTTTACTCAAAAAACTTTTGGGAATGAATAAAGGGAAATAAGCATTCACATGCCCGGTGTCTTTAAACATTTTATCGAGAGCATCTCTCATATTTTCCCATAAAGCAAAACCATAAGGTTTGATGACCATACAACCTCTAACGGCTGAATATTCTGCCAAATCACTTTTCAATACCAAGTCATTATACCATTGTGCATAATCTTCTGCTCTTGCTGTAATTTCTTTGCTCATATTAATTTAAAGTTTAACGCCACCCCGATTTTTAGTTATAATTTAACAAGACAATCCTTCAAAATTTTATGACTGGCTAAATCTTTGTGCATTAAATGAAAAGGGTTTTATCCGTTTATAATCGCACAAAAGTAGTAACTTCATTATTAATTATATAAACCATTTGTCATGAAATCAGCAACTTTACTTTTTATCATTTTGGCTACCGTTTTGGGTAGTTGCACCACGGCGTATCAAACCGGCCAAACACCCGACGATGTCTATTATTCTCCGGCTCGTTCTGCTGATGAATATGTGCAGGCACAAAGAGAAGAACCTCGCTATTCAGACGATTATTATGAAGACCGATACCTGCGAATGAAGGTAAGGGACCGCTATCGCTGGAGCGATTTAGACGATTGGTATTTTAATGAAAGAAGATACAGTTATTATGCCTATAATGGTTACGACTTATTGTACAATCCATGGCGGCCACATATTTATTGGAATGGTTATTACAATCCCTATTACTATACACCCATTTATTCCAATGGAAAAATAAAACCAGTGGCTTATACCAAACCAAGAATTTTTAATTTGAATCCCTATTCATTACCCTCGAACAAACAAAATATTTCGAATAAGAAGAATACCCGGAGAACATTTACGAATTCTTCCAATCAAAACCGTCGTTCCGGCAATGGTTTAAGAAATATTTTTAACAGGAATAACTCGACGACCAATACAAGAGTGAATACGACGTCGAATACAAGCAACACTTCACAGAGTACGTCGAG
>JAGQWM010000103.1 GCA_020437365.1 Chitinophagaceae bacterium | reverse complement strand
AGAATTAAATCATCTATTTAATTACACTGAAGGTTATCGATTGCTTGAGATATTGCGGGACTCTAACTCCATATATAGTACCAGGTTTCCACTTGCCTGACTCTTCTACAACTCTTACAGCTTCTTTAGCAACTTTTGAATTTACTTCTTTTGGGTTCTCTACTTTCACTTGTTGTACTTCTCCGTTTTCTGTTATTAGAAAACTAACTAATACCGATTGAGTAGCACTAGTTTCCCCCTTTGGTATTTTAATATATTTAGCGCCTACTTCATTATTAGTAAACTTCATTAAATAATTTTTCCAACCACCATTCCGTAAATATTCGGGTGGTTTCGTAACTGTTTCAAGTGTAAATATCTTCAGTGGCAAATTCGGTAGATCAAAAACAGATTTATCGATTTCTTTTTGCTCTATCCTCGTTGCAGTGATTTTTTCACTGTAAGTTTTGGATTCTTCTATTGATGAAAGCCAAACTGCAGAGGTTTCTTTAATTAAGGCATTGTAACCCCCAATCTTGTTGTTTTCATCATGCGCCGGATTAATGTATAATGATGGAGCATAAAAATATTTAGTATTCGACTCCTCCGTTTTCAATTCTATTGCATTACAAGGATATTTCGCAATTGTTACTTCTTCCTTTAATTTAGAAACACTTGGAACAGGAAATATATCTGTTGAATAATCAAGAAAATAAAGCGTATCAACATTTTTAAATTTATAATAGGCTTTTTGGCTTGCATTAATAAAGTATATCTCATTACCACCACTTGACTGTCTGTAATTACCCTCTTTTATATAGCCTGTCATAAAATTCCCCTTTGCCAGTATTCCTTTCATTACGTTATCACTAAATACGGGAACCTTGGATTTAATTTCTACTTTATAATTCAATACGCCTTCGAATTCTTTTTGCTGAGAAAAAGATTGCAAGCATGAAAAATAAAACAGTAACAATAAAAAGCCGCCTTTTGGCATGAAACATTATTTAAATTGAAAAATTAGAATTCCGTAAGTACAGCTATACCCAGTGTTTTAAACCTGGTATTCTCCATTCCCGGTCTAAAAGACAATCCTACTGTCGTTGCCCTTTCCGGATGATTGCTTCCGCCACCAAAGCGGACACCAAAACGAACTAAGGGACCATAACTATCCAGCTTCTCCGTAGAATTCCCGTCTGTCCAGTTTGTCAACGTATAGCTGAAACCAGAACCTATATACCAACCAAAGCTATCTTCATTATCAGGCGTTGATTTTCTGCCTTTATTAAAATCAATTACTAATGGCAATTCTCCACCATAATAAATATGCGTGTCACCATAAAAGTCTTTAGCAAAGCCCACACCTACAGAAACAGGGGAACCTAAACTAAAGGAAGAATTTTCTTTTTCTCCAAATAGAAGCCGAGGCATAAAAGTAAAGTTGGTAAACGCCATCGTTGCCGTGTATTTTTCTGAATGATTATCAATTTTAGCAGTCATAACATTAATCGTCGCTCCAAGGCCATGCATAAAGGTTTGGGAAATGCAAACTGAATTAATAAGAAAAAACGAGAGAAAGCTGAACGTTATTTTTTTGAACATTTGAATTTTTATTCTAAAGTTAACAAAAAATGTTACTATTTTCTAAGGAATCAAGTAAATCCCCATTTGGGTTTCTATAGAGGATAGTTTGATTATTCTACTTTTTATTATCATTATCATACACCTGTGGCAACGAAATTTTATAACGCACGGCCAGGAGGCGAATGAAAAATATGATTAAAATACATACAATAGTTATTACATCATGCGGTAGGTGAATTTTCCGCAATAGAAAATAAATCAACCCGCCAATGATGCAGCCCATCGCATAAATTTCTTTTCTGAAAAGCAAGGGTATCTGGTTGAGCAATACATCACGCAGCACACCACCGAAACAGGCGGTTATGGTACCGAGGGCTATACAAATGCCCATACCGAATTGCTTCGTCAACCCCAATTCGATACCAACAATGGTGAATAAACCCAACCCCAAAGCATCGAATAAAAATAAAGTAGTAGATAATTTTTTTAAATGTTTGGCGAAAAAAATAGAAACAATAGCCGTACAGAAAATAACGATCGTTGTCGTGTCGTTTTGCAACCAGCCAACCGGCAAATTGCCAATCAATATATCCCGCAATGTACCGCCGCCAATAGCCGTCGCAAATGAAATAACCAATACACCAAAAATATCCAGCTTGCGGTCCATAGCCAGGAATGCGCCGGAAACAGCAAACGCAATAGTACCAAGTATATCAATTATATATAAAAACTGGGAAGGCATTGGCCCCAAAAATACAGCATCCCACTCCTAATAACGGAACGGGATGCATTCATTTACAATAAAAAAAATCGGTAAAATTTTTAATCTTCTACCCGGAAAGAAATTTTACAAATGACTCCGTACGAAAATATTTTGCCGTCTTTTACATGTCCTTTCATGTCTTTGACCCAAACGGAATCAATATTCTTCACTGTTTTGGAAGCATCGGCTACGGCTTGCTGAACAGCCTCGTCGAATCCTTTGTCTGAAGAAGCAATGACTTCTATCACTTTTACAATTGGCATAGTTTTATGATTTTTATGAGTAAATAATGTTGGCGGATAAGATACAACATTTTGCCCGTAAAAACTGATGATTGTGTATAACTGCCGCTATTATTCCGCCATCATATCCAGGATAATGGATACTATTTCTTCCGCATTGGGTTTGCTGAAATAATCGCCGTCGCTACCATAAGCCGGCCGATGTGCTTTGCCGGTAATGGTTCTTGGCGAAACATCAAGATATCTGTAACCGCCTTGTTCTTCCATGACTTTATTGAACATATAAGCCGCTGCGCCGCCCGGCACATCTTCATCTATAAATACAATCCGGTTGGTTTTTTTCAGCGATTCCAAAATAAGATGGTCCCGGTCAAAAGGCAACAAAGTTTGTACGTCTATAATTTCGCAACTGATGTTTTTTGATTTCAATTGATTGACGGCATCATCAATAATGCGTAAAGTAGAACCATAAGAAACAATGGTAACATCTTCTCCTTCCTGCAAAATTTCGGGTAAGCCGAGCGGCACGGTATATTGAAGTAAGTTGTCGGGCATTTTTTCTTTAAGCCTATAGCCATTCAGGCATTCTACTACCAGCCCGGGATCATTGCTGCTAAGCAATGTATTGTACATACCAACAGCCTGTGTCATATTTCGTGGCACACAAACGTACATCCCTCGCAAAGCATTAATGACAACTCCCATCGGGGAGCCACTATGCCAAATACCTTCGAGCCGGTGACCACGGGTACGAATAATAACCGGGCAACTCTGTTGGCCCGCAGTGCGGTAATGCAAAGTGGAAACATCATCGCTCAATGGTTGTAAACCATATAACAAATAATCGAGGTATTGAATTTCCGCAATGGGACGAAGTCCACGCAAGGCCAACCCAATTGCCTGGCCCATGATGCTCAATTCCCGAATACCGGTATCGAATATGCGCTGATTACCATATTTTTCCTGCAAGCCGCTGAAACCCTGGTTCACATCGCCGATAAATCCTAAATCTTCGCCAAAAGCGACAACTTTCGGATTGGTAGCAAACAGCTGGTCGAAATAATGATTTAAAATTTCAAATCCATTTTTCAATGGCGCTTCACCTCCAAATTTTGCTTCTTCTTTTTCCACTTTCAATGCAGATTTAGGCCCTTCGTTGTACAGGTATGCATCGAATAATCGTACGGCCTCATTTTCCAGGTCTTTCAAAAAATCTTTTGTCCAGAAAGCTTCATCTACCGGTCCGGTTATGTTCAATACTTTATGCAGATTACTCACTATATCGCGGCGCAACGGATCCCTGATGGATTTTAATTCATTTACCAGTACATTAATTGCATTTGTATGTTGTGGCAGACCTTTCGCCAGGTTTTGCATCAACTCCGTCGCTTTTGCCAACTGTTCTTTGATGGGTTTTGTATAGGCTGCCCAGGCTTCGTCTTTACTTTCTTTTACATGTTGCTTTGCTTTTTCAGCAATATTGTCCAATTCATTTTCATCGGCCAGGGCATTGGCAATAATCCATTCTCGCATTTTGCGAATGCCATCCCATTCTTTTTCCCAGGCAAGGCGTTCCGGGGTTTTATAACGTTCATGGCTACCCGAAGTGGAGTGACCTTGTGGTTGGGTGATTTCTTCTACATGGAATAATACAGGTGTATGCTCTTCCCTCGCTTTTCGGATTCCTTTTTCGAAAGTTTCGCACATGCC
>JAGQWM010000102.1 GCA_020437365.1 Chitinophagaceae bacterium | reverse complement strand
AAGATTTAGATTGGAATTGTCCCAATCAAAACATTGCTGTGTTAAATACTAATGTAAGTTTTAATAATGTGCATTTAATTAATACCAATGCAAGTAATGACAAATATTTCGGAATTAAATCTGGAAGTTCAGCAACGTCTTATACAATGACTGTAAATGGTAATTTAATGATAGATGCAGATGCAAAATTTTTTATAACATATTCAACTGTGAATTCACCTGATGGTGGTACTTTAATCCTGAAAGGTAATTTGATTAATGCAGGAACTTTTACAACATTTGGTAATTCAGGCACAATCAATGATTTTATATTGAACGGAACATCCAATCAAGATATAACTTCATCCGGCACATTTGATGGTGATCAATTGGTGTTAAAAATGAATAATGCTAATGGTGCTACATTACTATCACCTATTTCTCTTAAACATGAGTTGGATTTAATAGATGGCGTCATTACTACAACATCCACCAATTTACTTACGCTGGAAGATAATGCGACAGCCACAGGTGGCTCCACCAGTAGTTTTGTGTATGGGCCTATGAAAAAAATCGGCGATGATGATTTTACATTTCCGCTCGGCGATGGTGGCATTTATGCACCGATTGGTATTTCGGGTGGTTCGGGAAGTGCTACATCAGATGAATTTACTGCCATTTATTACAGGAATAATCCACAAAATGTAATAAGTAATATTGTTGAATCTGGAATAGATCATATAAGTTATGTTGAATATTGGGATTTGATTAAGAATTCAGGCAACGCATCAAAAATTGTAACGCTTGATGTTCATGAAACTAGTTTTGCAAAATTGCTAAATAAAACTTATGTAACTAGGTATGATACTACAAAATGGTTAAAATTGAGTTCTACTCCTGGTACATCTTCAAGTTGTGGTATTTATGAATGTGGTAAAACTGAAATTAATACGGCAACTTATAATTATGGACATTTTACATTTTGGACAGACCAGACTTTTGCGATGAATCCACTTCCCATCAAACTTATTGATTTTACTGTTACAAAAATTTCATCCGGTGTAGCTGCTATTCATTGGGAACTGGCAGAATGTTGTGCCGCCGATGCGAGTTTTGTTATTGAAAAATCAACCGACAGCCGAAACTTTTCCGCTATTGGTACAGTAGGTGGCAATCCGGTCAGCCGGTTGTATCAATACGAAGACAACCATTTGGCCAAAGGCATTTCCTATTATCGTTTACGGATGAAAGATGTAGATGGCTCCATACAATACAGTAAAATCATTGCGGTTGTGAATGGCGAAAAAGGTATTGTCATTAATGCCATTGCACCCAATCCTGTTGTACAAACTGCCGATATTTCTATCAGTGCCGGCCAGTCAGGTGTATTGCAATTTCGTCTTTTTGATATGTTGGGCCATATCGTACGCCAATGGCAAACTGCCGTAAGTAGTGGCACCAACCATGTTCCTTTAAATGCTGAAGGTTTATCGGGCGGCATTTATACCGTACAAGTCATGGGCAATGATGGTATGCAAACTTTCCGCTTTGTGAAACAATAAATAAATCGCCGGTTTTTATTTTTTAATGAAAACGTTCCGTTACAGTATTAATGGCGGTGGCAAAATGGTTGAGTGCAGTTTGTTCTTGCTGAATGAAATCATTGTCGCCGAGTTGGCCAATTACTTTTTCCATTTCTTTTTCGGTTTCGTACATCATGGTACGAAAAGGATTTGTATAATCTTTGGCCCTCGATGCAATAATGCCTTTGTACATCCATTCTTTGGTAGCCAAAGCTTCTTGTAGTAATTGCAGGAATAATTTCTTCGTAAATTTTGAAGGCGGAATTTTCAACACTTCAAGTAAGGCAGCGAAAGCATGACGGAATTTTTCATTTGGATAACTGTTTGTTTTTTGTTGGTAGAATGCATGCACTTCGTCCCAACTGTTTATTTTTTTGGCATTGATTTTTCTGATAAGACTATGGAGAGAAGAGGCAGGTACCAGCGGCCCGCCGATATTGACCCATTCATTCCTGTTTGGTTTTTTGGGCAGGGCTTTCAGGCATTGCTGCCAGTTGTTGATATTTTTATGGTCGATCCATTGCAGTAATTGTTGAACGCCATAGAGCAGAATCAATTCTTTAAAAATTTTATATGCTTCGGGTACTTTCAATAAAACCGTTTTGCGGTTAGCGTTTTCAAAATCATCGGTGGTTATTTCGAGTTCATTACAAATAGCCGTTTCATTTGTCAGCAGTTGATGCCCTTTTTTCAAAACATCTTTTGCATGTATTTTTTTTCGGTGTTTTGCAGCCCAGGCTTTGGCGGTAAGAGTAGCCAATACATCCAATGCAGTTATCATTTCATTGATCGTATCGGGCGCCAGAAAATCGTATTCAATGTGCAGGTATTTATTGACTCGTTTGTCCCGCTTTTCATATTTGCCACTATTACGTGCCAAGGCATACATATTGTACTTAAACCAATAGCCGGGCATAATAACCAAGCGGTCATTGCTCACATCATTGCTCACCAAAGAAAATGGAATGGGAATATTTAATTCGGAAGAAAAATCGCCTTTGGCAATGATGGTATAAGCGGCAAATTTAGAATTGAACTTCAGGCTGACACATAAGCCGGGCCAGAAACCACGGCCGGCCAGCAATTCACCATCGGCACTCCTCGAATTATGATTGGAGCCAATAGTTGCACCGGCTGCCATATTGCTTTGTCCCAGAATGGTGGCGGCACATAAAAAAGAATTATTGTGGTGTTGTTCGTGTGCCGGAAAAATCAAAGAGTTCAATACTTCGCAACAGGAAATTGTGGAATTATCGCCGAGGTATGAATTGATTAACCGGGCACCATATTTCAATTGTGCATTGTCGCCCATTACAAAACGAACGGCTTTTACACCATAAAAAATGCGGCAGCCGAAACCAATAATACCATTGACCAGTTCGCAACCTTCGCCGATTTGTGTTTTAGCCTTCGGCGAAGAATTGATAGTGATATTTTTTATTTTATTTGCTCCTTTGATATAGGCATCGCTGCCCATCCATACGTCTTTTATGATTTTGGAATTTTTGACAACAGTGCGGTCGCCGATTTTTCCGTAATAACCTCTTTTGGTATCGAATCTTTTGTCGGTAAATTTTTTAAATTGATCCAATAGTTTTTCATTGTCGCGGTATTTGGCCCAGAGCCAGGCATCGGCCGGTTGAATTCCATTGAAAGGAAGGATACTTCGGCCGGCATTTTCATTGCAGATTTCCATCCAGATCCTGACCGATTCTTTTTCACCTTGCTTCACTACGCCATTCCCGAATTTGGCATGGTTCGTTGTTGCCAGTTCGTTGATGTTGACAAGGATACATTCATCGCCAATGATATAATGACTGAGATAAGCAACATCGTCAATGGCTACATTGTTACCAATATCGGAGCTGATGATAGTACTGTTGTACAAACCCACCGGCAGGTTGAGATTATTGAATTCAACATAATAAGATTCTAAGCGGCCAATGCGAACGAGGCCATAAAAACTACAGTTCCTGACGAGTTGTGGATTGAAACCATCGGTAACGAGAATTTTGTTCCAGTCGTCGGCGGTATTATCGTTTTTTTTGAGTTGTTTTATTTCTGTAGCTGTCAGTTGGCGGTATTGATGACCGCTGCGATTTTGTTTATTGCGCAGGTAGTATTCGTTTTTCCCTTTAGGCAAAAATTCTTTGGCGATAAAATCATAGCCAAGGGCTGATATTGGTTTTTTATTGATGATGTTCATGGTTGCTGGTTACTGGTTACTTGTTGCTGGTTACTTGTTACTGGTAACTGGTTGCTGGTTGCTTGTTTTGCTAAAGGTATGCTCCAATATAATCATATAACATTCGGGATTTGTTTTAGTTCCATTGGGTGGCAGTTACTCCTTTAATAAATGAATTTATTTTTTTTCCTAAAATATTCAGTTTCTCATGTAGCGATTCATATAATGAAACATTTGATAACGATTTAGTTTTATAGAGTGTTTCTAAATGGTCAATTGTTTCGTCATTGGAGGCTAAGGCGTAAATAAGGAATTTCAAAAAGTCTGCTTTGTATTGCTTTCTGCCGTATCCTTCAACTATTGTTGACTTAACGGATTTTATTGACCTGCGAATTTGTGAACCTACTTCAAACATTTCAAACTTTGGTAACTGTTTCATTGTCATTTCATGTATTTCTACTACTAATTCATCAGCCAGTTTCCATATTTCAAGGTTTTTATAACTCATTTGGTTGCTTGTTGTGCCTAGGCATCCCTTCGGGACTTGTTGCTTGTTGCTTGTTTCTTGTTGCTTGTTATCTTGTCGCTTGTTGCTTGTTTCTTGTTGCTTGTCGCTTGTTTCTTGTTTCTTGTTGCTTGTTATCTTGTCGCTTGTTGCTTGTTATCTTGTCGCTTGTTGCTTGTTCCTTATTTCCTTTAACCGCCACCAATTCACAGCCACCGCTCACCAGTAACCAGTTCCCAGTTCCCAACAACCGACAACCAGTAACCAGTAACCAGTTCCCAGTTCCCAACAACCGACAACCAGTAACCAGTAACCAGTAACCAGCCCCCAACAACCAGTAACCAGTAACCAGTAA
>JAGQWM010000101.1 GCA_020437365.1 Chitinophagaceae bacterium | reverse complement strand
GGCACGGCTGTAATAACAGATGATGGAGATACGTTGACACTTTTCGACAGGGCCAACCATCATTATACGGCGGCACTGAGTACAATAGAAATTGCTTCGCAAAAAGCTCCTGAGCTGATTCAGTCTTTTCGAAAATATTTTAATACAGCCGTTGCTTCAGGTGTAGGCAAATACAAATCTTATGTTATTAAAAATAATCAGGCTGATAAAGAAAGAATAGATGTATTGCTGTCTTTACTCGATAAAAATAAAATCCGTTATGCAAAAGGTTCGGGTACGGCAAAAGGGTATGATTATATAACCGGAAAAGAAACGACATTTAATTACAAGGACGATATAGTTATTAATGCTGCACAACCGAAATCGGTACTCATAAAAGTTTTATTTGAACCTAAGAGCCAACTGGTTGATTCTATAACCTATGATATTACGGCATGGTCATTACCCTATGTTTTTGGTGTGCAAGCTTATGCCTGCGAGCAAAAAATAAACGAAGATGGTCCAGTGGAATCCGTAAAAGTAAATAATGAAACTACCACTTATGGTTATGCGATTCCATGGTTGGGTGTGCCAACGGCGAAAGCAGTAGGTAAGATTTTACAAAAAGGAATTGTATTGCGGTATGCGGAAAAAGAATTTGAAGTAGATCAAATGAAATTTAAACCGGGCACCGTATTGGTGTTGCGTACTGCCAATAAAAAATTTGGTTCAACCTTATTCGAAACAGTGCGGGCAATAGCCGATGAAAATAAAATTCAATTATATCCCGTCAGCACAGGTTTTGTAGAGGAAGGCCCCGATTTTGGATCTTCGTCCGTGCATGCAATTACAGCGCCGAATGTTGTATTGTTAACCGGAGAAGATGTTGATCCCGGAGCCGTCGGTGAAGTTTGGTATTTTTTTGATCACCAGCTTGATTATCCGATAAACCTTGTGAATGTTTCGGCTATGGAAAATATAGATTGGAGTAAAGTGGATGTACTCATATTGCCGGATGGCTATTATTCATTTTTAAGTGATAAAGGATATGTAAATGAATTTAAACAATGGATACAACAGGGTGGAAGAGTCATCGCAATGGAAGGCGCAGTCAATGCGTTTGCACAAGCTGATTTTGGCATTAAAAATAAATCTGCCAATAAAGCAAAAGAAAAAGATGATGAAAAGGATGATGCTGACTATTCTTTATTGAGAAAATTTGGTGATCGGGAAAGAGATTATATACCTAACACAACGCCGGGTTCTATTTATAAAGTGTCACTTGACAATTCTCATCCGCTGGCATTTGGATATCCTGATTATTATTTTACATTGAAAAAAGACAGCCGTGTGTTTGAATTCATCAAAAACGGTTGGAATGTGGGAGTTATAAAAAAAGATGATAAAGTAGCCGGGTTTGTTGGCGCTAATTTGCAAAGAAAACTACAGGACGGTTTAATTTTTGGTGTGCAACAAATGGGACGTGGCACCATTACTTACCTGACAGATGATGTACTTTTCCGTGAGTTTTGGGAAAACGGAAAACTTTTATTTTGCAATGCGGTCTTTTTTGTCGGGCAATAAATACCATAGCCTTTTAGGATAGAATTTACATAAAAGGTTCAGGCTGCCCAACGAACAAACAGTATATTCGCTTCATAATTTTTAACTATGAAGAAATGTAAATTATTGCTGTACCTTTTTTTGTTTTCTTTTAGTTACACTAGTTTTTCTCAAGCTCCGGTCAGTTGGACTTCTGCAGAAATGTACCTGGCTATTCGTAAACTGAATGTGCTGGGTTCTGTTTTATATATTGCTGCTCATCCCGATGATGAAAATACAAGATTAATTGCCTACTTGTCAAAAGACCGCATGTTTCGTACCGGTTATTTATCAATGACCAGGGGCGATGGTGGTCAAAACCTGATTGGCGATGAACAAGGCGAAGCACTGGGATTAATTCGTACACAGGAATTATTATCAGCGAGGAGAATCGATGGTGGTGAACAATTTTTTACAAGAGCTTATGATTTTGGATATTCTAAATCGCCGGACGAAACTTTCGATAAATGGGACAAAGAAAAAATACTGAGTGATGTTGTTTGGGTGATTCGAAAATTTCAACCCGATATTATTATTACCCGTTTTCCTACAACCGGCGAAGGCGGACACGGGCATCATACGGCTTCTGCTATTTTAGCCAATGAAGCATTTTCGGCGGCAGCCGATCCGACTCGTTTTCCTGAGCAATTGAAATATGTTTCCGTATGGCAAACAAAAAGAGTTTTATGGAATACATTTCGTTTCGGCAGTTTTAATACGACCAACGATAGTCAATTGAAAATAGATGTTGGCGGTTATAATCCATTATTGGGCGAAAGTTATGGAGAAATAGCAGCCCGCAGCAGAAGCCAGCACAAAAGCCAGGGTTTTGGTGTAGCAGCACAACGTGGCAAGCAATTAGAATATTTTGTTGCTACAAAAGGTAATCAACCTGCCAGTGATTTGATGGATGGCATAGACCTGAGTTGGCATAAAATTAAAGGCGGTGAAGAAATAGAAGAAGCCGTAAATGATATTGCAGAAAAATTCGATTTATTACATCCGGAGAAATCTGTTGACGACCTGGTAAAATTGTATCGAAAAATGCAAAAACTACCCGAAGGCCATTGGACAACAAAAAAAATGGATGAAGTCAAAACTTTAATTGAACAGTGTAGTGGCTTATTCATAGAAGCTACAACGAATACCAATTATGCAGTGCAAACCGATTCCATTACGATACAGTTTTCCATCAATGACAGGTTGGGCTCTCAAGCAATGGTTGAAAGAATTTCAGTGGATGATTTTGATACAGTATTACATCGGCCATTAGCGAAAAATGAAAATTTTGGTTTTCGAGAAACTTTATATGTGCCTCCCGATAAACCACTAACACAACCTTATTGGTTGAAAGAAAAAAAAGCTACCGGTTATTATCATGTCGATGACCCACAATTGATTGGCCAACCGGATGTAAGCCCGGCTTATTGGGTCCATGTAGATTTAACGATTGATGAATTGCCATTGTCATTTGCTATTCCGGTGAAATATAAATTTACAACACCTGTCAGGGGAGAATTATATGAACCACTGGTTGTCATTCCATCTATGTTGTTAAAAAGCGAACCCGAATTAAGAATTGTTATTAATAAAGATGAACAACTGGGTGGTAATTTGCAAATTCAATCCAAAAAAGATCATATCGTTGCTACGCCACATACGGATTATTTCTTGAAACATCATGTTGCTGATCCAAGATTGAAATTTAATATAGGTGCGGTGGGTATGACGGCGAAAAATCAAACAATCAATGTCGGCTACAAAGTACAGTCAGATACATCTTCCAGTTTTCAGTTCCTGGCAAAGGATAATAATTTGGATTATTATGCTTCCAGTGAGTTGAAAGAAATAAGATATGACCATGTACCTTATATCAATTATTTTGTAACACCGGTAGTAAATTTCAAAAAAATTGATGTAAAAACATACAATAAAACAATCGGCTATATTGTTGGCGCCGGCGATAAAGTTCCGGAAGCATTGGAGCAAATGGGTTATACAGTTACGTTGTTGACAGCTGCTGAATTGGCCAAGGAATCTTTACAACAATATGATGCTATTATAACAGGAGTCCGGGCTTATAATACCAATGACTGGATGAGCCGCTATTATACGAAACTGATGAATTATGTAAAAGAAGGTGGCAATTTAATAGTACAATATAATACGAGTAATTCTATTGGCCCGGTGAATCAAAAAATTGGACCGTACGATTTTCAAATTTCCCGAACCAGGGTTACGGATGAAAATGCAGCTGTCCGGTTTTTACAACCCAATCATCCGGTGTTGAATTTTCCCAATAAAATCAATGCCAATGATTTCCGCGGTTGGGTGCAGGAGCGAAGTATTTATCATGCTTCCAATTGGGATGCAACACATTTTCAAACAATTTTTTCTATGCAAGATATCGGAGAAAAGCCGGATGAAGGCAGTTTGATAATTGCTAAATATGGGAGAGGTTTTTTCACTTATACCGGTTTAGTATTTTTCAGGGAATTGCCGGCAGGCGTAGCCGGTGCGTATCGGTTAATGGCCAATATCATTGCATTGAATAAGAAAAAATCTTTCTGATGACAGAAGAAAAAAAACCGGATGTAAGACGTGGCGAAATGGCATTTATTTTTGCTATAGTACTGGGCTTAGTGCTTGGCGTTGCAATCAAAAAAATAAGAATCGGCATTTTGATTGGAATCATTTTAGGTGTAGTCATCGTTTTTACCGGATGGTTACGTACAAACAGATAATAATGATGGAAAATAAAGAAACAGAGAAGCCTCCTTTTTTTAAATCATGGAAAACATGGTATGCATTAGTGGCGTTGTTTCTTGTCATATTGATCGTGTTATTTTATTTGTTGACTAAACATTTTTCATGAGTCATATCGATTGGATAGTGTTGGTGGCAACCTTGCTCCTGATTATAAGTTATGGCCTTTATAAAAGCCGTACGTCGCATAATCTGGATGGGTATTTTTTATCGAATCGGAGTATGCCATGGGGCTTGGTTTTGTTAAGTATTATGGGAACACAAGCCAGTGCCATCACTTTTTTATCGGCACCCGGACAGGCTTATACTGATGGGATGCGTTTCGTGCAGTATTATTTCGGCCTGCCATTGGCTATGATTGTCATTTGTATTTTTTTCGTTCCCATTTT
>JAGQWM010000100.1 GCA_020437365.1 Chitinophagaceae bacterium | reverse complement strand
CCATTTTGTAAATCACCTGTTGCCCAAACTACAAAATCGGCAGGTACTGTAATTTTTTTTTTTTTTTTACAAAAGTCATTGTAAAACTCCACGCCACCATCATAGGCAAATTTATTCCAACCGTCTATATCATCATACACTGCTATGCGTGGAAAAAAATAGGCGACAAAAGCTGCATTAGGTTCTACCTCACCTGTACGGTTATGCGAACCTTTATTGAGTGTATAATGATATTGAATTGTAAAATTTATTGTACCATTTTTAGGCAAAACAATACCGGATAAAATCATATTGGTTCCGTTGATATGTAATCGGGCCATATCCATTGCTTTACCATTGACAAAAAATTGATCAATCAAGAGGCCATCACCGGCATCGGCTTCATCTATACTTCTATTTCTGGCAACACCTTTTTTATAGTAATTGGGATTGAGTTTAAACCATACTTGTCGCAATGTGTCAGGACTATTATTTACATAATGAATAGCAACTGTACCTGACAGTAATCTTGTTGATGGAAAAAAATGAATATCCAAATTATAATCTGCAGAGTTCTGCCAATAATTTTTTCCGGGGCTACCGTCTAAGGATCGAGTTCCATTTTCATAGGTCGTCCGGATATTTCTTGGTGTAGGTAATTGATCTTGGGCTTTGACAAGATTTACTATTAGTAAACAGAAGACGGACAAAAATAAATAGAGTGATTTTTTCATGTGTATATTTTGCTTTTTTAAAAAGACGAAAGCATTCTTTATAGATTTCTAAAAATTACTTTTCGGAAAGCAAGATACTCAATCAAAAGTTTAGACAGTTCAGACTTTTACACTAATCACTTTTTTTTGATTGCATTGTTGTCGTTTCTCAACTTTTTATCACCTTTAATCAACTCTTTGTTAAAGTCCAATGCAAGATTTACCCAATGGTCAAAATCTTTCTTGTTCTTTAGGTTTTCTTCCTTTATATGAATAAAGCCTTTGTATTCCCGACCTTTCATAATAACCGTTGAACAACCATCTCTATTGACTTCTTGTTTGTGCAGTTTGGGGTCTATTCTGCACATCATTCTTCCATTGCCTGCTGTCAGGCACATTTTTCCATTGACCATAAAAGCAAGACTGCCAAACATTTTTTTCTCCTCAAAGGGCAGATGTTCAATAGCTTTTCTTATTCTATCGGCTAATTTTTTGCTATAGGGCATTTTGCTTTACTGGGCTTTTGGTGTATTTCGGTCAAATGTCAAGGTATCGAAGAAAATCGTCAATGATGTTAACTTTCCGTCTTTGGAAGTCCAAATTTCTGAAACATCTCCGTTCATTTTCTCGCCATTAGGAAATTGATAATCATAATTTCCAAAAACACAGGCATTGTCTCCTTCAACAATCATTTTTTTAACCCGCATTTGCTGAAAAATTCGTGTTGACGTCTTGCTGTAACAGTTCAAAATTTATACATCATCTCTAACTGGCAAAAACCCTTTTTCTCCCAATGCTTTTATGACACCTCTTAATAAATAGTTGTTGTCAAAACGTAAAATGTATTTTCTTGCTCCTTTTTTTTCAGGGGCAAGCATTTTTTTATCAATTAGCTTTTTTATTTGTCTGGACACTTCTGCACTAAGTTTTCCGACAAAAAATTCTTTTAAATCACCTGCTTGTACGACTTGATGATTTATGACTTTTCTTAAAATTTTTGCTTCTACATCTGTAATATATTTCCTCTCCACGGAATGTGAAATTGCAGGCAATAATATTTCTTTCCTTAAAAAGCTATAATCGGTAAGTTTATCAATTTTTTCAATTTCTTCTTTTAACCCTTTCAAAACATACTCAGACCATTCCAATACACCTTTTTCTGTTCCTTTATCGGCTTTAGAAAGATTGGCGTAATAATCATTTCTATTACTGCAAAAAACAGCAGTCGGATTGATAATCCGACCTATGTTTACATTAAAACCAGTTTTGACAAGCATCGCATAAGTAAACAAACGAACTGTTCTACCATTACCATTCCCAAATGGGTGAATCCAGACAAATCGATGATGTGCAATGGCTGCTTTTAATAAATCATACTTTTGCCCATCATTTTTGTTCACAAAATCAAGCAACTCTGACATGTAATCCTCAACCTTTAAAAATTCTGGCGGCTTATGAGTTGACTTATTAATTTTTAAATTACTTTTTCGGTATTCACCTGGAGTATAGTCGCCTTCTCCATCAGGGGGCGGAAGTAATCCATCAACAATCATCTTGTGCATTTCACTGACAAAGGCTCTGCTTATTGGATGCTCCTTTACATTGTCTTCAATAAAAGCCATTGCCTTTTCAATGTTCTGAATTTCTTTAATTCCCGGAGGTACTTTCTTTGTTACAGTAAGTTTAGTTTCAATGTATTCGGCAATTGTAGTATTATTACCTTCAATTCTTGCTGAACCAATACTTTCTAATGTGTGGAAAATATGCTTCAACTGAAAGAATACTTTTGGATGAGTTGACCCACCAAGAGGTTTTCTTCTTAGGTAATCCAATTCAATTATCAAATCAGTTAGTTCTGAGCCAAAAGATGGTTCGGGTAATTTTAAGTCGTAGTGCAAAAAATTGGCTTCGGACATTTAAAAAGATATTTTTTTGAATTAACACATGTAAAATCAAAACTTAACAAGAATACCCAAAAAGTGCCTAAATATCAACACTTTGACAAAGTTAATAATTTTACGACAATTAACATATTGTATATTCAGATTTACGTTTTAACGTAAATTGTAATGAACAAACAGAAGCATGAACGTACAACAAAAGTAAAATTGTTTAGAAAATTAAAATGCCGGTCAAAAAAATGTTTTATGACCGGCACTTACAAAATATATTTCCGGTTTTTAATCTTTGTTGTCGAATGTTTTCATATTATCTGCCGGATTAGCATCCATAAAAATACCACCATCAATTTTAAATGAACGTATTTTCTTTTGCGAAGTCATCTTAACAGTCATAATACGCTGATCATTTTCCCAATAAGCCGGTGTAATGTGTTTTGTTGAAGTCGTGCCGTCATCATACGTCGTAATCAAATCGAACGGAGAACAAAAGCCTCCAATGTTTTTTACCATAATACTATATTCTCCGCCGGCACCTTGTACATAAAATATTTGCAAATCGTTATAATGGGTACTGAAGAACCAGTTATTCCAAAACCAATTTAAATTTTGCCCCGACACATCATTAAATGTATTAAAGAAATCCCAGGGTGTCGGATGCTTTCCATGCCATCGATCCATATAAGCATGCAGGCATCTTTTAAAAAGTGCATCACCCAATAAGTCTTTTACAGCAAGGTAACCGAGGGAAGCTTTGCCATATTCATTGGCACCCAAACCCATTCCTGAAATGGCATCGCCGGGTGTAATAATAGGAATTTGAGCTAGAGATGAATTGGCATAGGTCCAACCTTGTACCCTGAATTGTTTGTAAAACCTATCCGCTCTTTTTGCACCCATATCTGCTGTACCAATGAGGTATTCGAAAGTAGTTGCCCATCCTTCGTCCATAAAACCATAACGAGTTTCATTAATGCCCATATAAAAAGGCATATATGTATGAGCAATTTCATGCTCGGCCACAAACCGGGAGAAATTGGTATCGGCATAAGATTCATCATTGGCCATCATTGGATATTCCATACCGGCATACCCTTGAAATACAGTTGATTTTTCATAAGGATAGGGAACGCCCGGCCAATTGTGCGATAACCAATTCAATGAATGTTGCGCATAACCGGCAACGTAATGATAATCCGAAGCGGTATCATTATAAGCAGCTTGTGCACTGGCTCTCCTTTTTGTTTTATCATCTACAATTGTACTCGTTGCATCCCAACAAAAATGATCACTGATACCGAATGCTACATCAGGAATATCGTTGGAGGTAAAATGCCAGGTATTCATCTCATTTTGGGTCGTTATATTTTTTGTTGCCAAATCTTTGGCCGTTACAACATGTACGATATCATCTGACATAAATGAAGCTTTATATTTTTTTAAGAAATCAGGTTGTAATACGGTTTCCGGATTTTGTAAAGTTCCGGTTCCCCAGACAATAAAATTCTTCGGTACATGAATACGAACATCATAGTTATTAAAATCGCTGTAAAACTCATGGCTTTCTACAAATTCCATTCGATCCCAGCCGTTGTAATCATCATACACAGCCACCCTTGGGTAAAAATAGGCAAGGAAATATGTTGTGGAATCAATCATCCCTTCGCGGCCGCTTTGCAGTGAAATTTCATAATGCCATTCAACAGAAATCTGTACCGAATCTTTGGGTACAAGTGCCTGCGGCAACCGTACGCCGAGGTTGGTAAAAGTAAAACGCCTGTTATTGACATCCTGTTCTTCTCCGTTGATGAGAAATTTATCGATATGGATACCGGAAGTCAAATAATCGTCCAGGGCACCACCATCCCTTGGCGCACCGGGTTTATGAATATTTAAAAACAATTTGAAATTCAATCCCTGTAAAGTATCCGGGCTATTATTAAAGTAAACAATTGATTCTTTTCCCTGCACATTTCTATTGGGTGGCATTACGGTCATATCAATGGTATAATGTCCATGGTTTTGCCAATAATTTTTTCCGGGTTTCCCATCCGGCGAACGGGTTTCATTGTCGAATGCAGTTTTAATATCACGGGACATAAATAATGTTTGTGCCCGGCCGGTTGTCATCATCAAAGCTATTACAAAGAGTAGCGAAATAATCTTTTTCATCTTTTTTTCGGACAAGGTAAGAAAATCCGGCTTTTTGAATCATTGGAAATATGAAGAAAGGTTTTTTAGGAAATTCTCTTTACAGGAAAATCGCCTTTTATTTTGTGTCAGACGGT